>NZ_JBSFJL010000002.1:245791-577783 GCF_053598035.1 Streptomyces sp. NPDC001204 | reverse complement strand
GCGTTGCGGCGGGGGGGGCCACCCGGGGTTGCGGGGGTCCCGCTGGGTCTCACACCCCCCGGGGGCGCACCCGGGGGGCCCCCCCCCGCGGGGGGGGGGCCCCTCGGGTTCCGCCAGCGGTCGTATTCCGGAGCGGAGGGATCCCGAAGCCGTCAGACCACCTGGTGCAGCCAGCGCACGGGAGCGCCTTCACCCGCATAGCGGAACGGCTCCAGTTCGTCGTCCCAGGGCTTGCCCAGGAGCTTGGCGAGTTCGGCCTCCAGGTCGGTCTCGCCGCGCTGGGAGCGCAGCAGGGCGGCGCGCAGCCGGTCCTCGGGGATGAGGATGTCGCCGTGGATGCCGGTGACGGCGTGGAAGATGCCGAGGTCGGGAGTGCAGCTGTAGCGCTCGCCCTCGGCGGTGGGACAGGGCTCGGCGGTGACCTCGAAGCGCAGCAACTGCCAGCCGCGCAGCGCGGAGGCGAGTTTGGACGCGGTGCCGGGCTGGCCCTGCCAGGAGAACTCCGAGCGCCAGGTGCCGGGCGCGGCGGGCTGCCGGATCCAGTCCAGGCTGACGCGCGTACCGAGCACCCCGGCGACGGCCCACTCGACGTGCGGGCACAGCGCGCGCGGCGCGGAGTGCACGTACAGAACTCCACGTGTCGTCACCGGGACCTCCGGACAGAGCGGGACATGGTGCGGGCGGGCGGACAGCGGTGGCGTTTGAGGCCACGTTGATGGCGAGGCTACCGTGAGACGGGGCAAGGAGTGTGACGTACCGTCGGTCCCAGTGCCAGGAAACGCCCTCCATTCACCCAGGGGGACGCTTGTACGGGTGCGAGCCCCCCACTCGAGTGGGGGCGGGAACACTCGCGCGTTCTCATGGAGGGAAGCACTTCACGACGACCGAGGGGATCACCAGGGCATGCGGAAACGACGTCACCGTACCCGGGCCGCTCACGCCGTCGTGGCGGCGGCCGTACTGGCCACCGCGGGCTGCAACGCCGTCGGACTGGAGGCCGGGGCCGGAGCCTCCCGCCCGTCCGCGGCACCGCCACCCGTCTGGAACACCAGCCCGGACTCGATCGCCGCGGTCGGCGACTCCATCACCCGCGGCTTCGACTCCTGCATGGTGCTGACGGACTGCCCGGAGGCGTCCTGGGCGACGGGCAGCGACGCGTCGGTCAACAGCCTGGCGGTGCGGCTGCTCGGGTTGACCGGGGCGGCCCAGCGCAGCTGGAACTTCGCGGTGACCGGGTCCCGGATGACCGACCTGAACAGCCAGATGGCCAAGGCCGTGCGGAAGAAGCCGCAGTTGGTGACCGTCATGGCCGGAGCGAACGACGCCTGCCGGGACTCCCTGGACGCGATGACGCCGGTGGCGGTCTTCCGGGCCGAGTTCGACGCCGCGATGGACACACTGCGTCAGGCCCTGCCCAAGACACAGGTGTACGTCTCCAGCGTGCCGGACCTGAAGCGGCTGTGGTCCGAGGGCCGTACGAACGCCCTGGGCAAGCAGATCTGGAAGCTCGGCATCTGCCCGTCCATGCTGGGCGACGCCGACGCGCTGGACGCGGCGGCCACCAAGCGGCGCGACACGGTGCAGGCCCGGGTGCGGGCGTACAACGAGGTGCTGAAGGAGGTCTGCGCGAAGGACCACCGCTGCCGCTTCGACAACAACGCGGTCTTCGACTACCGCTTCGGCACCGACCAGCTGAGCCACTGGGACTGGTTCCACCCGAGCCGCGACGGCCAGGCCCGGATCGCCGAGATCGCCTACCGGACCGTCACCGCGAAGACTCCCTGAGAGGCCCTTGAAGACCCCCGCGGAGCCCCTGCGGAGCCGCCGGAAGGCCCTGACGACAGGACTTAGGGTTTCCCCATGAGCGACCCCACGAGCGACCCCATGAGCGAACCCTTCGGCACTCTGGCCGACGGCACCGAGGTGCACCGCTGGAAGCTGGAGCGGGCCGGGGTCCGGGTACGGGTGCTGTCGTACGGCGGGATCGTGCAGTCGGTGGAGGTCCCGGACCGGGACGCGCGCACTGCGGACGTCGTGCTGGGCTTCCCCGACCTGGACGGCTATCTGGCCCACCCCGAGCCGTTCCTCGGCGCGCTGATCGGGCGGTACGCCAACCGGATCGCCGGGGGCCGCTTCCCGCTGGACGGGCGGACGTACGCGCTGGAGCAGAACGAGGGCGGCAACTCGCTGCACGGCGGTGACGGCGGCTTCGACAAGCGGATGTGGGAGGCGGCGCCGGTCGAGCACGGCGTGCGGCTCAGCCGGGTCAGTCCGCACGGCGAGGAGGGCTTCCCGGGCCGCCTGGAGGTCTCGGTGACGTACACCCTGGACGACGCGGGCGCCCTGCACATCGCCTACGCGGCGGTCACGGACGCGCCGACCGTCGTCAACCTCACCAGCCACTCGTACTGGAACCTCGGCGGCTTCGGCGACGCGGGCGGGCACGAACTGCGGCTCGCCGCCTCCCGGTACACGCCGGTGGGCGCGGATCTGATCCCGACCGGTGCCCTCGACGGGGTGGCGGGCACCCGTTTCGACTTCCGGGAGACGCGGAAGGTGGGCTCCGGCTACGACCACAACCTGGTCCTCGACAAAGGCGTCACGGACGAGCCGGTGGAGGTCGCCGTGCTGCACGATCCGGCGTCCGGGCGGGTCCTGACAGTGGCGACGACCGAGCCGGGCCTCCAGCTCTACACCGGCGACCATCTCCCCGCGCCCTTCGCCCCGGGCGACGGGATCGCCCTGGAGACCCAGCACTTCCCGGACTCCCCCAACCGCCCCGGCTTCCCGAGCACCGAGCTCGGGCCCGGCGAGGTCTTCCGCTCGCGGACGGTGTACGGCTTCTCGACGCGCTGAGCGCGCCGGCCCAGCCCCGGCCCAGGGGTCAGGTCCCGGACCGGGGCTGCCGGTGGGCGGACTCGGCCCGGACCCGACGTTAACCGCCGGGGGGAGAAGCCGGCCGGTCATCGGGCACTGTGCCGCGATCTCGTACGAACCCTTCACAAACGAGGGCGGCTTCGCCCGGCTGTGCCCGGCCTCCGCGTCAGGCGGGTGCCGCCGACTGCGACGGCGGCGGCGTCCGGGGTGCCGGGGTGACCGCGTCGCCGGTCTCCTCGTCCAGCAGCTCACGGGCGAGCAGGGTGGCGCCCGCGACCGCGCCCGGCATCAGGAACACCGCCACGAACGGCACCAGGAAGGCCAGGCCGAGCGGGGCGCCGAAGCCCCAGACCAGCAGCTTGCGGGAGCGCAGGAGGGCCAGACGGTCGCCGAGCCCCACGCCCCGGCGCTGGAGGGCGACGGCGGTGAGCTCCTCGGTCAGGAAGAAGCCGGTGACGAAGAACCCGAGCACCGGCACGACCGTCTGCCCGACGAACGGCAGGAAGCCCAGCGCGAAGAGCAGTACGCCCCACAGTGCGGCCCGCACGACGATGCGCAGGCTGTCGCGGGCCGAGATCCACAGGTCGCGCCAGAGCGGCAGGCCGGACTCGGGCGCCGTGCCGTCGGGCGACACCTCCCGGTCCACCTGCTCGGAAAGGCTCTCGTAGAAGGGCTGGCCGATCAGGAGGGTGACCGCGGTGAAGGTGACCACGGCGAGGAGCAGCCCCAGGGCGAACAGCACGGCGGTGAGCAGGCCGCGGAAGAGACCGGTCCAGGGACCCGGCCAGTCGTCGGCGAAGGGGGTGGCCCAGGTGACGGCGTCGCCGCCCCACAGCGCGAGCGCGGTGAGCGCCGCCGTGTACAGCACCAGCGTGATCAGGCCCGGGAGCAGTCCGAAGCGGTACGACTGCCCGTGCCGGGCCATCCAGCGCTGGCCGTTGAGGAGATGGGCGAAGCCGGCCCCGAGGTCACGCATGGAAAAACTGTATGCGGAGCCCGCGCCCGCCCGTCCTCCGGGTACGCGCCCGCGCATGACCCGGGGGATCCACGGCTCGGTCGCCGACGGCTGCGAACCGGTGCGGGAGGAGTTCGCCGCGTTCGTGGCGGCTCAGCGGCCGGACCACAAGGGGCAGTTGTGCGCGTACGTTCTCGGGCGGAGCGTGGTCGACCGGCGCAGCCACCACCGACGGGGGGCGCGCCGGTGCCGAGGGAGCGAACGCGCAAAGGCGCGAAGCGCGGAGCACGATCGGGCCCCCGGCACCGGCTGGAAGCGCCCGCGGGCGACCGAGCCGTCGGCTCAGCCCAGCGTCACCGTGATGTTCCCCCGGGTCGCCTTCGAGTACGGGCACACCTGGTGGGCCTTCTCCACCAGGCTCCTGGCCGTCTCGGCGTCGACGTTCGGGATGTCGGCCGAGATCTCCACGATGATCCCAAACCCGTCCTCGTTCTTGCCGATGCCGACCTTCGCGGTGACGGTGGAGCCGGAGATGTCGGCGCCCTCCTGGCGGGCGACGACGCCGAGGGCGCCCTGGAAGCAGGCGCTGTAGCCGGCGGCGAACAGCTGCTCCGGGTTGGTGCCGGCGCCGCTGCCGCCCATCTCCTTGGGCGGGTTGACGACGACGTCGAGCTTGCCGTCGTCGGTGGCGACCCGGCCGTCGCGGCCGTTCTCGGCGGTGGCGACGGCGGTGTACAGGACGTCAGAACGTCGGATTGCAGGGCTGGGCATGGGGTTGCGTTCCTTCCTTCGTCCGCCGCGACTCGCGCCCACGGTCGCACCTGGCGGTTTCGGGTTCCGGAAAGAAGTTACCGCATACCGAAACTCCAGGGAACGGCCGCCGGGTGGCTCACAGCTTGACGATCATCTTTCCGGTGTTGTCGCCGCGCAGCACACCGAGGAACGCCTCCAGCGTGTTCCCGATGCCTTCGACGAAGGTCTCGCGGTACTTCAGCTCGCCCGAGCGCACCCAGGCGCCGACTTCCCGCACGAACTCGGGCTGGAGGTCGTAGTGGTCGCCGACGAGGAAGCCCTCGATGCGGCCACGGGTCTGGATCAGGCGGGCGAGGTTCTTCGGGCCCGGGGCGGCCTCGGTGTTGTTGTAGACCGAGATCATTCCGCAGATCGCGATGCGGCCGCCCAGGTTGAGGGAGCCGATGGCGGCCTCCAGGTGCTCGCCGCCGACGTTGTCGAAGTAGACGTCGATGCCGTCCGGGGCGGCGGCCCTCAACCGCTCGGCCACCGGGCCGCTCTTGTAGTTGAAGGCGGCGTCGAAGCCGTACTCCTCGGTCAGCAGCCGGACCTTCTCGTCGGAGCCGGCGGAGCCGATCACCCGCGAGGCGCCCTTGAGCCTGGCGATCTGCCCGACCTGGCCGCCGACCGCGCCGGCCGCGCCGGAGACGAAGACGGCGTCGCCCTCCTTGAAGGAGGCGGTGCGCAGCAGACCCGCGTAGGCGGTCAGCCCGGTCATGCCCAGCACGCCGAGGTACGCCGGCAGGGGCGCGGCCGCGGGGTCGACCCTGACCGCGCTGCGGCCGTTCACGGCGGCGTACTCGCGCCAGCCGCCGAAGTGCAGGACGTGGTCGCCGACGGCGATCCCCTCGGCCTCGGAGGCGACGACCTCGCCGACGGCGCCGCCCTGCATGGGCCTGCCCAGTTCGTACGGCGCGGCGTACGACTCGGCCGCACTCATCCGGCCTCGGATGACGGCTGAGTGACAAACATTCAGGTACCCTGTGACCAGGAGGTACGGCGCAACTGCCGTGCCACACAGGGACGGTGGGGAGCCGTCCGGGGAGGGAGACAGGGACATGCGACGGGTACTCCTGGCAGAGCGGATCTCAGACGACAAGGGAGAGCGCTCGGAGTCCATTGAGGACCAGGACCTCAAGCTGAGGACCAGGGCTGTCACTGAGGGGGGTGTGTCCATCGTTGGGACGGCTGCAGACCTGTCCGTCTCTGGTGACGTTGACATGTTCGTCCGGCCCAAGCTGGGGACGTGGCTCACCCCTGAGGGACGTGAGCAGTGGGATGAGTTGTGGGTCACCACTCAGGACAGGCTCAGCCGCGATGACATCCACTTCATGGCCTTTGTGTTCAAGGTCATTGAGTGGGGCAAGTCCGTGATCGTGCTGGATGACCCTCAATTCAATGAGCAGATGCATACGGCTGAGGGACGACTCATCCTTCACGCCAAGGCCCTAGGTCCGGCCAAGGAGCTGGAGCGCATCAAGATCAGGAACCAGGAAAGCCACGACCGCCGTAGGTTCACTAACCGCTGGCCTGGGGGCATCCCTCCCTTTGGCTACCGAGTCGTCAAGAAGTATGAGGGTGGCAAGACTGCCGCATACCTTGAACTCGATGAGGACATGGCCAAGGAACTGCGCTGGATGCGGCAAGAGCTGATCGCCGGCAATTCCTTTGTCGGTATTGCCAAGGGTCTTGACGACCGGGGTGTCCTCACCGCTAGGGACCGCAGTCGTGTCAGCAAGGGAAAGCCTGTAAAGGCTAGGAATGGTGAGGAAGGGACTAGGGAGCGCTGGTCCGAGACAGGAGTTAAGCGCATCCTCACCGATGGCTCTTCCCTTGGCCTGAAGAAGCACAAGCGAGAGATCATCTATGGCATGGACGGTAAGCCCATTCAGCTCGCTGAGCCTGTGTTCACTCAGGATGAGTGGGAATCCCTTCAGGCTGCGGTGAAGCGCAGGGAGGTCACAAGCGTTCCTAGGGTGAATGGCACCAGCCCCATGTATGGGGTGGTGTACTGCGCTCAGTGTGGCTTCAAGGCACGTCACAAGTCTTCCACCCTCCGAGGAGCGACCTACCGCTATTACGTCTGCGGAGCATGGCCCAAGGCAGATAGGTGTGTCGGCATCTCCTGCCGCGCAGAGGCCATTGAAGAGATGATGGAAATCCACTTCCTTCAGAAGTTCGCCAGCGTGCGAGTAACCAAGAGGGTTTGGGTCCCTGGCTCTGACAACGCCAAGGAACTCACCGATATCACTAAGCGCATAGAGCGTCTGCGGAAGCAGGACGAAGAAGGTGACTGGGATGATGACCAGGACGGCTATCGGGCCCGCATGAGCCAGTACAAGCACCGTAAGAAGGAGCTTGAAGCTACGCCTGTCGTCGAGGCTGGATGGCGCGAGGAAGACCAGGGAGTGACCTTTGGGGAACTGTGGCCAAGGCTGGACCTTGAAGGGAAGCGTAAGCAACTCATCGAGTCTGGCTACAGGGTCCTGGTAGGTAAGAAGACGTTCACGTTCACGCCTGAGCCGGACACCTACGAGGAGAGAAAAACCAAGTGGGACGCTCTCAAAGAGGCTGAGATGGTCTGAGAGCCACACCGAACACAATGCACGCTAGGGCCCCCGATCGATTGGGATTGGGGGCCCTTCCCTATCCCTGAGAAGAGAAGCCATGGAACCCGTAAACACAACCTCTAGTCCCTTCGGTGGCCCCAACCCTTGGGAGGTCGACATAGCTCCGTGGGGGAAGCCTGCACAAGCCTCTGAGATGGCCCCTAAAAAGCAGACCGACCCTGAATCCTTGGCGGAGCTTGAAAGAGCCTCACAGGGCCATGTAGAGCCTTACGAAATGACCGATGAGGATAAGGCTGCCGCCTTGACTGAATGGATGGCAGAGAGGGACAGAGAGCCTGCCCCTGACGACTGGCAGGACATGACCGCTACTCCTATGGACTGGCAACGGCACATGATTGGCACTGACATAAAGCCCTCTGCCAAGGTGTTGGGAGTGAGCATGTCCCACTACTGCGGACCGAATAGTCATGGCTGCTCTGCGAGCATTGCAACCCTGGCCGCAAACGCCAATATGTCTGAGCCTACTGCCAACAGAGCAGTGAAGGCACTGAAGGACGCAGACCTAATCAGGCAGTGCGGCACTGGCATGAAGTTCGTGAAGGTGTACCGCCTAGGCAAGCCAGCCTGATCACCTCTATCACTGGTGATAGACCTACCTAGGCCGAGAAGTGTCCAGGTCTATCACTGGTGACATACCTACATCCTCAGCCCTATCACTGGTGATAGAAGAACTACTTACAACTACTTATATATAAACTACTTAGTAAGTAGCCTTGGCTGTCCTGAGAGACAGTCAAGGGCTGGTATCGATCTTTGGGGGATCTCAACCAGCCAAGGCAGAGTGAACGGAGTGAACGAGTCGAACTAGCCAACTAGTTGGCAGTGAGACCCAAGAGCAGACCTCTTGGAGAGGGTGTTTGTTCCGCCCCCGCCGTCACGACTTCTCGGCCACGAAAGAACCACGTCCCGACACTGTGTAGACCAGGCCCTGAGCACGTAGGGAAGTAACGGCACGAGATGCCGTTGACTGAGACACGTTGAACTCAGAGGCGATGCTCACTGTCCCCGGTACACGCTCCCCAGGCTTGTACTCCCCTGCCAGGATGCGCCGCTTGATCTCCTCTGCCACCTGAGGCCAATGAGGAAGCTGCCTGTTGATCTCCACCTAGTCAGGGTGCGACCAAACCTCCTGCCGTGCTATCGACGTTTCGAGGTAGTCAGGTAGTCTGGCCAGCCAAGAGAAACGGCCCTGGGCAGAGGGACTAGCTCTGATCCAGGGCCTTGATTCGGAAGGTGATCCGAACCCATGCACAGCATCCCAGAACCTCTGTCCGAGCTTCCACGGTGCCCTGAGAGCCGTCTCTCTCGGTTCGGCTGTCTGAGGGATCCAGGACATGAGGGATCTCACCGTGACTCCCTCGGTGTCGAGTGGGGAGCCTCTCAGCGACTCCAGCGCATGCCAGCGGACGAGGCAGGGCGTACTGCCTACTACCAACCTGGAGGCCTCATGGCAGTCATCGCTGAGACCGCAGAGGCGGCAGCCCTCCGGACCGCAGCCAAGGACGTTGGCCGTGTTGAGAGGCTGCTGAAGAAGCACACAGAGGTGACCAGGGCTGAACTGGTTCATGCGCTCTGCTTCCTGGTCCAGTCGGCCAAGGCTGCCGTGGACGTTGCTGAGTGTCGTGGTGAGCGGCTGGAGGCTGCCAAGGAAGTGATCTAGGTCTCTCTTTCGCCAATCGGCGTCCCTTTGCGCCACAAAGGACACGTACATACATAGTGAGAAGACTTCCGAGAGGGCTCTTTCTCACTGTTGGCCCTGGCTCTCTAGCTCATTGCGCTAGAGGGTCAGGGCTTTTCATTTGCCCACACACAATCCTCTAGGAGTAATCGTGGATAAGAGCATAGTGGCCAAGGTCTACAACGGTCGTGAGTGGCGATACCGGCGCAACAAGGTTCTCAACATGAGCTATGAGGAACTAGCGGCAAAGGTAGGAGTCCATCCCCACAGCATTCATCGATGGGAAAACGGCACTAGGACGCCGACTGCGGCTCAGGTCGTTGTAATGGCTCACCATCTCGGAATCCCGATCATGGAATTGACAGACAAGGTCTCCGAGGATGCCGAAGCCTTTCGAGCGCTCCTCACTCTTGAAAAGATGCGCTGGGCCGAGGACGGAGAGGAACCGATTACCCGTTACCCGGCCGAACGCGATTGACATTCAGGCCAATGCCTCAGCCGGCATGACGCCCCAGGACATTTGAAGATAGATGCACGACGGGGGAATGATGACCGATCGAAAGCAGTGCAGTAAGTGCGGTGAGCTGAAGCCAGGAAGCGACTTCAACAAGGACGGGAAACGCAATGGGGTGCAGCGCTACCGGTCAAGCTGTAGCCCTTGCGAGCATGAGCGTAACAAGCTCTACATGGAAGAATACCTCAGCGATCCGGAGCGCAGAGTCAAGACTCTGAAGGAGATCAGGGAAAGGGTTGCGAGAAGGAGAGCCAAGGACCCTGAAGGCGGCAGAGCATATCGACGCGTACACAAGACTCTGCGACGTTCTCTAGGCCCTGCTAGCGAATACACCTGCATTGGTTGCGGGAACCAGGCCGAGGAATGGTCACTGAGGCCAGATGCAAAGGGCCTTATACGAACTGCGCTGCACTCTTGGTCTGAGTCGATTACCGACTATGACCCAAGGTGTGTGCCATGCCATCGAGCCTTGGACAAGGAAATCAGAAGGAGTGCAGCGGCCTAGGCCAAAGAGGCTTACAAAATGCAGGAGAGACACAATGGAGAGGAAGCACACACGAGAGCGCTCTACGTCAAGGCTGTTGCCATTTTTCGGCAGGCCCATGGCACTGCGCGAACTAGGACAGGGTAGATCACCAAAACTCTGGCTCTTGCCATTGGACACACGTTGGACGCTGCCCCCCAGAGGACAAGAACTCCTTTACAGCCTGACGCACAAGAGCGATGGGAATTTCCGAACGGTTCGGAAATTCGGTCACATTTCCCATGATGGAGAAGGAGATCCCTCCTCGCCCCTTCGAGGAATCAAGCGAGACAAAATTTCCGTTGTCCATGAAGGCGAGGACTCCGACTTGAAGGTCTCCGTCAGCCCCAACCAGCAACTCATGGTCGGGAACCCCTGCTGGCATGAGCGGACGTTCCAAGCTGTGCAATGCGGCCAAGTTCTCCGATGGCCGACTTGCGAGGAGCGCGTCGATCAAATCGTCAACATCGCTTGGGCTTTGAAGCAAAACAGGGTTATCCCCGTGTTCGTGTCGATAGTAGGCCTCCACCTGGCCGTACGTCACTTCACGCCTCCATAGGTTTTATTTGCGTAGCCGCCTTTTTTCCGTTCGGCCAGTATAAAGCAAGCTCCCTATCGCCGACTCGCGCTTGATGGCAGCCCATCGCTGCGGGCATGGCCCCGCAGGGTTGTTGATTTGCTGCCAGCCTGACCTTTTCCTCTGCGCTCTGGCTTATGTAGCGCAGTCTTACCATGAATACCGACTGATCAAGGAGTACCACCATGCCTAAGCCTTATGACACTAACTTTGAGATCGAACCCCCGGCAGACCTCCCACTCTCACCCAAGGTGAAGAGTCTCAGGAAGGTGTATCAGGACGCCGAGGCGGCTCACGAGAAGTACATCCAGGAGAATTCCCGATACCGCACTATCAATGTGGCTCCGGTATGGTCCAGCACCCGCCAGGATGGCTCCCTTGCCCTTGAAGACGCTAAGAGGGAACTCCGAGAGGCTGAGATTGCCGCCGTAGGGGCTAAGAAGCCGCTCCCTGATAAGGATGAGTTCCTTGCCCCGGTGAAGAACAAGATGGATGAGTACGACCGTACTGTGTCTGCTCTGAAGGTCCTGGCTCAGAAGGCTAAGCAGGAGTATTCACATGCTCTGCACGGTGAATTGAAGGCCATGGGCCTCAGGCAGGCCGAGAAGGCAGCCAAGGCACGTGATGAGTGGGAGCAGGCTTATCGCGCCATGGTTGCTGCCAGGGAAACCATGCTGCGCCATGTCGGCCTGTTCACTTTCTGCGTCTCGGCTGGCGATGCCGACTTCCACCCGAGGCATGGACACAGTCAGGGTGAGCGTCTTGAGGTCTGGCAGCTTACCAAGGATGGAATGCTTACCTTTGAGGCTTCCCAGGAGCTTGAATACCCTGGCTACCTCATCAAGGTTGAGGGGCTTATTGAGCCTAACCCGAATCCTCCGGAGCCTGTGAAGGAAGTCGAGTTCAAGATGCCTCCCCAGCACCACAGCAAGCCTGCATGGGATGAGAACGTTAGTTACGTTGGAGAGATCTACTGACGATCCTGGGGACCTCTGGTGAGTAATTTCACCGGGGGTCCCCTTTTTTTGTGCCTTCTGGAGAACACTAGGTGTCCTGCCGGGGAAACCGAGACACGGACACTCGAAAATAATTGAAACCCGTACAGCTACGAAGAAAGGCGCCCCTGCGGTCCCCGTGGAAGAATTACGTTATCATTACCCCCGGGTTATCACGTCATGGGGTGATGTAGTAATTACGTTATCGGCCCGTTATATAGGGGCATTGTTATTGCAGCATGAGGTTGATGTGGGATATCAGTCCAGCGGCTACACGCTCAGTGATGACATGCTTACATACAGCACTGGAGGCGGTTACAGAGCGTGTAGTTTGTCAAAACCTCGTAATCCGGCCCCGCATATAAGGGTCGACGGAGAGGTACTCGTTGCGTACGAGGACCTGACCCTCGCCCGGCTGCGGGATCCCGGTCTCGACCAGGGCGAAATCCTCGGGCTTCGGCCAGCCGACCGGACGGCTGAGCAGGTGCCATTCTCGGTTGATCACGACAGCGCCTTTCGATTACTTCAGTTACTGAAACAACCATGCGCCTAAATATTTCATGAAGTCAAGTAAGCCGGTACGCTGGACGCATGGCCGCTGCACCGAACACCCGCCGACCCGACGCGCTGACCCTGGAGGTCGTCGAGCTGATCGGCGACGTCGTGGCCCGGTTCTACGAGGACTACGAGGAAGCCGCCGGGGAGCACGCGCTGACCGGGGCGCAGGCGCGGCTGCTGAGCCTGCTGTCGCTGGAACCGCTGCCGATGCGGAAGCTGGCGCAGAAGCTGAAGTGCGAGCCGTCGAACGTCACCGGGATCGTGGACCGGCTGGAGACGCGGGGACTGGTGGAGCGGCAGGCGGATCCGGGCGACCGGCGGGTGAAGCTGGCGGCGGCGACCGAGGACGGGCGGCGGGTGGCCCGGGAGCTGAGGGAAGGGCTGCGCTTCGCGCGCGAGCCGCTGGCGGGCCTCTCCGAGGAGGAGCGCATGGCGCTGCGGGACCTGCTGCGGCGGATGGTGGACCAGGGGGAACCCGGCTGACCGCGGCCGCCGTCACGGCGACGTGGAGCCCAGCGCCGACGACGCGGCCCGCCGGCCCGTGGATCGCCCGCTACGTGCACCACCACAGGAAGCGGTCGCACTTGTGCGTCGGCGTGGGGGTCGGATCCGGCTGAGGGGCCGGTGGGGCGGGGTCCGTCGTCGGCGGGTCCGCGGGCCGGGGCGCCTCCGAGGTCGCCGGGTCCGGAGCGCCCGGTCCGTCCGAGCCCCCGCCCGTGCCGTTCTGCGCCGTGGCCTCCGCCGACTCCCGGGGGCTGCTCGCGTCGCTCGCGTCCGGTTCCGGTTTCCCGCCCTTCGCGGAGGCGGAGGGCGAGGCCGACCCGGAGGCGTCCGGCGAAGCCGTGCCCGTACCGGTCCCCGGAGCGTCGTCAGCCGGCGCGGTCGTCCCGCCGGTGCCGGTCGGGGACGCGTCGCCCTCCTCCGCATCGTCACCGACCGCCGCCGGTTCGGGGTGGGAGAAGCCGGGCAGGCCCGGTGCGTCGACGCCGAGTTCGGCCAGGCTCAGGCCACTGCCCGCCAGTACGAAGCCGACGGCTATCAGCAGGACCCGGCGGCGGCGCCGGCGGTGGGCCGCGGCCTTGCGGTCCCGCCGGCTCGCGCCCCGGCGCCCCTCGACCTCCGCGCTCTCCGTGTCCTCCGTGCCCTCGGAGTCCCCCGCGTTCCCCGCGCCCCCTGCGTCCTCGGCGTCCTCGGCGTCCTCGGCGTCCTCGGCGTCCTCGGCGTCCGTCCGGGCCGCCTCGGCGGCTCCGCCCCGGCCGCGGCCGCGCGTGCGGCGCCGCCCGGCCCGCCCCTCCGGCTCGGCAGGACCGCCGTCGAGGCCATCCCCGTCGCGGCCGTCGTACCCGTCGTGGCTGTCGCGCCCGTCCCGCCCCTCTTCGGGGTGGAACTCACGGCTCTCCTGCGGGACTTGGAAGTTCGCCGTTTCCGCGCCCACTCCCCGATCCCCCGCGTACGCGGAAGGTGTCTCCACTGGGGTGCCGCACCCCGGGCAGGCGAGGGCGCCGTTGAGGTGCCGTCGGCACGGGTGGCAGTAGTTCATGACGCGGGAAGAGTAAGTTCCGGATGGGTGCGGTTCCTAGGCACCCCTGTGAAGGTTCTGTGCGGGATCGAAAGGGTTGTCGAAAGTCTCGCCGAAACCGTTATCTGTCGGACCCATTGACACCCTCACCACCCCCTCCTTACTGTCTCGCCAGCATTTCGAACGACTGACGAAATCTCGAACAGCGACATCGATGTCGAGCAGCCGAGAGGCGGGCACCGTGCGCATCACCGGAATCAGCACCCATGTGGTCGGGACGCCGTGGCGCAACCTGACCTACGTCCAGGTGCACACCGACGAGGGCATCACGGGGGTCGGCGAGACCCGGATGCTGGGCCACACCGACGCGCTCATCGGCTACTTGAGGGAGGCCGAGGCCAACCACATCCTCGGCTCCGACCCGTTCGCCGCCGAGGACCTCGTCCGCCGGATGAAGTACGGCGACTTCGGCCGCGCGGGTGAGATCGTGATGTCCGGCATCGCGGTGGTGGAGATGGCCTGCTGGGACATCAAGGGCAAGGCTCTCGGCGTCCCCGTGTGGCAACTGCTCGGCGGCAGGGTCACCGACCGGGTCAAGGCGTACGCCAACGGCTGGTACACCACCGAGCGCACCCCGGAGGCGTACCACAAGGCCGCGCGGGAGGTCATGGAGCGCGGTTACCGGGCGCTCAAGATCGACCCCTTCGGCACCGGGCACTTCGAACTCGACCACGAGGGAACCCTGTACGCCGTCTCGCTCATCGAGGCCGTACGGGACGCCATCGGCCCGGACGCCGAGCTGATGCTGGAGATGCACGGCCGCTTCTCCCCCGCCACCGCCGTCCGGCTGGCCAGGGAGATGGCGCCCTTCGCCCCGGCCTGGCTGGAGGAGCCGGTCCCGCCGGAGAACCTGAAGGCGCTGCGGAAGGTCGCCGCCAAGGTGGACGTACCGGTCGCCACCGGAGAGCGCATCCACGACCGGATCGAGTTCCGCGAGCTCTTCGACGACCAGTCCGCCGACATCATCCAGCCGGACGTCGGCCACATCGGCGGCATCTGGGAGACCCGGAAGCTGGCCGCGACCGCCGAGACGCACTACATGCTCGTCGCCCCGCACAACGTGGGCGGGTCCGTGCTCACCGCGGCCTCGCTCCAAGTCGGCTTCACCACACCGAACTTCAAGGTCCTGGAGCACTTCAACGACTTCGCGGACGCGGAGATCAAGCAGGTGGTCAGGGGCGCGCCCCGGGTGGACCCGGAGGACGGCTGCTTCCACCTCTCCGACGCGCCCGGTCTCGGCGTCGAGCTGGACGTCGACGCGGCGGCCGAATTCCCCCAGCAGCAGGCCCGGTTCGACCTGTGGGCCGAGGGCTGGGAACAGCGCAGGCCGAAGGGGACGAAGTGAGCACCGAGGTCGTCGTCGAGGCCCCGGGCGCGCACCGGATCGCCGGGCACACGCCGCGCGACCCGGGTCCGGGTGAGGCGCTGGTCGCCGTGCACGCCGTGGGGATCTGCGGCAGCGACCGCGAGCTGTACCAGGGCAACCGGCCCGAGGGGTACGTCCGTTACCCGCTGACGCCGGGCCACGAGTGGTCCGGGACCGTCCGGAGGGTGGGCACCGGGGTGCCCGGCGGTCTCGTGGACCGCAAGGTGGTCGGCGAGGGTTTCCGCAACTGCCAGGTGTGCGACCGCTGTCACGCGGGCGAGACGACCCTGTGCACTGCGGGCTACGAGGAGACCGGCTTCACCCGGCCCGGCGCGATGGCCGCCACGCTGACGCTGCCGGCCAGGCTGCTGCACGTGCTGCCCGAGGACGCCGGCCTCACCGCCGCCGCCCTGCTGGAGCCGGCCGCCTGTGTCGCGGCCGCCGCGCTGAAGGCGGACGCCCGGCCGGGCGAGCGGGTCGCCGTGGTCGGCACCGGCACGCTCGGGATGTTCGCCGTGCAGTTCCTCAAGGCCCTCTCCCCGGCCGAGCTGCTGGTCGTCGGCACCCGCGACGACCGCGAGGCCCTGGCCCGGCGGTTCGGCGCCACCGGCTTCTCCACCAAGGACCGGCGGCTGCCCGGCGGCTTCGACGTGGTGATCGAGACCGCCGGGTCCGCGGGCGCGGCGCGGACCGCCGCCGCGCTGCTCAGACGTGGTGGGCGGCTGGTCCTGACGGGCATCCCGGCACCGGGCGCCGAGGGGCTGGACCCGACCGACCTCGTCGTACGGCAGCTGGAGGTGCACACCGTCTTCGGGGCGCCGCCGCACGCCTGGGCGCACACGGTGCGGGTGTTCGCGGCCGGGCTGCTCGATCCGCTCCCGCTCGTCACCCACGAACTCCCGCTCGCCGAGTTCTCGCACGCCATCGATCTGGTGGGGGCGGGCGATCCGAAGGTGGGCAAGGTGCTGCTCCGCCCGTGACCGTGCGCCGCTCACGGCGTGACCCGACGACGTCGGGAGCGGCGCACCGGGGCCCGGATCAGCGGCAGCGGTGCACGGGGCCGGTTCACCGCCGGCCCCGTGCACGGCCCGTCACACCCGGAGTCGCGAACCTTGTCCGAGATACCGAACACGAAGGACTGCCTGTGACCGACGCTTCCGCAACGGCCGCCCGCAGGCCCGGTGAGCAGACGCTCACCGCGCTCGGCCTGGGCGCCCCCGCCCTCGACCCCGCCGACGCCTCGCCCCACGCCTTCCCTGGCGGCGGCCGCTGGCGCACCGAGATCCCCTCGTGCGAGGGCCCGGAGGCGCTGGCGGTGGTCCTCGACGAGGCCGCACGCCTCGATGTGCCGATCCACCGGATCAGCCAGGGCAGCGGCGTGTGGATGCTGACCGACGCCGAGATCGCCGAGATGGCCGGGGCGAGTGCCGCACGCGGCATCGAGCTGTGCCTGTTCACCGGCCCGCGCGGCACCTGGGACACCGGCGGCTCGGTGCGCTCCGACTCGCGCGGGGCGGGACCGCGCGCCCGCGGCCACGACGCGGTCGCCGGGTGCGTCGAGGACGCCGTACGGGCCACGGAGCTGGGCGTGCGCTGCCTGCTGGTCGCCGACGAGGGGGTGCTGTGGACGCTGCACCGGGCGCGTACGACGGGACTGATCCCGGCCGACACCACCCTGAAGGTGTCCGCGCTGATCGGCCCGGTGAACCCGGCGTCGTACGCCGTCTTCGAGCGGCTGGGCGCCGACTCCGTCAATGTGCCCAGCGACCTGACGCTCGATCACCTCACCGAGATCCGGCGGGTGTCGGGTGCCCCCATGGACATGTACATCGAGGCACCCGACGACCTCGGCGGCTATGTGCGGATGTACGAGGTCGCCGAGCTGATCCGGCGCGGCGCACCGCTCTATCTGAAGTTCGGCCTGTCCAAGGCGCCCGGCATCTACCCGTACGGACACCATCTGCGCGAGCTCACCCTGGCCACCGCCCGGGAACGGGTGCGGCGCGGCCGGCTCGCCCTGGACCTGCTCGCCCGGCACGGCGCCGCCGGTGACATGGCGCCGCTCGGCTCCCGGCTGCCGGGCCCGCTCCACCGCTTCCCCACCGGCGCCTGACAGGCGCCGGGAGCACCTCCCCACACCCCACCCCGACCAGACGGACAAGGACTGATCACCATGCGCAACCGCAGAGCCGCCCTCGCCGCCACGGCCGCAGCCGCGTCCCTCGCCCTGACCCTGTCCGCCTGCGGGCAGAACAGCGAGGGCGGCAGCAAGGAGAAGGCGGGCAGCACCAAGGGCGCCACCATCGGCATCGCGATGCCGACGAAGTCCTCCGAGCGGTGGATCTCCGACGGCGACAACGTCGTCAAGGACCTCCAGGCCAAGGGCTACCGGACCAAGCTGGTCTTCGGCGAGGACAACCCCGACACCCAGGTCTCGCAGATCGAGAACCTGATCACCCAGGGCGTCAAGGGCCTGATCGTCGCCGCCATCGACAACAAGTCGCTGAACAACGTGCTCCAGGAGGCGGCCGACGCCGGCATCCCGGTCATCGCCTACGACCGGCTGATCCTCGGCACGGAACACGTCGACTACTACGCCTCCTTCGACAACGAGAAGGTCGGCCGGCTCCAGGCCGGCTACATCGTCGACAAGCTCGGCCTGAAGGACGGCAAGGGCCCGTTCAGCATCGAGCTGTTCGCCGGCTCCAACGACGACAACAACACCAAGTACTTCTTCAACGGCGCGATGAGCGTCCTGAAGCCGTACCTGGACAGCAAGAAGCTGGTGGTGAGGTCCGGCCAGACGCAGCTCACCAAGGTCACCACCCTGCGCTGGGACGGCGCGACCGCGCAGCGGCGCATGGACGACATCCTCACCTCCTCCTACAAGAGCGGCCGGGTCGACGCGGTGCTCTCGCCCTACGACGGCATATCCATCGGCATCCTCTCCGCGCTGAAGTCGGACGGCTACGGCTCGGGGAGCAAGCCGCTGCCCGTCGTCACCGGTCAGGACGCCGAGCTGGCCTCGGTGAAGTCGATCATCGCGGGCGAGCAGACGCAGACCGTCTACAAGGACACCCGCAAGCTCGCCGAGGTGGCCTCGGCCATGGTCGACGACGCTCTGAAGGACAAGAAGCCGCAGGTCAACGACACCAAGACCTACGACAACGGCACGAAGGTGGTCCCGGCCTACCTGCTGCAACCGGTGAGCGTCGACCAGAGCAACTACGAGGAGGTCCTGGTCAAGGGCGGCTACTACACGGACGCCGAGCTGAACAAGTAGCCCGGGAAGCGACCGCCGCATCCACCGACCCCAACCGACTGGAAGGCACGACCATGGCGGGACCCGTCCTGGAAATGCGCTCGATCGGCAAGACCTTTCCCGGTGTCAAGGCGCTGTCGGACGTCACGCTGACGGTTCGCCGGGGCGAGGTGCACGCCATCTGCGGGGAGAACGGCGCCGGCAAGTCCACCCTGATGAAGGTGCTCTCCGGCGTCCATCCGCACGGAAGTTACGAGGGCGAGATCCTCTTCGAGCAGGAGGTCTGCCGCTTCAAGGACATCCGGGCCAGTGAGCGGCGCGGCATCGTCATCATCCACCAGGAACTGGCGCTGGTGCCGTACCTGTCCATCGCGGAGAACATCTTCCTCGGCAACGAACACGCCACCCACGGGTTCATCAACTGGAACGACACCCTCCGGCACGCCACCGAACTGCTGCGCCGCGTCGGCCTCGACGAGCACCCCGAGACCCGGGTCGCCGACATCGGCGTCGGCAAGCAGCAGCTCGTGGAGATCGCCAAGGCGCTGTCGAAGTCGGTGAAGCTGCTCATCCTGGACGAGCCGACGGCCGCCCTGAACGACGAGGACAGCGGCAAACTCCTGCGTCTGATCCTGGAGTTGAAGAAGCAGGGCATCACCTCGATCGTCATCTCCCACAAGCTGAACGAGATCCGCCGGGTCGCCGACTCGGTGACGATCCTGCGCGACGGCCGGACCATCGAGACCCTGGACGTGAAGGCGGCCGGCACCACCGAGGAGCGGATCATCGCCGGCATGGTCGGCCGCGACCTCGACCACCGCTTCCCCGAACGCACCCCGCACCAGCCCGAGGAGGGCGCGGCCCCGGCCCTGGAGATCCGGGGCTGGACGGTGTTCCACCCGATCGACCGGCAGCGCCGGGTCGTCGACGACGTGTCGGTCCGGGTGCGGCGCGGGGAGATCGTCGGCATCGCGGGCCTGATGGGCGCCGGCCGCACCGAACTGGCGATGAGCGTCTTCGGCCGCGCCTACGGCCGGTACGCGGCCGGCACGGTCCTCAAGGACGGCCGGGAGATCGACACCAGAACCGTCGCGGAGGCGGTCGGGCACGGCATCGCCTACGTCACCGAGGACCGCAAGCACTACGGCCTGAACCTCATCGACACCGTCCACCGGAACATCTCGCTGACCGCGCTGCGCAAAGTGGCCCGGCGGGGCGTGGTGGACGAGCACGAGGAGCGGCAGGTCGCCGAGGGCTTCCGCACGTCCATGAACATCAAGGCGCCGACCGTCCTCGAGCCGGTGGGCAGGCTGTCCGGCGGCAACCAGCAGAAGGTCGTCCTCAGCAAGTGGATCTTCGCCGGTCCGGACGTGCTGATCCTGGACGAGCCCACGCGCGGCATCGACGTGGGCGCCAAGTACGAGATCTACACGGTCATCGACCGCTTGGCCGCCCAGGGCAAGGCGGTCGTCTTCATCTCCTCCGAACTGCCGGAGCTGCTCGGCATGTGCGACCGCATCTACACGATGGCCGCGGGGCGGCTGACCGGTGAGGTGCCGCGGGCCGAGGCCACCCAGGAAGTGCTGATGCGCCACATGACGAAGAACACGAAGGACGAAGAGGTGACGCGATGAGCACGGACGTGACCGCGCAGACCCCGGCCCCCGCGCCACCGGAGCGCGGCGCGGCGGCCGCCGGACGCGGCCTGCTCCGGCTGGTGCTGAACGGCCTGCGCCGCAACATGCGGCAGTACGGCATGCTGATCGCGCTCGGCCTGATCGTCGTCCTGTTCGAGATCTGGACCGGAGGGGACCTGCTGCTGCCGCGCAACGTCTCCAACCTGGTGCTCCAGAACAGCTACATCCTGATCCTGGCCATCGGCATGATGATGGTGATCATCGCGGGCCACATCGACCTGTCGGTCGGCTCGCTGACCGCCTTCGTCGGTGCGGTGGCGGCGGCGCTGACGGTCAGTCACCAGGTTCCGTGGCCGGTCGCGATGGGCCTGTGCCTGCTGGTGGGGGCGGCCGCGGGCTCGCTGCAAGGGTTCATGATCGCCTATCTGGGCATACCGTCGTTCATCGTCACCCTCGCCGGGATGCTGCTCTTCCGCGGTCTGACGGAGATCCTGCTCAAGGGCCAGACCCTCGGCCCGTTCCCGGGCGGGCTCCAGAAGATGGGCAACGGCTTCCTGCCCGAGGTCGGCCCGAACACCAACTACCACAACCTGACCCTGCTCCTCGGCCTCGTCCTGATCGCCTCCGTGGTGTGGCAGGAGGTGCGCGACCGGCGCCGGCAGCAGGAGTTCTCCCTCGGCGTCCTGCCCGCGCGGCTGTTCGCGCTCAAGCTCGTCGCCCTCGTCGCCGCGGTCCTGGTCGTCACGCTGCTGCTCGCCAGCTACAAGGGCGCGCCGATCGTGCTGATCGTCCTCGGCGTGCTGGTCGTCGGCTACGGCTATGTGATGCGCAACGCCGTCTTCGGCCGCCACATCTACGCCATCGGCGGCAACCTGCCGGCCGCGAAGCTGTCCGGCGTCAAGGACAGGCGGGTCACCTTCCAGGTGTTCCTGAACATGGGCGTGCTCGCGGCCCTGGCGGGTCTGGTGGTGGCGGCCCGTCTGAACGCGGCCTCCCCGAAGGCGGGCGTGAACTACGAACTGGAGGCGATCGCCTCGTCGTTCATCGGCGGCGCGTCCATGAGCGGCGGTGTCGGCACCGTGCTCGGCGCGATCATCGGCGGCCTCGTCCTCGGCGTGCTGAACAACGGCATGAACCTCCTCAGCGTCGGCACCGACTGGCAGCAGGTCATCAAGGGCCTGGCGCTGCTGGCGGCGGTCGGGTTCGACGTGTGGAACAAGCGCAGGTCCGGCTCGTGAACCGGCCCTCGCCGCACCCGCGCGGGGTCGCGGTTACCCGGGAATCACACTTCCCACACATGAGTTGAACAACGCCGCCTCCGTCTCCGTATCCATGGGTGGCCCGTGCTCCCCCGCGCGGGCCACCCCAGGACGACGGGCCCGGTCGTCCCCGCCGGGCCCGCCACACACGGAGGTTCCATGGCCGACAACGTCACCTCGCTGTTCCGCAGCACTGCGGCGCACAGCCCGTCGATGGCGGCGCTGACGCGGGAGGGCGGCGACGGGGCCGGGCCGGTGGACTTCTGCATTCCGTGCAACCCCTACTTCCCCACGCCCGCCATGTTCCAGGACATGGCGGCACGGCTGCGCGAGATCGTCACGTACTACCCGTCCAGCGCCGACACGATCACCGCCGAGCTGTGCAGCCTGCTCCAACTGCCGCCCCAGTGCGTGGCGATGGGCAACGGCTCCACCGAGCTGATCACCTGGATCGACCACCTGCTGGTGCGTGAGTCCCTGGCCGTCCCCGTCCCCACCTTCGGCCGCTGGACCGACCAGCCCATGGAGACCGGCAAGCGGGTCGACATGTTCCCGCTCCAGGAGTCCAACGGCTTCGCCCTGGACCCGGCGCAGTACGTCGAGTTCATCCGGGCTCGGGGAACCAGGGTCGCCGTGGTCTGCAACCCCAACAACCCCGACGGCGGCTTCGTGCCCAAGCACGCGCTGGAGCAGTTCATGGACGCCCTGGCCGATCTGGACCTGGTGGTGATCGACGAGTCGTTCCTGGAGTTCGCCGACGCCGAGGCCGAGCCGAGCGTGGTGCAGGAGGCGATGCTGCGCCCGAACGTGGTCGTGCTGCGCAGTCTGGGCAAGAACTTCGGCCTGCACGGCATCCGCTTCGGGTATCTGGTCGCCAATCCGGCGCTGGCGGGCAAGGTCCGTTCGATGCTGCCCAAGTGGAACCTCAACTCCTTCGCCGAGCACGTGGTGTTCATGCTCAAGGAGCACGGCGCGGAGTACCGGCAGAGCCTTCAGCAGGTGCGTCGCGACCGGCTGGAGATGGCCGCCCACCTCTCGGCGCTGCCCGGCCTGACGGTCTACCCGTCCCAGGGCAACTTCCTCTTCGTGCGCCTACCCGTGGGCGCCGAGGGCACCGTGGTCCGGGACCGGCTGCTCACCGAGCACCGGATCCTGGTCCGTGAGTGCGGCAACAAGATCGGCTCCTCCAGCCGCTTCCTGCGGCTCGTGGTGCGCCCCGAGGTGGACGTTCGTCGTCTCGGCTCCGCCTTGGAACAGGTGCTCTACGGGAGCGGGAGGGGAACGGCCGTACCCGAGCTGGGTAATGGGACCAACTACAGCTCGGGTACGGCCGCGGTGGACCGTCTGGTGAGCGAGACCAACGGGGGCGGGCTGCGAATGCCGGCCGCCGTTCCCGGGATAGCCGCCGCACCGGGGACACCCGCCCCGGCCGCCGGCACCGCGATGCCGCTCCCCGTCACGGCGTCGGAGGCCCCAGCCCCTCAGCAGGTCACCCCCGGCACGCCCCTGCCGGCGGCCACCGCCCAGCCGCCGGCCCCCGCACCGGCCCCGATGCACCCCCTGGCACCGGCGGCACAACAGGTCCCGGCTCCCGCCCCCGCCCCCGCCCCCGCCCCCGCCCCGGCACCCGTACCGGCGCCCACTCCCGGGCCCACCCCGCCTGGTGTCCCCGCCCGCGGCGGCCTCACCGCCGCCCAGGTGCGCGGCATGACCGCCCCGCCCCCCGGCACCCCCGGCCTGACCCCGGCCCCGGCGACCGGCTGGCCCAGCCCCCAGAACTGGCCGAACGCGGCAGGCATGGGACAAGCGGGCTAGGCGACGGGGCCAGGGGCGCCTCCCCGCGGGCCTCCGGCGGCGCTCGTACGCCGTCGTGCGACCGCGTCGAGTTCCGGTGCGCGTGCGGGGCGCGGGGCGGCTTCCGTGCAGAATGGCGGCACCCGCGCCCCGTAAGATCGCCCCGGAGGCACACCCTTGGCGCTCAGCAGACGTTCATTCAGCGCCCTCGCCGGCGCCGCCGCGCTCGGACTGGCCCTGGGCGGCAGCGGCGGACCGGGGGCGCCGTCGGCCTACGCCGCCCGCTCCGTGCCCACCGGCCCGCCGCCGCCCCCGCCGAGCGCCGACGGGCGGCGCCACAGCGTCGGCTTCGACCGCTACTCACTGCTGGTCGACGGCCGCCGGCTGGTGCTGTGGTCGGGCGAGATGCACCCCTTCCGGCTGCCGAGCCCCGCCCTGTGGCGGGACGTGCTCCAGAAGATGCGCGCGTACGGCTACAACGCCGTCAGCGTCTACGTGGCCTGGAACTACCACTCCCCCGCCCCGGGGAAGTACGACTTCACCGGAGTGCGGGATCTGGACCTGTTCCTGCGCATGGCCGCCGAGACCGGCCTCTACGTCATCCTGCGCCCCGGCCCCTACATCAACGCCGAGGTCGACGGCGGCGGCTTCCCCGGCTGGCTGACCGCCACCGAGGGCACCGCGCGGACCGCCGATCCCACGTACCTGAGACACGTCGACGAGTGGCTGGGTCACGTCGACGCCATCGCCACCCGGCACCTGTTCACCCGGGGCACCGGCACGGTCCTGCTCTACCAGATCGAGAACGAGTACGACGCCCACGTGGACGAGCCGACCGGGCGCGCCTACATGGCCCACCTGTACAAGAAGGTGCGCGCCGACGGCATCGACGTCCCCCTCTTCCACAACGACAAGGGCAGGAACGGCCACTGGATCCCCGGCTCGTTCGACACCGGCGGCGAGAAGCGGGGGTGGCTGTACGGGTTCGACGGGTACCCGTCGCCGTCCCAGACCCCGCCCGACTGGGGGTACTTCGGGAGCGGCGGCAGGACCGGCGGGGCGAGCGCCAGTCCGCGCACGCCCGGCTTCATGCCGGAGTCCGGCGGCGGCTGGTTCGATCCGTGGGGCGGTGCCTGGTCGAAGGGCAAGGGGTACGCGGAGTCGCGGCGCACCCGGGACGCGGCGTACGAGCGGCGCTTCTATCTGACCCACCTCGCCAACGGCATCACCGTCCACAACGTGTACATGGCCTTCGGCGGAACCTCCTGGGGCTGGCTGCCGGCGCCGGTCGTCTACACGTCGTACGACTACGGGGCGGCCCTCGACGAGGGGCGCCGGCCCACCGACAAGCTGGTGCCGATGCACCAGATCGGGCACATGCTCCAGCGCGTCCCGGACTTCGCCAGGCTGGACCGCGCGGCCGATGTGAAGGTGCGCGGGCTGAGGACGTACCACCTGAAGAACCCGGACACCGGCACCCACGTCTACGTCCTGCGCAACGACGGCGACCAGGAGGTCTCCTCGACGCTGCGCGCGGCCGGCGCCGACCTGCCGGTGACCGTGCCGGCCCGGGACGCCCGGCTGACGGTCACCGGGCTGTCGCTGGGGCGGCGCAAGGTGCGGTACTCGACCGCGCAGCCGATGCTGTTCCTCACCGCGGGACAACAGGACGTCGCCGTGTTCTGCGGGCGGCAGGGCGAGCTGGCCCGCGTGGTGCTGGAGGCCGCCGAGGAGCCGCTGGTCACCCGGATGAGCCAGGAGGCCGCGTACGCCTACGACCGGGGCCTGCTGCGCCTGACCGTCCCGCTCGGCGCCGGCGGGCTGATCGGGGTCCGGGTGGAGGGCGACGGGAACGACCGCCCGCTGCTGCTGCTCTTCGCCGACGAGGCGACCTCGATGCGTCTGTGGCCGTACGACACCCCGTCGGGCTCGCTGCTGGTCCACGGCCCCGCGCTGCTGCGCACCGCCACCGTGCGCGGCTCCACGGTGCACCTCACCGGCGACACCGTCGGGGAGACCGGGCTGGAGATGTGGGGGCCGCACGGCATCGACGGTATGACGTGGAACGGCCGCGCGATGCCGGTGTCGGCCACCGGCTCGGGGAGCGTGCGGGCCGGCACACCGCTGCCGGGCGTGCCCGAGGTGACGCTGCCCGTGCTCGGCGGCTGGCGGACGCGCACCGAGAACCCCGAGTCCGGGCCGGGCTTCGACGACTCGGCGTGGAAACCCGCCGACCGGACGTCCTCGCACAGCACGACCCCCGTACCGAAGGGGCAGCCGGTGCTGTTCGCCGACGACTACGGCTTCCACTACGGGGACGTCTGGTACCGCGGCACGTTCACGGACTCCACGAGCGTCGAATCGGTCTCCCTCGCCTACAGCACCGGCACACAGGGACTGCTGATGGCCTGGCTGGACGGCGAGCCGCTGGGCACCCACCGGATGCCGGTGCCCGACAACAGCACCATCCGGCGGGGAAGTTGGTCGGACACGGCGGTCTTCCCGGTGCGCGGCCCGCAGCGCGGACCCGGCCGGCACGTGCTGTCGGTCCTGGTACGGCGGATGCAGCACGACCAGGACGGCGCGGCGCGCGACACCCACAAGGCGGCGCGCGGTCTGACGGCGGTCACCTTCACCGGGGCCGCGCCGAAGGTGCGGTGGCGGATCCAGGGCGAGGCCGCGCCCGACCCGGTGCGCGGGCCGCTGAACAACGGCGGGCTGTACGGGGAGCGGGAGGGCTGGCACCTGCCGGGCTTCCCGGACCGCGACTGGGAGCCGGTCACGTTCCCGCGCGCGGCGCGGCGGCAGGGGGTGACCTGGTACCGGACCACGTTCCGGCTGGCCGTGGAGCAGGGCGTCGACGCCTCGATCGGGCTCACCCTGGACGACGACCGGTACCGCTCCTACCGCGCGCAGATCTTCCTCAACGGCTGGAACATGGGCCAGTACATCAACGATGTCGGTCCGCAGCACACGTTCGTCCTGCCGAACGGGATCCTGCGCACCCGGGGCACCAACACCCTGGCCCTGGCGGTGCTGTCGGAGTTCACCACCCTGTCGGGCCCGGGGCGGGTCCGGCTGACGCTGCTGGGCGCGGCGGCCGGCGGGGTGCCGGTGACACCGCTGCCGTCACCGGGGCGGTGACGGAGCAAGCGCTCAACGACCCGAAAGACAGCGGTCGTTCCCGGTCGTACAACGGTCACCGGATCGCATGGCGCGGGCAACTCCCGCCGCGTAGGCTCGGACGGCCCTCCCGTGACGGAGGGCCGGAAGGGGTGTGGCGATGGACTCAGCCGGCGGGCCGGTCCGCCTCGCCCCGGACCCCGCCCGTACCGGCCGGGCGGTGCTCCGTGTCCTTCCGGACCCCGGCCGCCGTGCCGGCGGGGAGCGTGCCCGTTCATGAGTGGCAGGAGTGGGGGAGGAAGGACCTTCCGCCGCCGCGGGCGGCGCGGGGATGATGGGGGCAGGCCTGGGAGATGCACGGGAGAACATGGTGCGTAGGAAAAGGGAGATGCGGCGGCTCGCCGACGCGCTCATCGACCCCATCCAGGTGCCGGTACCCGCTGACCCGGAGGTGCTGTTAACCGCGCTCGTCGACTCCGTCAGCGCCTGGCGGGGCCGCCGGGTCGTCGTCCGGCGGGAGGTGTTCCCGCCGCACACCGCCAGCGGGCTGTGGCTGGAGGGCGAGACGCAGGACGTGGTCGTCGTCGACCAGCGGGCCGCCGTGTGGCACCAGATCGTGATCTTCTGCCACGAAGTGTGGCACATGAACCGGCGGGAGGCCGAAGCGGACGCCGCGCCCGCCGCGGGCCCGCCCCGGCCGGTCGCGGCGCGCACCGACTTCAGCCTGGCCGACGAGCAGGAGGCCGACCGGTTCGGCATGCTGATGGGCCGTCGGCTGCGGACCTGGCTGGAGGCGTCGGCGGATCCGGCGTTCGGCGACGGCCCCGACCACGGCCAGGATCTCGCCGGACGTATCGGGGCGGCGCTCAACTACCGGGGGAACCGGGGAACATGAGCGGTCTGATCAACTACGTCAGCTGCGGTGTGCTGTGGCTGGGTCTGGCGGTCAAGGCCCCCGATCTGGCCCGCCACCGGAGCGATCCCTATCTCCGCGCGATCTGCGCGGTGCTGGGTCTGGGCGGCTTCTGCTTCCTCCTCGGGGCTCCGCCGACGGTCGGCGCGATCAACCGGCTCAGCGGTGTGCCGAACCTCGCCGCGCCGCTCACGTACGCGTCGATCACCGCGTACAGCGCGGCCTCCCAGGTCCTCGTCGTCCACTGGCGGGGAGGCGAGCACGTGCACCGGGTGGCCCGGCGCTGGATCGTGGCCTACGCGCTGGTGCTCGTCGGCATCGCCGTCACGTTCGCGCTCGGCGAGGCGCCGGTGGAGCGCCGTACCGACCTGGACACCTACTACGCGACGACGCCGTTCGTCGCCGAGATGATCGTGCTGTACCTGGTGGGGCATCTCTGCGCCGTCAGCGTCACCACGGTGTCCGCGCTGCGCTGGGCGCGCGAGGTGGCCGGCTGGCTGCGTGCGGGGCTGGTGGTGCTGGGGGTCGGGTCGCTGTGCGCCGGCGGGTACAGCGTGACCAAGCTCGTCGCCGTGGTCGCCCGCTGGTGCGGGCGGGACTGGTCGTCGCTCGGCACGCACGTCTCGCCGGCCGCCGCCGGGCTGGGCGCCCTGCTGACGTCGGCGGGCATCCTGGTGCCGCTGGCCGGGCCCCGCCTCACCGAGTGGCGGCGGTCCCGGGTGGCGTACGCGCGGCTGGAACCGCTGGAGCGCGAGCTGGACGACCTGCTCACCCGCCGCTGTCTGCGGCTGCCGCGACCGCGCTGGGCGACGCCCACCACCCGGCTGATGTGGCGTCAGACCAGCATCCACAACGCGCTCAGCTATCTGGACGCGTCCTTCGACCGGTCCCTGTACGAGCGCACCCACGAGGCGGTGCTGGGGTCGACCGGTGACACCGAGCGCGCCGAGGCCGCCGCGTGGGCGGCGGTCATCGCCGCCGCCGTGCGCGAGCCCGGTGAGCCGCTGCCCGGCGAGGCGGACCGGCTGACCGTCCGGGTACCGGGCCCGGCCGCCCTGGTCCGCGTCGCGGACGCCCTGGTCACCCCCACCTGCGCTGCGGCCACCCGCGTCCCCGCCGGCCCGACCCCCACGACCGCACCATGACCGACTCCCGCGCGGCCCGACGACCGCCACGAGAAACCCCCGGAGCCACGCCCACGGCCCACACGACGGCCGCACCCGCCACCACCGCCCGGGTCCCGGCGGCACACCGGCCGACCACGACGCCCCCGCACGCGACCGCCACCGACTCGCCGTCCAGCAACCGTGGAACCGACCCGCGCCCGTCCCCCACGCACCCGGCCGCCGCACCCGGGAAAGCCGCCCGAAGAACCGTCCCCTGCGAGACCGCCACGCACAAAACGACAGCACCACCGCCCAGTCGGCGAGCGACGCCCCCGCACGCGACCGCCACCGACTCGCCGTCCAGCAACCGTGGACCCGACCCGCGCCCGTCCCCCACGCACCCGGCCGCCGCACCCGGGAAAGCCGCCCGAAGAACCGTCCCCTGCGAGACCGCCACGCACAAAACGACAGCACCACCGCCCAGTCGGCGAGCGACGCCCCCGCACACGACCGCCACCGACTCGCCGTCCAGCAACCGTGGAACCGACCCGCGCCCGTCGGCCGCCCGCCGGACCGGCCCGCGCGGGGCCGCCGCACACGGAGCAGTGACGCCGCCGCCCGGCGAGCGTGGGGCCACCCCGTGCCCGGCACCCGCGCCCCGGACAGCCGTCCCCCGCTGGGGCGCCACACGCAGAGCAGCGACACCGCCACCCGGCACGCGCGCGACCGACCCGCGCCCGGCCGCCGCCCCCCGGACGGCCGTCCGTGAAGCCGGGGTGGTCATGGGAGTTCGGGGTGGCAGCGGTGCGGGGCGGGTCGGGCCTGCGGGGAAGTGGTCGGCGTGAGTCTCGTCGTTTATCTGGCGGCCGGGATCTTCGGACTGTCCGCGACCGTGTTGCTGCGGCGGCCGCGTACCGCGGTGCGCAATCCGCTGACCATGTCCACGTGTGCGGCGATCGTCCTCGGCTCGCTGGTGTTCGTCTGCTCGGCGCCGCTGACGCTGGCCACCGTCAACGACCTCACGGGCATCCCCAACTTCGGTGCCCCGCTGACCTACGGGATGCTCTCCGCGTACAGCTGCTCGCTGCTCATCCTGCTGATCAACTGGCGGGGCGGCCCGCGCGAGCGGGTGCGGAGCACGGTGCTGCGGAGCATCGCCGCCTACGCTCCGCTGATCGTCGTCATCGTCGTGCTGTTCATGCTGGGCGACGCCCGCACCGAGCGGCTGACCGACCTGGACACCTACTACGCCAACACGCCGTACCTGCGCGAGATGATCCTGCTCTACCTGCTCGGGCACAGCGCCGCGACACTGGCGGCGTGCGCGCTGTGCGTCAAGTGGAGCCGCGAGGTCACCGGGCTGCTGCGGGCCGGGCTGCGGCTGATCCTGGCCGGCTCGGTGCTGGACGTGGTGGGCTTCCAGCTGACCAAGTACACGGCGGTCGTGGCACGTTGGGCGGACCACGACCTGGACGTGCTGTCCACGAAGGTCGCCCCGCCGATGGCGTCGCTCGGCGCGCTGCTGTGCTCGGCCGGCTTCGTGCTGCCCAGGCTGCTCCCGGTGGTCCTCGCCCAGGCGCGCGGCCTGCGCGACCACCGGCGGCTGGGCCCGCTGTGGTCGCGGGTGCGGTTCGTGTCCACCGCGCCCAAGCCGCCGAGCCCGTGGTGGCAACTGCCGCTCGCACGCCTCCAGTGGCGGGAGGTGTCCATCCACGACGCGCTGCTGGGCCTCGCCCCGTACTTCGACGACGAGGTCCGCGAACGGGCGCTGGCCGCCGCCCGGCGCGCGGGCCACGGCGCCCACGAGGCGCGGATCGCGGCGGAGGCGGCGATGCTCGCCGACGCCGCGCGCCGCGCCGCCGCCCGCGAGGAGCCGCTCGCGGCGCCGAGCGGATACCGCCTCCACGCCACGGAGGTGTCCGGAACCAGCGGTCTCGTGGAACTGGCGCAGGCGCTGGTCCCCACACCCGCCGAAACCGCCGTACGAGCAGGAACGGTGAGGACCTCCCATGGCTGAGGCCATGGCCGACCCCGAGGAGCCCCATGCCCCGTAGAGCTGTCGTCATCGGTGCCGGACTGGCCGGCATGCTGGCCGCCGCCGTGCTCTCCGACGTCGTGGACGACGTGGTCGTGGTGGACCGCGACGACCTGCCCGAGGGGCCCGAGCACCGCCGGGGGCTGCCGCAGGGGCGTCATGCTCATCTGCTCATGGCCGGTGGCCTGGCCGCCATGGAGGAGCTGATGCCGGGCGGGAGTATCCGGGAGCGGCTGCTGACCGCGGGCGCCCGGGAGATACCGCTGGGCCACGGCATGGTGGCCCTGACCCCCGAGGGCTGGCTGCGGCGCTGGCGGCACGACGGACCGCGGATGCTCAGCTGCACCCGCGCCCTGCTGGACTTCACGGTCCGCTCCGCCGTCGTCGCCCGTACCGGGGCGGTGATCCGCAAGGCGCAGGCGGTCGGCCTGGTGGGCGACGCGCGGCGCGTGCGCGGTGTCCGCGTCGCCACCCCTGCCGCGGAGGAGGTGCTGGCCGCGGACTTCGTGGTCGACGCGAGCGGGCGCGGATCGCGGGTGGTGACCTGGCTCCGCGAGCTCGGGATCTCCGGGGTGCGGGAGCGCGGCGTGGACGCCGGGCTGGTCAACGCCACACGTGTGTACCGCACGCCCGCCGGGGCCGAGCAGTTCCCGCTGACGATGGTGCAGGCGAACCCGTACGTGGGCCGGCCGGGCCGCAGCGGCATGGTGCTGCCGATAGAGGGCGACCGCTGGATGGTCAGCCTCGCCGGCTCGCGGGGCGGTGAGCCGCCGGCGGACCCCGAGGGGTTCCTGCGCTACGCCCTCGATCTGCCGTCCCCCATCGTCGGCCGGCTCGTCTCGGGTGCCGAACCCCTCACCGACGTGTACATCAGCCGCAGCACCAGCAACGCCCGCCGTTACCTGGAGAAGCTGCCGCGCTGGCCGGAGGGCTTCGTGGCACTCGGCGACGCGGTGGCCACCTTCAACCCGGCCTACGGGCAGGGCATGTCGGTGGCCGCGCTCGGTGCGCGGCTGCTGCGCGACGAACTGCGCCGCTCCGGCCCGGACGCGCCCGGTCTCGCCCGCCGTGTGCAGCGCGGCGCCGCCCGTCCGGTCGACGCGGCCTGGGCGGCCGCGGTCGGCCAGGACGTCTGGTACCCGAACAGCCGCGGCGCCGCGCGCGGCGCCGCCGACCGCCTGGTCACCGCCTACAGCCGCCGTCTGACGCGGGCGGCCACCGGCTCCTACCGGGCCGCGGCCGCCCTCTGGGAGGTCACCAGCCTGCGCACCGGCCCGCAGCGCCTCCTCCGCCCCGACACCCTCCTCGACGTACTGAACGGCCCTCTGCTCCCCCCGCTGGCAGGTCCCCCGCTGACCCCGGCCGAGCGCAAGATCCTGGAGGGACTGGACCGGACGGACACCTGACCGGGCCCGACCACCGGAGCGGGCCGGCGGTGTCAGCCCGCGAAGGCGGGTTGGGCCAGGCCCTGGCCCGCGTCGGGGACGACGAGGAGTGAGCCCGCCAGGGAATGGGGGGCGGCCAGGCCCGTACGGGCCGTGGTGACGTAGAGGTCGGTCAGGCCGGGGCCGGCGAAGGCACAGGCCGTCGGGCGGGAGACGGGAAGGTCGAGCACGCGGTCCAGGGTGCCGGCGGGGGTGTAACGGCGGATGGCGGCGCCGTCCCACAGGGCCACCCAGACACAGCCGTCGGCGTCGACCGTGAGGCCGTCCGGGAAGCCGGCGCCCTCCTCCACCTGGGCCAGCTGCCGCCTGCCCGTGACCCGCCGGCCGTCGAAGTCGAAGACGTCGACACGGCGGGTCGGTGAGTCGACGTAGTACATCAGGCGGCCGTCGGGGCTCCAGCCGGTGCCGTTGCTCACCGCCACGGCGGGCAGCACCACCTCGGCCGTGCCGTCGCCGGTCAGGCGGGACAGGGTGCCGCCGCCCGGGGCCTCGTCGTAGCGCATGGTGCCGGCCCACAGGGAGCCGTCGGGTGCCACGGCGGCGTCGTTGCCGCGCCGGCCGGGAACCGGGTCGCGGTGCAGCCAGCGGAAGGCGCCGTCGGGGTCCACCAGGCCCACCCCGTCCCGGAGGTTGAGGACGAGCCCGCCGCCCGCGCGGGGCTTCGCCGCGCCCACGTGCTGCCCGGTCGTACGGACCGTGGACCGGCCCGAGGAGGGGTCGTAGCCGTGCACCCGGGAGGAGAGGATGTCGACCCAGATCAGCCGCCCGGCCTCCGGGTCCCAGGTCGGGCCCTCGCCCAGTTCCGCCCGCGCGCGGACGGCGACCTCGTACCCCGTCATGCCGTGCCCCGGTGGCCGAGCCGCTCCGACAGCTCGGCGGCGCCCTTCGCGGCGAGCCGCTCCAGCTCCGCCCGCCGCTCCTCGCTCCAGCGGATCATGGGCACCGAGATGGACAGGGCCGCGACCACCTGCCCGGTGCGGTCGCGCACCGGCGCGGCCACGCAACTGACGTCCGGGTTGGATTCACGGCTCTCCACCGCCATGCCCCGCCGCCGGATCTCGCGCAGGGCCTCGCGCAGCGCGGCCGGGTCGGTGATGCTGTTCGGCGTCATCGCGACCAGTTCGGCGTCGTCCGGGACGCGCGCGTCCAGCTCCTTCTCGGGCAGGGAGGCGAGCAGCATCTTGCCGACCGAGGTGCAGTGCGCCGGGAGGCGGCGACCGGCCGCGGAGACCATGCGCACCGCGTGCGTGGAGTCCACCTTGGCGATGTAGATGACGTCGGTGTCCTCCAGGATCGCCACGTGCACGGTCTCGTCGCAGGTCTCCGCGACCGAGCGGGCGACCTGCTGGCCCTCGGCGGCGAGGTCCAGCTGCTCGGCGTAGCGGCTGCCGAGCTGGTACGGGCGTACGCCCAGCCGGTAGCGTCCGGGCTGCCCGGTCACGGGCACGATGTACTGGCGGGCGGCGAGCGTGGTGACCAGCTCGTGCACCGTGGTGCGCGGCAGTCGCAGCCTGCGCACGATGTCGGGGGCGGACAGCGTCCCGTCCCCGTCGAGGAAGAGCTCCAGGATGTCCAGAGCCCGGGTCACGGCAGGTACGAGACGTCCCACGACCGGCCCCCTCCCTTGATCCAGTGATTCCGAGTGATCCGAGTGATCCGGTTGATCCAAGCTATGTTCGAAATATCAAAAGGCGGTCGGCATGACGAACACAGGCTAGTCACCGCGGAATGCGCGGGCAATGGGCGGGCGCGCGGGCATTGGGCGGGCGTCGGGCGGGCGCGCGGGCGTCGGGTGGGAAAGGGCCGGGCGGAACGGGGTGGGCGACGATGGATCCCATGACCACGCCCTCCGGAAAGCGCCCCGACGGACCCTTCACCCCGCTGGACTTCCAGTTGGTGCTGCTGCGCCGCATGGCCGACCACAACCCGGACCTGGTGGAGGACGCCCGTCGCACGCTGGGCGCCTCCCGCGCGCAGATGCGCGAGGCCAACAAGCGCTGGCAGGCGATGGCCCGCTCACCACGGTCCCGCTCGGCGGCCTCCCGGTACCGCTCGATCCTCGGCGAGCCCGAGTCGACGACCGCCCGCCGTATCGGCGACCTGGACTGCGAGGCCCGCAGCTGGCCCGTCCCACTCTGGCCCGATCTGCGCCTTGAGGTGCTGGCCGCCCCGGACGGCCGGGTCTGGAACGAGTGGCTGGTGCGCGCCCCGGGGGCCGAGGGACCCGACCTGAGGACCGTGGCCGATCTGACCCCCTGGTCCTGCACGGTCGACGAGGCCGCCCGCGCCTTCGCCCCGGCCCGCCCCCTGGAGGGCACCGCCCCGACCCGCTGGGGCCTGTCCTTCCAGGCCCCGGACGGGCAGGGCGTCCGCCGGGAGGTCGTGGCCGAGTTCACCTGGGGCCTGCTGCAACGGACGCGGATCGGCGGGTGACCCCGCGGGGGCCGCCCCCCGGCAGCGGCTCAGCCCGCGGCGGCCAGGATCGCCTCCGTCACCGCCGCCACCGACTCCGGGTGCAGCCACAGGAACAGGTTCGGCTCCACCAGCTCCAGCTCCATGAGACGGGGTTCGCCGTCCTCCCCGTCCACCAGGTCGACCCGGGCGCAGAGCAGCTCGGGGGCGCCGGGCACGGCGGCCAACGCGCGCTCGGCGACGGAGATTTCGGCCGGGGTCGGGGTCCACGGCGCGATGCCCGGGTGGGCCGCCTTGCGCTCGTCGTAGGCGATGCCGGGGGCGAGGACGGCACCCTTGCGGCCGGCGTGCAGCAGGCGTCCGCCGAAGAACTGGAGCGCCCGCTCCCCGCCCGCGTCGATGCGCCGCATGTAGGGCTGCACCAGGGCCGTGAGCCCTTCGGCGTGCATCCGCGCGAGCTGCCGTACGGCGGTGTCACGCTCGTCGGGGGTGTACCGGGCGGCGAAACGCGCTCCGGCCCCGGACGCCGGTTTGATCACGTACTCGTGGTCGCCGGGCAGGTCGGCCGGGTCTCCGGGAGCCAGGTACCGGGTCGGCACGACGGGCACACCGGCCGCCCCGAGCTGCCCGAGGTACCGCTTGTCGACGTTCCACCGCACGACCTCGACGGGGTTGGCCAGCCGCGTCGCCTTCGCGCACCGCTCGGCCCACTCCGTGAACTCCCCCACCCGCCAGCTGTAGTCCCACGTCGACCGGATCACGGCGAGATCGAACCCGCCCCAGTCGGCCCCGGGGTCGTCCCATGCCACGGCGCGCGCCTCGGCCCCGGCCGCCTCCAGCGCCTCCACCAGCACCGGAAGGTCCGGGTCGTCGCTGATACCGGGCGCGGGCCGGCAGGTGACGAGCGCGATGCGGGGCACGGCGGGGCTCCATCCTCGTAGTCCCTCGTGGATCCGCGTGGATCCGCGCGGATCCTGGTACGAGGCCTCGAACAGTGACGGGCCCGCAGGCTAACAACCTCCCGTGCGGGCGCGTACGGTCGCCCCCGGTGCAGGAACGGAGCGACCGGTCCCGGCCACCCCGTCCCCGGACCCGATCAGGACGGGGGACGGTCCTCCTGGCCGACCCCCACCGCCCGGACGACCTCCTGCCGTACCGAACCGCCCCGGTCGTCGCCCGCGGCGGCCCGCAGCGAGACGGACGAGGCGCCGCGCGGCACCGACAGGGTGCCGCGCCAGGAGGCGTGGCCGCCGGTGAGCGGGACCGGCCGCCAGGTCGCGCCCTCGTCGTAGGACACTTCGAGGCTGCCGTCGCCGATGGTGCCGCTGCCGGTCGCGCCCGCCACGTATTGCGCGCGGACGCCGACCGGCACCCGGCCGCCGCCCCGCAGGTCGCCCGCGAGGTCGGTGCCGATGTCGAACGCGAGGTTGATCAGGGGCAGGGTGGTCCAGCGGTCCTCGGGGGTGGCAGACGAGCGGAACGTCCACTCGGCGTGCCCCCGCGTGGCGAGCCGCCACCTGCCGGCGTCCAGCGCGGTGTCCGTGACGAGCCGGTACGTGTGCTCGGCCGGGGGCGCGTCCGTCACGAACACGGCCGCGCCCGTGCGCCGGTCGGCCAACTGCCCGTCCAGATGGACCGCCGTCGTCTGGGACATGCCGCTGTCCGCGCTCCACACGTCCCCGGAGCCGGCGTGGTCGGGCCCGGAGTCGCCCCAGCCGGGCACGTTGAACTGGAGCCGGTCGCCCGCCCGTTGCTGCCCCCAGCCGAGTCCGGTGCCGAGCCACGGGTGCCAGACCGGCTTGAACCAGTCGAGCACGGGGTGCGTTCCGCCCTCGTAGCGGACCCGGCCACCGCGCTGCTCCAGCGTGCCGTCGCCGACCGTCACCGACTCCTGCCAGCGCTCGCCGGGCCCGGTGGACACGTAGTCGGTGCGCTCGGCCGGGAGGTCGATCCGCTCCTGGAAGCCGATGCCGACGGGGAAGGTGTCGGTGACCGCGTACCGGAACTCGCTGCCGCCCGTCGGCCGCGCCGCGTGGAACCTGGTCCGGATCGCGGCCAGTTGGCGAGGGCCGGGCGCGTACGTCAGCTCCCTGTCGGGGATCGCCCCGCGATGCCCCTGCGAAAGGTCGTACACGTACGGGGTGTTCCGCGTCCCCGCCATGTCGACGCGACCCGCGGCCCGCAGCCGTGCCGCGTCGGCGGCGTCGACCGTGGCGATCTGGAGGGGGCGGTCGGCGTTGTCGTCGGTGCCCCACCAGGCGCTCAGCCGGCCGGGCAGGTCGTCCGTCACGAACAGGGCCTTCACGCCGGCCTCCTGGGCCGCCCGGGCCAGTGCGGCCGGTTCGGCGGAGTCGGTGAGCCGGGCCAGGACCGCCTTGCCGCGTACGTCCCGGCCGGTGAAGCCCCCGTCGCCGACGTCGACGAGCGGCAGCCTGCTGCGGCCCTCGATCAGCGTGCCGCCGGGCTGGACGAGCGCCTCGGCGACGCCCTTGACCTCCAGCTGCGGCTTGCCGAGCCGCCACACGGTCCGGTACTCGAAGGTGCCCCGCGTGACCGGCTCGGTCGGCGCGGCGAAGACGCTGTCGTACGCCACGGGCACCTGGACGGCGCCGAACAGGTCGGAGCCGTCCGCCGTCCGGTCGTACTCCATGAGCAGTTGCCGGGTCTCCGTGCGCCGTCCGGTCTCGGCCTTGACCTCCCGCAGCCGGCGCCCGTCCAGGGTGACCTCGCGGTCCCGGTCCAGCGTGATCTCGGGCGCCGCGAGGAAACCCAGGCCCAGGGAGTCGGCACCGTGACCGCCGCGTACGTCGAGGAAGGAGGTCAGGCTGTACGTGCCCGGCTCGAGGCGCAGGCGGAGGGTGCCCGAGTCGCCGACGTGCGCGGGGTACGGATCGGCGCCGGCGGCGAGCCGCTGCACGGTGAGGTCGGCGGGCACGGGAGCGCCGTCGCGGTCCTTGACCCGCACGGTGAGCGTGTACCGCTCGTCCTCCTTGACCAGCCCGAACACGGTGTGCGCGACCGGGGTGCCGGACGCGGAGGCCACGATCCGCCCGCTGGTCCCGCCCACCGGCGCCTCGGCCGCGTCTCCGGTCACGGTGGTGGTGGCGGTGCCGTGGGCGGGCACGGTGAGCGCGGAGTCGGCGAGGCTGGCCACGCCGTCCGGGGCGCCCTGGACGGCGAGACTCAACTCGACATCGGTGTCGGAGGAGTTGGCGTAGGTGAGCGTCCTGGTCACCGGTTTGTCCGTGTCGGGGGGCCAGCGGTGGAACCCGAGGTCGGCGCTTCCGGTGGCGGTGATCCGCGCGTGCACGGCGTCCGGGACGCTCACCCGGCCCGCCCCCAGCAGGTAGGCGGACGCGTCGAGTTGCCTCGACGTCGACATCAGCGCGTCCTTGATCCGTTCGCCGCTCCAGTCGGGGTGCTGCTGGGCGAGCAGAGCGGCGGCACCGGCGACATGGGGCGTCGCCATGGAGGTCCCGCTCATGGAGGTGTAGGCGCCGTTGCCGGGCGCGAGCCGGGAGCGGGCGGCGAGGATGTCGACGCCGGGTGCCGCGAGGTCGGGTTTGAGGGCGTTGTCGCCGGTGCGGGGCCCGGCGCTGGTGAAATAGGCGGCCCGGTCGGAGGGGTCGACCGCGCCGACGGTGAGGGCGGCGTCGGCGGAGCCGGGCGAGTCGATGGAGGAGGGGGCGCCGGTGTTGCCCGCGGCGACCACGAAGAGGGCGCCGGTCTCCCGGGAGAGGGTGTCGACGGCCCACGCCATGGGATCGGTGCCGTCGCTGGGCTCGCTGGAGCCGAGACTCATGGAGACGATCCGCGCGCGCACGTCCCGGGCGGCCCACTCCATCCCGGCGATGATCCGCGACTCGCTGCCCGACCCCTGGTCGCCGAGCACCTTGCCGACGGCGAGGGTGGCGTCCGGGGCCACCCCCTTCTCGTCACCGCCGGAGGCCGCCCCACTGCCGCCGACGGTGGACGTCACATGGGTACCGTGGCCGTTGCGGTCGGCGTCGTCCTCGCCGTCGACGAAGTTCCTGGTGACGGCGACCCGTCCGGCGAGGTCGGGGTGGGAGGTGTCGACGCCGGTGTCGAGGACGGCGACGGTGACGCCCTTGCCGGTCAGGCCGGACGCCCAGGCCTCGCGAGTGCCGATCTGCGCGTTGCTCTCGGCCATGTCGGCGGTGACCCGCCCGTCGAGCCACACCTTGTCGATACCGCCGGACGGGGTGCCGTGCCCGGTGAACTCACGCCAGAACACCCGTCCCTTGGCGGCCTCCACGGCGGTCCCGCGCACACTGGTGAGACTCCGGGTCCGCTCCGTCCCGCGCGGGGTCGCCGCCCGGACGCCCTCGCCGTAGGTCACGATCAGCGGCAGCTCGCCGGTGCGGGCGTCCGCGAGCCCCTGCCGTAACAGCGTGTCCACGTCGAACAGCCGCCGGTCCAGCCGGCCCGCCCGCAGATACGGCAGGGCCTCGTCCGGTACGACGCTCAGGGCGCCGCCCGCCATCTGCGTGCGCACGGCACCCGTGGCGCCCTGGGGCCGGCGCACCGTGACGGTCCTCTTCCCGCCACCGAGGTCGGTGACGGTGACCGTGTCTCCGGTGACGAGGGTGACGGTGCGGGCGCCGCCCGGGGTGACCGCCGGGGAACCGGGCGGCCCCGCGGGCTGCCGCGCCGCCGCCGGTCCGGCGGCGCCGCCCGGGGTGACCGCCGGGGAACCGGGCGGCCCCGCGGGCTGCCGCGCCGCCGCCGGTCCGGCCGGCAGCAGGGCGATCACGAGCCCGGCCGACACCAGGGCCGCTCTCCGTCCGGGGGGTCCTGCGCGCATCCTGCCTCTCCTCTCCGCGCCACACGTCCTCGGTGCTGCGAAGAGTGGCAGAACCCTTGTGTGGCAGGGGAGTTGGAAGACGACAGTGAGTCGGCGCCTGGCGGGTTCCCGCCAGTGGGACAGGCCCCGGACGGCCGGCGGCGGAAGCCGTCCATGTGTCCCTGACTCTCACTCCTTACGCACGGAGTGCCGGAATCCACCCGTCCAGCGGCGCCCCGCCCGGCCCCCTTGAACAGGCGCCCGTTCCGGTGCGCCCGCACGATGCCAGGGAGGCCTCCGCCCGGTGGCCGCCACGGTCCGCGCTCTCAGGAGGCTCCGCCATGTCCGCCAGTCTGGAGCAGTTGCGCCGCTGCCACTTCGCCGTCGACCTGGGAGCGGCCCGGACCCGTGTCTACGTCAAGGGCCCGGGGCTCGTCGTCGACCAGCCCTCCGTCGCGGCCGTGAACACCCGTAACGGAGCCCTGATCGCGGTCGGCGAGTTCGCGGAGAGGATGACGGGCCGCACCCCCGCCTACATCCGGGTCGTCCGCCCGGTCTCCGGCGGCACGGTCGTCGACATCGAGATGGCGCAGCGCATGCTGCGGCATCTGCTCGGCGACGGGATGCGCCGCGCCCTGCGCCGCAAGGCGCCCCGGCTGCGGGCCGCCGCCTGCACCCCGCACGACGCCGATCCGCTCGCCCAACGGGCCACGATCGAGACGCTCGTCGGGCTCGGCGCGCGCCGCGTGGAACTCGTCGACACGCTGATCGCCGCCGCCGTCGGCTGCGGACTGCCCGTGGAGCGGGCCGAGGCGACCATGATCATGGTGTGCGGGGCCGCGGCCACCCAGGTGGCCGTCCTCTCGCTCGGCTCGATCGTCACCGCCGAGCGCATTCCCGTCGGCGGGGAGGCCGTCGACCACGCCATCGTGCAACACCTGCGCCTCGCACACGCGTTGACGCTGCCCAGCCAGTCCCTGCGGCCGCTCCAGATCGCCCTGTCCGGGAACGGGCTCACCCCGTCCGGCCCGGCGTCCACCGAGATCCACGGGCGGGACGTGGCCACCGGACTGGCCCGGTCCGTGCGGATCGACACCGCCGCCGTACGGGAGGCCATCCAGACGCCGCTGACCGCCGTGCTCGACGGCATCTACAAGGTGCTGCGGGTGTGCCCGCCCGATCTGGTGGCCGACCTCGCCGACCGCGGGATCATGATGGTCGGCGGTTCCGCGCTGCTGCCGGGCCTGGACCAGATGCTGCGCGAGGCGACCGGCATGCCGGTGCACATCGCCGAACGCCCCGACGTGTGCGCGATCCAGGGGCTGGGCGCGATGCTGGAGGGCGAGATCGAGCCGCTGGTGCTCAACCCGCTGAGCGCGTAGGCGCGTTGACCGGTCGGGTCACCGGGACCCCGGTGGCGGTCAGTCGGCGAACCAGCAGCGGACGGTGGTGCCCTCCGCGCCCGTGTGCACGCGGACCAGGTCGGCGACGAGGTTGACCAGCAGCAGACCGCGTCCGCCGCGCTGCTCGCGGGGGACGGGCCGGCGACCGGCCAGCGGATCGTTCAGGCGGCCCTTGTCCCGCACCTCGCACAGCACGCGGCCGTCCTGCGCCCACACCCGCAGGTCGCCCGAACCCCCGCCGTGCACCACGCTGTTGGTGGTCAGCTCGGCCACGGCCAGGGCCAGGTCCTCCAGCCGGGTGGCCGCGGGCCCGAGCCGCGCGCCCTCGGCGACGGCGACGTGCCGGGCCTGCGACAGCGTCTGCTCCGTGAAGGAGAAGGACAGCGCGTCCGGCGCCGGCGGCAGCGGCTCGTTGTACCGGTCGACGACCTGCTCGGGGGCGTAGGCGGCGCTCTCCCGGTGCCCGGTGCCACCGGAGGGGATGACCACGGGGTGGGTGGCGTACGCGTCGGCGAGGGCCCGCCCGTCGAGGCGGGTGGCGTCGTAGGGGCACAGGATGGTGACCTCGCGGCCCTGGAAGGCCGGGTTGATCAGTGCCTCGTGCTGGGCGCAGGCCGGGTATTCGACGGGCGTACGGCCGGCCCAGACCGGCTCGCCGATGATCCGCACCCGGCGGCCGGGCGGCTGGGCGTCGGCGAAGGCCCTCAGCACCGCGGGGATGATCCGGCCGGGGTTGCGCCCGACCTCGCGCATGTCGAGCAGCCGTACGGACCGGGCGTCGGCGCCCAGACCGGTCTCGATCAGACGGAGGTTGTCGCCGGGGACGGCCACCGCGACCGGCTCGCCCGACTCCAGTCCTTCGCGCACGAAGGGCACGGTGCCCGCGAGGTACTCCCGCTCGTCCCGGTAGAACAGGGCGGGGTGGACGAAGGGTTCCGCGGTCGCGGTCATGACGTCGGCACCTCCATCCCCGGCAGCTCGGGCCAGAACATCTCCGTTGCCCCGGACGCGACGCCCCCTGTCCTGCGCCGTCCGGCACCTACGCCTTACGCGTACCCCACTGCGTCCACGACAAGGCCCGTTCCCGGGCGTGTGTAGTCGTACGGGGAGCGGGCAGGCGCAAGGGCAGCACCGCCGGGGTTCCGTGGCTCCGCAGCGCCGCGGCGTGCCTGGGGCGCGGGCCGGCCGGGGCGACGGGGCGACGGGGAAGGCGACGTCGCGAAGACGCGCGAGGGCTGCGGAGGACGGACGGGGCGGGGACATGGCCGCAGCGGCATCACGATCTCACTCACGACGGCGGAACACCCCGGCCGGCACGCTCAGCGTCGACGTCCGCACGGACCCGGCGGCCGACCGGACGTCGCTCACCGCGCGCGGTGAGCTGGTGCACGGCTGCGCGGAGGCCCTGGCCCAGGCGCTGGCCGAGCTGCCGCCCGACGTCGGCCGGGTCGATCTGGACGTGTCCGGGGTGACGTTCATGGACACCGCCGGACTGGAACTCCTGGACAGTCTCGACGACCACGACCGCCGTCCCCCCGTCCGGGTGACCGCGACCGGCTGGACGGGCCAGCCGCGCCGCGTCCTGGAGCTGACCGGACTGGACACCACGGACCCGCCGCACCCGTCGGCCGACACCGCGGAACCGGGACGGCCCGGGCTGCCGGTCGTCTCCGCGGTGGCCCTGGAGCGGACGGAACGGCTGCTCCAGCTCCAGACGGAGGTCGAACAGCTCCGCCGGGCCATCTCCTCCCGCCCGGTGATCGACCAGGCCCGCGGCGTCCTGATGGCCACCCACGCGTGCACCGCGGAACAGGCCTGGAACGTCCTCCGGGAGGCCTCCCAGCGCTCCAACACCAAGCTGCACACGGTGGCCGCCTCGATCACCGCGGGCGCGCGCGACGACGGCCCTGCACCGCCGGGGAGGATCCGTTCCGCGCTGCGCACCGCGCTCGCGCGCCACACGGGCCCCGGCCCTGACACACCGCGGCCCGCAGACGGCACGGAGCAGTACGGACACGGTGACGGCGCGGCTACCGGGGTACCCGATGTGCGGACGAGTGACCAGTCCCGTCCGCAGGAGTCACCACCATGAGAGAGCACACCCCATCCCAGGCCGAGGGCGAACGCGACGACGAGGACACGCAGCGCGCCGCAGGACCGCCGGACACGCCGTACCCGACCCCTTCCCAGGCCGAGGGCGACCGCGACGATCTGCCGGAGACCGCCGACCCCGCCGACGACCGTTCCTGAGCGGCCCGTCAGTAGCCCGTCCGCGCCCGCCGTTGCTCCGGCCGAGTGCAAAACGGGCCAACACGCGCCGATGGCCCCCGGATCCACTTCCGGGGGCCACAGACTTGCTGGGAGTGACCCGCGAAACCGCTGGTCACATCGATTCTGCGCGGGTAGCGCCTGGTGGGGCGGGTGGGACTCGAACCCACGGCCGACGGATTATGAGTCCGCTGCTCTAACCGGCTGAGCTACCGCCCCGTTGCGGCGCGTCGCGTACAAGTGTGCGCGCCGTCTGCCGCAGCATAGCCGCTCATACGATCTCCTGCTTCGGATGGTCGTCTTCCGCGGCTGTTCACGACCTCGAGGACCTCACCGCGGCCGCGGCGGTTCCCCGGGGACATGAAACCGGACATGAAAAAGGACCCCGGAGGGTCCTCGTTCAGCATGCTCCCCCGACTGGACTCGAACCAGTAACCTGCCGGTTAACAGCCGGCTGCTCTGCCAATTGAGCTACGGAGGACCGAGCTCCCCCGACTGGACTCGAACCAGTAACCTGCCGGTTAACAGCCGGCTGCTCTGCCAATTGAGCTACGGAGGAATGCCTCGTTGCATCGAACGCACCTACCTGGGTATCCGCCAGGGGGCGCGCGCTCGCTGCGACACATACATTAGCGCAAGCAGGGGGGTGCTCCGCCAATCGGTTCTCCCCGGCTGTGACCTCGAGGCAAGGGAAGGGTGGCCGCCATGCGTTACCGGCTCACGTTCATCGCAGGGATCGCCGTGGGTTACGTGCTGGGCACGAGGGCCGGACGTGAGCGCTACGAGCAACTGAAGAAGTCCGCCCTTCAGATCGCCCAGAACCCCGCCGTGCGCAACACCGCCGAGACCGCGGCGCAGCAGGGCCGGCAGTTCGCGGGCAAGGCCTACCACACGGTCAGCGAGAAGGTCGGCGACCGCGTTCCCGAATCGGTCGCCCAGCGGGTGCGCTCCCTGCGCGCCCACGCCAACGGCAGCGGCGAGGACGACTGGGGCACCAGCAACACGTGAGCGGCCCGCGCCGGCGGACCGCGCGCACCCACCGCGACGCCGGGGCGACCGCGGCCCGAGCAAGCACGGCGGTACGGCAGAATTTTCGCCATGGGGATAGTCGCCGGGTTGGACAGTTCGCCCGATTTCACTCGTATCGTCGTTTGTGACGCGGACACGGGGTCCGTACTCAGGCAGGGATTCGCGCCACATCCGGTGGAGACCCCGGAGGGCGGGGGGCGCTCCGCCGACGTCGATCCGCAGGCCTGGCTGCTGTCCCTCGGGGAGGCCGCGGGCGGCGGGCTCCTGGAGGGCGTGCAGGCGATCGGCGTCTCGGCCCAGCAGAACGCGCTGATCCCGATCGACGCCCAGGGCGCCACCGTGCGGCCCGCGCTGGTCGGCGGCGACCGGCGGGCGCAGGTCGCCGCGGCCGACCTGATCGACTCGCTCGGCGGCCGGGAGGCCTGGGCGCGGGCGGTCGGCTGTGTGCCGCAGGCCCCGCTGCCGGTGACCAAGCTGCGCTGGTTCGCCAAGAACGAGCCCGAGGCCGCCGGGCGCACGGCGCTCCTGCTCCAGGCGCACGACTGGCTGGTGTGGCAGCTGCTGGGGCGGCCGATGCGCCGCACCACCGACCGCGGCGGCGCCTCCGGCACCGGCTACTGGTCCGCCGCCACCGGCGTCTACCGGCCCGACCTGGTCGAGCTGGCGCTCGGCCGGCAGGCCGCGCTGCCCGAGGTGATCGGCCCGGCCGAGGCGGCCGGCACCACCCCGGAGGGACTGCTGATCTCGGCCGGGACCGGGGAGACCATGGCCGCCGCCTTCGGGCTGGGGCTGGGCCTGGGCGACGCGGTCGTCTCCCTCGGCGCCTCCGGTTCGGTGATGGCCGTTCACCCCGAGGCGCTCGTCGACCAGACGGGGATGATCACCTCGCTCGCCGACGCCACCGGCATGCACCTGCCGGTCGTGACCACGCTGAACGCGGTGCGGGCGCTGCGCGGCACCGCCGAACTGCTGGGCGTGCCCGACCTGGAGGGCCTGTCGGACCTGGCGATGAAGTCGACGCCGGGCTCGCACGGACTCGTGCTGCTCCCCTACCTGGAGGGCGAGCGGACGCCCAGCCTGCCGCACACCGCCGGGATGCTCGCCGGGCTCCGGCGCGAGTCGATGAAGCCGGAGCATGTGGCACGGGCCGCGTTCGAGGGCATGCTGTGCGGGCTCGCGGACGCGCTCGACGTGCTGCGCGGCCGGGGCGTGGAGGTGCGCCGCGTCTTCCTGCTCGGTCCCGCCGCGGAGCTGCCCGCCGTACAGGCCGTCGCGCCCCCGGTGTTCGGCGCGCAGGTCGTCGTACCGCAGCCGGCCGACTACGCCGCGATCGGCGCCGCCCGGCAGGCCGCCTGGGCACTCGGCGCCTCCCAGGGCACCCTGGACCCGCGCACCCCGCCGGCCTGGCAGGGCGCGGTGGCCCAGATCCTGGAGCCCGGCGAGGATCTGGCGGTGGGCCAGGCGGTGCGCCAGCAGTACGTGTCGGTGCGTGAGCAGGTTCACCCCGGGGCCTTCCTGGGGTGACGACCACCCTCACGAGCCCTTCTGTCCGCGCAAGCATTTTCCGGCTTATCGAACATAAGGGTCGGCCGTGCTGCCCATAAAATGCATCCTTACGAGGGCATTTGAGACATAACGGTTCGCTCGTGCGGTGGGTCCGACGACGTGGGGTCGAGGGGCGACCCGGCCTCGGCCGTTGACCCGCGGCCGAGTTAATCGGTTGAGGTAACGCGGGTGGAGTGTTCGACGATAGGTGCCAGGGGACATCGACCGCCCCCACCGCCGATCCGAGAGACCCAGCGTGCTCATTCGACTCCTGCGGACCTATCTCAGGCCCTACAAGAAACCCATAGCCCTCCTGGTGCTGCTGCAGTTCCTGCAGACCTGCGCCACGCTCTACCTGCCCACCCTGAACGCCCACATCATCGACAACGGTGTGGTGAAGGGTGACACCGGTTACATCCTGACGTTCGGCGCCGTGATGATCGGCATCTCGCTCGCGCAGGTCGTGTGCAACATCGGCGCCGTCTACTACGGTGCCCGCACCGCCTCGGCGCTCGGCCGGGACGTACGGGCGGCGGTGTTCGACCGTGTGCAGTCCTTCTCGGCCCGCGAGGTCGGCGGCTTCGGGGCGCCCTCCCTCATCACCCGCACGACGAACGACGTGCAGCAGGTCCAGATGCTGGCCCTGATGACGTTCACCCTGATGGTGTCGGCGCCCATCATGTGTGTGGGCGGTGTCGTCCTGGCGCTCGGCCTGGACGTGCCGCTGTCCGCGGTGCTGGTCGCCGTCGTCCCCGTGCTCGGCATCAGCGTGACCCTGATCGTGCGCCGGCTGCGTCCGCTGTTCCGGTCCATGCAGACCCGTCTGGACACCGTGAACCGGGTGCTGCGCGAGCAGATCACCGGCAACCGCGTGATCCGCGCCTTCGTCCGCGACGAGTACGAGAAGGACCGCTTCCGCGGGGCCAACGGGGACCTGACGGAGATGTCGCTGGCCACCGGCCGGCTGCTCGCACTGATGTTCCCGATCGTGATGACGGTGGTGAACCTGTCGTCCATCGCCGTGGTGTGGTTCGGCGCCCACCGCATCGACAGCGGCGGGATGCAGATCGGCGACCTGACCGCGTTCCTCGCCTATCTGATGCAGATCGTGATGTCGGTGATGATGGCCACCTTCATGTTCATGATGGTGCCGCGCGCGGAGGTGTGCGCCGAGCGGATCCAGGAGGTGCTGGACACCGAGTCCAGCGTCGTGCCGCCCGTCGCGCCCGTGACCGAGCTGCGCCGCCACGGCCATCTGGAGATCCGCGGCGCCGGCTTCCGCTACCCGGGCGCCGAGGAGCCCGTCCTGAGGGCCGTCGACCTGCTCGCCCGCCCCGGCGAGGTGACCGCCGTCATCGGCTCGACCGGCAGCGGCAAGTCCACCCTGCTCGGCCTGGTGCCCCGGCTGTTCGACGCGACCGACGGTGAGGTCCTCGTCGACGGCGTGGACGTACGCACCGTGGAGCCGGAGCTGCTCGCCAGGACGGTCGGCCTGGTGCCGCAGAAGCCGTACCTGTTCGCGGGCACGGTGGCGACCAACCTGCGCTACGGCAACCCGGACGCCACCGACGAGGAGCTGTGGCACGCGCTGGAGGTGGCGCAGGCCAAGGACTTCGTCAGCAAGCTGGAGGGCGGCCTGGACGCGCCGATCGCCCAGGGCGGCACCAACGTCTCCGGCGGCCAGCGCCAGCGCCTGGCCATCGCCCGCACCCTGGTGCAGCGCCCGGAGATCTACCTCTTCGACGACTCCTTCTCGGCCCTCGACTACGCCACCGACGCGGCCCTGCGGGCGGCGCTGGGGCACGAGACCTCCGAGGCGACCGTCGTCATCGTCGCCCAGCGCGTGGCGACCATCCGCGATGCCGACCGGATCGTCGTCCTGGACGAGGGACGGGTCGTCGGCACCGGCCGCCACCGCGAACTGATGGCGGACAACGAGACCTACCGGGAGATCGTGCTCTCCCAGCTGACGGAAGCGGAGGCTGCCTGATGGCCGGGCCGATGGGGCGGATGATGTCCGGGGCCGGGCCCGACAACCGCTCGATGGATTTCAAGACGTCGGGCAAGCGGCTCGTCACCCAGTTCAGACCCGAACGGATCACGATCGGCGCACTGGTGCTGTGCGTGGTCGTGAGCGTCACGCTCAGCGTGATCGGGCCGAAGATCCTCGGCAAGGCCACCGACCTGGTCTTCGCGGGGATCGTCGGCCGGCAGATGCCGGCCGGGGCGACCAAGGACGAGGTCCTCGCCTCCATGCGGGAGCGCGGCGAGGGCTCGATCGCCGACATGCTGAAGAGCGCCGACTTCACCCCCGGCAAGGGCATCGACTTCGGTGCCGTCGGCGAGGTCCTGCTGTTCGCGCTGGGTACGTTCCTGGTGGCCGGCCTGCTGATGGCGGTGGCGACCCGGCTGGTGAACCGTTCGGTGAACCGGACCATGTTCCGGATGCGCGAGGACGTGCAGACGAAGCTGTCGCGGCTGCCGCTGTCGTACTTCGACAAGCGCCAGCGCGGCGAGGTGCTCTCCCGCGCCACCAACGACATCGACAACATCGGGCAGACCCTGAACCAGTCGATGGGCCAGCTGATCAACTCGCTGCTGACCATCATCGGCGTGCTCGTCATGATGTTCTACGTCTCCTGGATCCTCGCGCTGGTCGCGCTGGTGACCGTGCCGCTGTCGTTCGTCGTCGCCACGCGCGTGGGCAAGCGGTCGCAGCCGCACTTCGTGCAGCAGTGGCGCTCGACGGGCCGGCTCAACGCGCACATCGAGGAGATGTACACCGGGCACACCCTGGTGAAGGTGTTCGGGCGGCAGGAGGAGTCGGCGAAGCAGTTCGCCGAGCAGAACGATGCGCTGTACGAGGCCGGGTTCAAGGCGCAGTTCAACAGCGGCGTGATGCAGCCGCTGATGATGTTCGTCTCGAACATCAACTACGTGCTGGTGGCCGTCGTCGGCGGTCTGCGGGTCGCGTCGGGCACGCTGTCCATCGGCGACGTGCAGGCCTTCATCCAGTACTCGCGGCAGTTCTCGATGCCGCTGACCCAGGTGGCGTCGATGGCGAACCTGGTGCAGTCCGGCGTCGCCTCGGCCGAGCGCGTCTTCGAACTGCTGGACGCCGAGGAGCAGACGGCGGATCCGGTGCCGGGCGTGCGGCCGGAGGAGCTGCGCGGGCGGGTCGCGCTGGAGCACGTGTCGTTCCGCTACGACCCCGACAAGCCGCTCATCGAGGACCTGTCGCTGACGGTGGAGCCGGGCCACACGGTCGCGATCGTCGGCCCGACCGGCGCGGGCAAGACCACGCTGGTCAACCTGCTCATGCGGTTCTACGACGTCACCGGCGGGCGCATCACGCTCGACGGCATCGACATCGGGAAGATGTCGCGTGACGAACTGCGGTCCGGGATCGGCATGGTGCTCCAGGACACCTGGCTGTTCGGCGGCACCATCGCGGACAACATCGCCTACGGCGCCTCCCGCGAGGTCACCCGCGGCGAGATCGAGGAGGCGGCGCGGGCCGCGCACGCCGACCGGTTCGTCCGTACGCTGCCCGACGGCTACGACACCGTGATCGACGACGAGGGCTCCGGGGTGAGCGCGGGTGAGAAGCAGCTCATCACCATCGCGCGGGCGTTCCTGTCCGACCCGGTGATCCTCGTCCTGGACGAGGCGACCAGCTCGGTCGACACCCGTACCGAGGTGCTGATCCAGAAGGCGATGGCCAAACTCCAGCACGGCAGGACGTCGTTCGTCATCGCGCACCGGCTCTCCACGATCCGGGACGCGGACACGATCCTCGTCATGGAGAACGGCTCCATCGTCGAGCAGGGCGCCCACGACGAGCTGCTGGCGGCCGACGGGGCGTACGCGCGCCTGTACAAGGCGCAGTTCGCGCAGGCGGTCGCCGAGGTGGACTGACCGTCGGTGCTTTTGCCAGGGGCCGCTCGCCCGGGGTGAGCGGCCCCCGGGGTCAGTCCAGGTAGCCGCGGAGCTGGTCGGCGAAGGCGTGGTCGCGCAGCTTGTTGAGGGTCTTGGACTCGATCTGGCGGATCCGCTCCCGCGTCACGCCGAAGAGGCGCCCTATCTCCTCCAGCGTGCGCGGGCGCCCGTCGACGAGCCCGTACCGCAGCTGCACGACCTTGCGCTCCCGCTCCCCCAGCGTGGACAGCACGGCCTCCAGGTGCTCGCGCAGCAGCAGGAACGCCGCCGACTCCACGGGCGAGGCGGCGTCGCCGTCCTCGATCAGGTCGCCGAGGGCGACCTCGTCCTCCTCGCCGACCGGGGCGTGCAGGGAGACGGGCTCCTGAGCGAGCCGCAGGACCTCGCTCACCCGCTCGGGCGGCAGGTCGAGGTGGGCGGCGACCTCCTCGGGGGCCGGCTCGTAGCCCCGCTCCTGGAGCATCCGCCGCTGCACCCGTACGACCCGGTTGATGAGTTCGACGACGTGCACGGGCACGCGGATGGTGCGGGCCTGGTCGGCCAGGGCGCGGGACATGGCCTGGCGGATCCACCAGGTGGCGTAGGTGGAGAACTTGTAGCCGCGGGCGTAGTCGAACTTCTCCACGGCCCGGATGAGCCCGAGGTTGCCCTCCTGCACGAGGTCGAGCATGGTGAGCCCGCGGCCGACGTACCGCTTCGCCACGGACACCACGAGCCGCAGGTTGGCCTCGATGAGCCGGCGCTTGGCCATCCGGCCGAGGACGACGATCCGGTCCAGGTCCAGAGCGAGCCGGCCGTCCAGGTCCGGGGTGGTGGTCAGCTTCTCCTCCGCGAACAGGCCGGCCTCCACACGCCGGGCCAGTTCGACCTCCTCGGCCGCGGTGAGCAGCGGGATCCGGCCGATCTCCCGCAGGTACTGGCGGAACAGGTCGGAGGAGGGACTGCCGCTCTCGGTGCGGGCGGGAACCGGCTCGGGAGCCTCGGACGGGGCCTCCGGCTCCACCTCGGGGTGGTGCGCGCCCCGGCCCCGCGGGGGTACGGCCGGGACTTCGTCGGCCTCCCCCATGTCCGGGTCCGGACCGGTGAGGCCCGGGCCGGTGGCGATGTCGGTCTGGGTGAGGGTCTGGGTCTGCACGGGGGCGACCTCCAGGATGATCGCTGCTGAGGTGTGCGGCAGCGGTACTGAGGGGGCGGAGTCGGCGGCCTCGCCGCCGTCCGTCCCGTACGCGAGGAGCACAGCCGCTCAGGTGTGGGACCCGTGGGGGACTCAGCGCTCCGAGGACTCAGGCAACCGGACCCAGTGTGGGGTACGACACATCGCCGCCACGAGGGGCGTGCGATGACTTTTTGCGTCCGGTCCGTGACCGGCCGGTTACTCGGACCGTCCGACAGTCGGGCCGACGCTCACAGCGCCGCCGTGCCGCGCTCCCGCAGAGCCTGGTCGTACTGCTGGAGGATCCACAACTCGTTCTGGGCAGAGGCCAGTTGTGCGGGGTCGCCGCCGGTGCCGAGGCGGGCGACCGTGCTCTGGAGGTCGCGGATGCGGCGTTCGACCGCGCGGCGGCGGACCGTCACCAGCTGGGCACCCGCGTAGGCGTCGTCGACCTCCCGGCGGAGCAGGATCGCCTCCACCGCCAGCTCGGTGACCATCGCGCGGACGGTGTCGTCCGGGGCGGCCTCGCGGACGCGGGCCAGGTACTCCTGCGGGTCGCCCACGCCGTACTCGGCGCCGCCCGCGTCCAGGACCGCCTGGCGTACGGCGGCGTAGGGCGGGGCGGTGAACTCGTCCACGCCGTAGGCGTCGAAGGCCGGCGAGACCAGCTCCGGGCGCTGCAGGGCGAGTTTGAGCAGTTCGCGCTCGGTGGCGAAGACCGGGTTGCGCAGGTTGAGCGCCGGGCCCCGGGACGCGGGACGCGTCGGCGCGTACTCCTGCTGCGGGCCCCGCTGCCGCTGGTCCGGCGCCGGGCCGCGGCCGCCGCGCTCACGTGCCCAGCGGGCCAGCTGGGCCACCCGCTTGACCACGAACTGGGTGTCGAGGATGCCGAGCAGTCCGGCGAGCTGCACCGCGACCTCGTGCTGGGCGCCGCTGTTCTTGATCCGGGCGACGACCGGCGCGGCCTCGTCCAGGGCGGCGGCGCGGCCGGCCGGGGTGTCGAGGTCGTAGCGGGCCACGATCTGGCGCAGCGCGAACTCGAAGAGCGGGGTGCGCGGTTCGACCAGGTCGGCGACCGCCTCGTCGCCCTTGGCCAGGCGCAGGTCGCAGGGGTCCATGCCGTCGGGGGCGATGGCGATGTAGGTCTCGGCGGCGAACTTCTGGTCGTCCTCGAAGGCCCGCAGGGCCGCCTTCTGCCCCGCCGCGTCGCCGTCGAAGGTGAAGATCACACGCGCCGAGCCGTTGTCCATCAGCAGCCGGCGCAGGATCTTGATGTGGTCGCCGCCGAACGCCGTGCCGCAGGTGGCGATGGCGATGGGCACGCCGGCCAGGTGGCAGGCCATGACGTCGGTGTAGCCCTCGACCACCACGGCGCGGGAGGTCTTCGCGATCTCCTTCTTCGCCAGGTCGATCCCGTACAGCACCTGGGACTTCTTGTAGATCGCCGTGTCGGGGGTGTTGAGGTACTTCGGCCCGTTGTCCGCCTCGTACAGCTTGCGCGCGCCGAAGCCCACCACGTCGCCGCCGATGTCGCGGATCGGCCACATCAGCCGGCCCCGGAAGCGGTCGATGGGGCCGCGGCGGCCCTCCTGGGCGAGGCCGGAGAGGATCAGCTCCTTGTCGGTGAAGCCCTTGCCGCGCAGAAAGCGGGTGAGGTGGTCCCAGCCCTGGGGGCTGTAGCCGACGCCGAAGTGGACGGCGGCGCCCTGGTCGAAGCCGCGCTCGGCGAGGAAGACCCGGCCGGTCTCGGCCTCGGCGGAGGCCGCGAGCTGCTCGGCGTACCAGTCGGCGGCCAGCTTGTGGGCCTCCACCAGGCGGATGCGCTCGCCGCGCTGGTGAGCGGGGTTGTACCCGCCCTCCTCGTAGCGCAGGGTGATGCCGGCCTGGGCGGCCAGCCGCTCGACCACCTCCGAGAAGGAGAGGTGGTCGATCTTCATCACGAACGTGATGGTGTCGCCACCCTCCTGGCAGCCGAAGCAGTGGAAGAGTCCCTTGCTCGGACTGACCTGGAAGGACGGCGACTTCTCGTCGTGGAACGGGCACAGGCCCTTGAGGTTGCCCCCGCCCGCGTTCCGCAGCTGGAGGTACTCGGACACCACGGCGTCGATCGGGACCGCGTCCCGTACCGCCTTCACGTCCTCGTCGTTGATCCGTCCTGCCACGCCAGAAGTCTACGGTGGTCCGCCGAGGCTCCCGTCCGGCTACGGGACCAGGCCGTCCAGCGGCACGTGCGGGTCCGCGAGCGCCTCCGTGTCCACGCGTGCCCTCGTGCGGATCAGGCGCTGGATCGGGTCCGTGACGTCCCACACGTTGACGTTCATCCCGGCCAGGACACGGCCCTCCTTCACCCAGAACGCGATGAACTCGCGCTTTCCGGCGTCCCCGCGGATCACCACCTCGTCGTACGAGCCGGGGGGTGCCCAGCCGCTGTACTCCATGCCCAGGTCGTACTGGTCGGTGAAGAAGTAGGGCACGCGGTCGTACACGGTCTCCTGGCCGAGCATCGCGCGGGCCGCGGCCGGGCCGCCGTTGAGCGCGTTGGCCCAGTGCTCCACCCGCAGCCGGGTGCCGAACAGTCCGAGCGGGAAGGAGGCCACGTCGCCGGCCGCGTGGATGTCCGGGTCGGACGTGCGCAGCCGCTCGTCCACCTTGATGCCGCCGCCGTGGGCCCGGTCGGCCAGTTCCAGGCCCGCCGACTCCGCCAGGGCGAGGCGCGGCGCGGCGCCGATCGCGGCGAGCACGTCGTGGCAGGGGTGCTCCTCGCCGTCGTCGGTCCGGACGGCGAGCACCATGCCGTCCTGCCCGACGATCTCGGTCAGCCGGGCGCCGAAGTGGAAGCGGACGCCGTGCTCGCGGTGCAGGTCGGCGAAGAGCTGGCCCAGTTCGGGGCCGAGCGCGCCGTGCAGCGGGGTGGCGGCCGGCTCGACGACGGTGACCTCGGCGCCGTACTCGCGGGCCGCCGCCGCGACCTCCAGGCCGATCCAGCCGGCGCCCGCGATGACGAGGTGGCCGTTGTTCCGGCCGAGGTGGGTCAGGACGTGCTTGAGGCGCTCGGCGTGGGCGAGGCGGCGCAGGTGGTGGACGCCGGCGAGGTCGGTGCCGGGGATGTCCAGGCGGCGCGGTTCGGCGCCGGTGGCCAGCAGCAGCTTGTCGTAGCGCACATGGGTGCCGTCGTCCCCGTAGTGGACGGTCCTGGCGGCGCGGTCGATCGCGACGACCGTCTGGCCGAGGTGCAGCTCGATGTCGTTCTGCGCGTACCAGGCGGGCTCGTGCACGAAGACGCTGTCGCGCTCCTCCTTGCCGAGCAGGTAGCCCTTGGACAGCGGCGGCCGCTCGTAGGGGTGGTCGCGCTCGTCGCACACGAGGATCACGCGGCCGCTGAAGCCCTCCGCGCGCAGGGTCTCGGCCGCCTTCGCGCCGGCGAGACCTCCTCCGACGATGACGAATGTCTGATCCGCGTCGACCACTTGATGCCTCCTCGTAAGGGTGCCGCCACATGGGAGCGTCCCGCACGGAGCGTGGTGCGGGAAGGGGGAGTGGCCCGATCAGGCCACGGAGGGTCACCTGGGGACCCGGTCGGGGTCACTGGGTTCACTCGGGTCCCACCCGTACCACGGGTGTCCGTAAACCTGCTGTCAATGTCATGCGCGCTCTCCCGAAGTCATGCGTGCCCTCTCAGACGCGCGTGAAGCGAACGGGCCGAGGCGTCGGTGAGGGAGGCGATCTGGTCGACGAGCACGCGCTTGCGCGCACGGTCGTCGGCGGCCTGGTCGAACAGGGCGCGGAACTGGGGGTCGAGGCCGTAGGGGGCGCGGGCGGTCAGCGCCTCGGCCAGTTCGGCGACCACGATCCGCTGGTCGGCGCGCAGCCGCTCCTGCTCGGCGCGCTGCATGACGTACCGGTCGGCGACGGCCTTGAGGACCGCGCACTCCATTCGGGTGGTCCGGGGGACGACGAGCTCCGCGCCGTAGCGCGTGAGACCGCCGCTGCCGTACGCCTGCCGGGTGGCACCCTCGGCGGCCAGGCAGAAGCGGCCGATGAGCTGGCTGGTGGCGTCCTTCAGACGGGCCTGGGCGACGGCCGACCCGTCGTACCCGTGCGGCCACCACTCCTGGTCCAGGAGGCGGTCGAGGGCCTCGGCGAGTTCCTCGGGGTCGGTGCCGGCCGGGACGTAGCGGCCGACGGCGACCGCGAACACCTCCTGCCGCTCGGGTTCGGCGTGCAGGCAGCCCGGGTCGATGTGGCCGGCGTGCAGCCCGTCCTCCACGTCGTGCACCGAGTACGCCACGTCGTCCGCCCAGTCCATGACCTGGGCCTCGAAGCAGGTGCGGGTGCCGGGCGCGTCCTTGCGCACCCAGTCGAAGACCGGCCTGTCGTCCTCGTAGACACCGAACTTGGGCGAGGCCGGGTCGGTGGGGTGGGCGCCGCGCGGCCAGGGGTACTTGGTGGCGGCGTCGAGGGCGGCGCGGGTGAGGTTGAGGCCGACGCTGACGAGTTCGTCCGTGGCGGCGTCGACGACGAACCGCTTGGGCTCGATGCGGGTGAGCAGGCGCAGGGACTGGGCGTTGCCCTCGAAACCGCCGCAGTCCCGCGCGAACTCGTTCAGCGCCTGTTCGCCGTTGTGCCCGAAGGGCGGGTGGCCCAGGTCGTGGGAGAGGCAGGCCGCCTCCACCAGGTCGGGGTCGCAGCCGAGGGCGGCACCCAGCTCACGGCCGACCTGGGCGCATTCGAGCGAGTGGGTGAGCCGGGTGCGGGGGCTGGCGTCCCAGGCCTGCCCGTACTCGCCGGGTGTGACCACCTGGGTCTTGCCGGCCAGCCGTCTGAGGGCCGCGGAGTGCAGTACGCGCGCGCGGTCGCGCTGGAAGGCGGTACGCCCCGGCCGCTTGTCCGGCTCGGTGGCCCACCGCTCGACGGCCGGCGCCTCGTAGCCGGCGGGCGGCATATGGTTCTCGGGCGGCCGGGGGGTGTGCTCGCGCGGCCGGGCTGCTTCGGATGCGGTCCCTTCCATGATTCGACAGTAAGCGCAGGTACCGACAATCGGGATGTCACCGTCCGTCTCCGGTCCGCGACGGTGTGCGTGTCCCGCCCGCCGGGCCCTGGCGGGCGCGGGCCGCCGCCCGGACTCCGCTGCTGTGTCTGCTCTGTCTGCCGTATCCGCCGCACCCGCCGCACCCGCCGTGCTCGCCGTCACGAGAATGGGGGCAGGGGCGGGTGAACCTGGGTGGCGTGCGCCGCGTCCTTGCTGATCGAGGGCCGTGGGGCCGCCTGGGGAGGGGACTGACCGATGCGCCTGACGCATACGCCGCGCCTGCCGCGCCGACCGTCGTGGACACGTCCGCGCCTGCCGCGCACCCGTGCCGGGCGGCGGCTGCTGGTGCGGGCGGTGATGGCCGGGTGCGTGCTGGCCCTGCTCCCGGCGACCTGGATGTACGTCGTGGCCGGCGACCGGCTGCGCACCACGGCGGACGCGCCGCGCACCGACGTGGCCGTGGTCTTCGGCGCGGGCCTGTGGGACGGGGAGCCGTCACCGTACCTGGCGCACCGGCTGGACGCGGCGGCGAAGCTGTACCACGAGGGCCGGGTCAAGGTGCTCCTGGTGACCGGCGACAACAGCCGCGAGGACTACGACGAGCCGGACGCGATGCGCACGTACCTGACCGAGCGGGGTGTGCCCGGTATACGGATCGTGAGCGACTACGCCGGCTTCGACACCTGGAACTCCTGCGTCCGCGCGAAGAAGATCTTCGGCGTGGACCGGGCGGTCCTGGTCACCCAGGGTTTCCACGTCCGGCGCGCGGTCGCCCTGTGCGACGCGGCGGGCATCGACTCCTACGGTGTCGGCGTCGACGCCAAGCACGACGTCACCTGGTACTACGGCGGCACCCGCGAGGTGTTCGCGGCCGGCAAGGCGGCCCTGGAGGCGGTGTTCCAGCCGGACCCGAAGTTCCTGGGCCGCACGGAGCACGGGGTGGCCAGGGCCCTGGCCGACGCCGGGTAGGGCCCGCCGCAGGACGGGCGGACGCGGCACGGCGGGCAGACGCCGCAGGGCGGACGGACGCCGCACGGCCGAGCGGACGCCGCACGGCGGACGGACGCCGCAGGGCCGGGCGCCTGTCGGCCGGGGGTGAACCGGCCGGCGCCGAGAGGGACTTCCCGCACGCCATGCTCCTGCCCACGGCGGGCGGTCTTCGCACCCGGAAGGTCGCCGACCCGGCCCCCGGCCGCGTCGCCGTCCGTCAGACCCGGTGCCGCGCGTGCCGCGCTCGCCAGTCCCCGCCCTCGATGCGCACGCCCTCGGTGCGCAGTTGCCGGGTGACGGACGGTCCGGCGACGTAGACCCAGGCGCGTACGGTCGCTCCGTCGGTCTCGCGGACCACCTCGCGCTCGATGCGCTCGTAGAGGCTGCGCGGATCGCCGGCCACGTAACCCTCCAACCGGTCCAGGGCGGTGAGCACCTCGCCGTACTCGTCCGGCCGGGCGGCGACGAGGTCGCCCCGCACCAGCCCGCCGGGTTCCTCCACGGCGTAGGGATAGCCGGGTCCGTCGTAGAGCACCACGCCGGACAGCCGGGCGGGCTCCTCGGAGCGGGTGCGGCCGCGCAGGAACAGGCCGTGGTTGCCCTCGCCGGGGCGCAGGGTGCCGTAGACGAAGAACGGAAGCGGTGCGGGCGGCGGCGTCGGAGCAGTCGAAGTCGTCACGGAAACGATTCTCTCTCCCCACACACCCATCCTGTGGACGCTATGGACATGACATGTCATGAGCACTTAAATCTCTGGGAAATGCCAGCGCAACCCCCAAGCGCCCCCCGGGGCGCCCGCGCTCAAGGAGACCGATGAGTCGGACACGGCACATCCGAGCTTCCCGCCTTGCCACGGCCGGCGTGGCCGCCACCACCGCCACCCTGCTGGCCGCAGCCCTCTCCCCCGCCGCGCACGCGGAGGGCAGACCCGACCGGGCCGCCGCGATCCACAACGCCGCGTCGGCGCTCGTGAACCACTCCACGGCCCTGGGCCTCACCTCCGCCGAGGCCACCACCGTACGGGACGTGATCGTCGACGAGAACGGCGCGCAGCACGTCCGTTACGACCGTACGTACCACCAACTACCCGTGCTGGGAGGTGACTTCATCGTCCATCTGGCTGCGGACGGCAGCTACCGCGGCGCCAACCGGGCCTCGAAGGGCACGGTCTCCCTCGCGAGCACCACGCCCCGGCTCCCCGCTCCGAAGGCGGCCGACCTCGCGGTGAACGCGCTGCGCACGGAGAACCAGGGAACGAAGCTGCAACAGGTCAAGGCCAAGCCGGAGTTGATCGTCGACGCCCTGCACGGCGCCCCGCGCCTGGCCTGGCGCACCAACGCGGTCGGGCTGGACTCGCTCGGCAACCCGGTGGCCCGTACGGTGCTGACCGACGCCCGCACGGGCGCGCAGATCGACGCCTGGGACAGCATCGAGACGGCGACGGGCGACGGCCAGTCGCTCTACAGCGGAACGGTGCCCCTGGAGACCACGCTCTCGGGCTCGACGTACCAGCTCAAGGACCCGACGCGGGGCAACACGTACACGGGCGACGCGGAGAACAAGACCGACCTGTGCTTCTTCGGCGTCTGCTTCCAGCGCGCCCCCGCAACGCTGTTCACGGACGCCGACAACCACTGGGGCACGGGCACGACCGCGGACCGCGCGACGGCGGCGGTCGACGCGCAGTACGGCACCAACGAGACCTGGGACTACTACAAGAACGTCCACGGCCGCAACGGCATCGCGGGCGACGGCAAGGGCTCGTACAACCGCGTCCACTACGGCAGCAACTACAACAACGCCTTCTGGGACGACAGTTGCTTCTGCATGACGTACGGCGACGGTGACGGCACCACGTTCGGCCCGCTGGTCGCCCTCGACGTGGCCGGACACGAGATGAGCCACGGCGTGACGTCGAAGACGGCGGCACTGACGTACTCGGGCGAGTCCGGCGGTCTGAACGAGGCCACCTCGGACATCCTGGGCACGCTGGTGGAGTGGTACGCCGACAACCCCTCGGACCCCGGGGACTACCTGATCGGCGAGAAGATCGTCCGCTCCGGCTTCGGCAAGTCGGCCCTGCGCTACATGGACAAGCCCTCCAAGGACGGCAGTTCGGCCGACTGCTGGAGCAGTTCGGTGGGCAACCTCGACGTCCACTACTCCTCAGGCGTCGCCAACCACTTCGCCTACCTGCTCGCCGAGGGCAGCGGCACCAGGACCGTCAACGGCGTCGCCTACGACTCCCCCACCTGCGACAACTCCTCGGTGACGGGCATCGGCCGCGACAAGCTCGGCAAGATCTGGTACCGGGCCCTGACGGTCTACATGACGTCCTCCACGAAGTACGCGGGCGCGAGGACGGCGACCCTGAACGCCGCCAAGGACCTCTACGGCGCCGGCAGCACCGAGTACAACGCGGTGGCAGCGGCCTGGAGCGCGACCAACGTGAACTGACCGCCCCGTTCCAAGCGTCACGGCCGCCCCCGCCTTCCCGGCCGGGGCGGCCGCAGCCGGGTCACGCCGCATGACCGTACGGCTGGTCGTGCTGCCGGACGAGGGCCCCGGCTCCACCCTGCCGGCGCAGGCGGACGGGCGTCCGGGCCTGCCCGGAGCCGGTCAGGCCCTGGTGATGTTCCTGCCCGGCATCGGCTCCGCGAGTGCCGTCCGCCATTCGGGTGCGCCGAAGGCGTCCGCGAAGTACTGCGTCTCGTGCACCACTTGTCCGTGGACGAACTCCATGATGCTCACCGAGTAGGTGGGCACCCCGTCGTAGGTGATGACACACTCGCTCACCCACAGAGTCCCGGTGCCGGTGATCCGGTGGACGGTGAAGTGCCGACTGGCGGGGTGCCCGCCACGCTGCGCCGAGATCGTCGCGCGGCCCCGGAACCGTTCACCCGACTGGGGGTAGTCGAGGATCGCGTCCGCGGCGTAGATGGCGTGCTCGGCTTCGGTGTCCCCACGTTCCGACGCCCGCCAGTGTTCCTCGATCGCGGCCCTGGTCCAGATGTCAGGAGCCATCGCATCGTCCCTTCCTCGGGCGGCCGGAGCGATCCGGGTACCCGGGAACGCTTCGAGGCGTACTCCCAGGGCGCTCGGCCGTCGAACGTCATGGGCAACGGTGGCAGCGTAGACCGCCCGGCGCGGCGACCCGGGGACCCTGCGCGTGGCGCTGGGAGTCAGGGGGTCACGGCGCCCGTGGGCGGCACCCGTTCACCCCCACGCGCCGCGCCCTTCCGGGTGGTCTCCGACGCGCCGTCAGCAGATCGGCCCTGGCCTGCGGAAATGTCGACCGCGGGGCGGTCCGGGGCGGGTGGTCCGGCCACCCGTTCGCCGCATTTCTGACGGACCTTCAGCAAGCGGGAACGGCGCCGGGCCACTTACCTCGTCAGGGCAGGGGCACGGCCGACGGCGGCACACCCGGGTGTCGCGGGCCGTCGCCCCACCGCAGAGCCCGGAGGAGCACCGATGCGACGTATCGCCCGCCGGCCGGCCAGGGCCGTGGCCGGGGCCGTGCTCACCGCGGCCGCCGTGGGCGGTCTGGCCGCGCCCGCGTACGCCGCGGCCGGTGGCCGCCTGGAGGTGAATCCGTACTCGGTCCAGCCGGGCGCCCAGGTCACGGTGAACACCACGGGGTGCGGCAAGAAGGCGTCCGCGGCGGGTGACGCCAGCGCGGTCGGCGCGGGTCCCTTCACGCTGGTGCCCAGCGCGCGCGAGGGCGAGGCGGTCGGGCGGTTCCGGGTTCCGGAGAGCGCGCAGCCGGGGACGTACGAGATCGTCGCGCAGTGCGCCGAGGGCGACCAGGAGGTCAGGGGCGACCTGGTCGTCACGCTGATGGCCGCGCAGGGGCAGGTGGAACCCCGGGGAAGCATGAAGACAGGGGTCGGCGGCGCGCAGGACCGCGACCCCGTGAAGACCGCGGCAGGTGTGGCGGCTCTCGCCGTCGCCGCCGCGGGCGGTACCTGGCTCCTGCATCGCCGGGCGAGAGGCGACGGGATCTGACGGACACCCTCCGCTGTCCGTCCGCCGGTACCGCATGTCCCCGCCCCCTTCCGGGTGCGACGCCCCTCGCGGCCCGGAGGGGGGTGCGGGACACCGAGTCCGGGAGGGGTCCCAGGGGCCGAAAGGGGGGCCGGAAGGAATCCCGCGGGGTTCCGAGAGGGGTCGTCCGTATGCGCATAGGCAACACCGCGATAGCGACCGTCACCGTGGTCGCCTTCTGCTCCGGCGCCTGGCTGCTGCACAGCGGCGCCGAGACGCACGCCCCGCCCCAGCCCGGTGCGGCGGAGGGCGTGCTCGACCCCGGTGAGGAAGCCCGCGCCGCCCCCGCGCTGCCGCCGTCCCCGCCCCTGCGCATACGCATCCCCTCCATCCGGATCGACGCCCCCCTGACCGGCCTCGCCCTGACGAAGTCCGGCAGCCTCGAAGCCCCGCCCGCCGACAACAAGAACCTGGCCGGCTGGTACGAGGCCGGCACCACCCCCGGTGAGCGGGGCACGGCGATCGTCGCCGGCCATGTCGACAACGCCCGGGGACCGGCCGTCTTCTACAACCTCGGCGCCCTGAAGAAGGGCAGCACCGTCGAGGTGGACCGCCGGGACGGCGGGGTCGCCGTCTTCACCGTGGACGCCATCGAGGTCTACGAGACCGAGGACTTCCCCGACGAGAAGGTCTACGGCGCCGCCAAGCGCCCGGAACTGCGCGTCATCACCTGCGGCGGCGGCTACTCGAGGACCACCGGCTACCGGGGCAACGTGGTCGTCTTCGCCCACCTGACCGGCAGCCGCTGAACCCGGCGCCGGGCGCCGGCCGGTGCCTGTCGGGGTACTAGGCCACCCACTGCTGGTAGGCCATGTTCGCCACCAGCGCGAACACCACCGTCAGCAGCACGATCCGGACGAAGCCGCTGCCCTTCTTCAGCGCGGTGTGCGCGCCCAGGGCGCCGCCCGCCAGGTTGAACACCGCCAGGACGGCCGCCAGTTGCCACAGGATCGCGCCCTGCCAGGCGAAGGTGGCCAGGGCGCCCGCGTTGGTGCAGCAGTTGACGATCTTGGCGGTGGCGGAGGCGGTCACCAGGTCCAGGTGCAGTACGGCGGTCAGCGCCAGGACGAGGAACGTGCCGGTGCCGGGGCCGATGAGGCCGTCGTAGAAGCCGATGCCGAGGCCCGCGAGGCCGATCGCCGCGAGGATCCGGCGGCGGGTGGCCGGGCCGGGCGCCGGGGCGGTGCCGAACGAGGGACGCAGGATCACGAAGGTTCCCACCCCGAGCAGCACCACCATGATCACCGGCTTGAGCACCTCGGTGCTCATCCCGGCCGCGAAGAACGCCCCGGCGGAGGAGCCGGCGAGCGCGGCCAGCCCGATGCGGACGGCGGTGCGGACGTCCACGGGCGCCCGGCGGACGTAGGTCACGGCCGCGCCGGTGGTGCCGACGATGGCGACCGCCTTGTTGGTGCCGAGCGCGGCCGCGGCCGAGGTGCCGCCGGGCAGTCCCAGCAGCAGCGCCGGCAGCAGCAGGAGCCCGCCCCCGCCGACCACGGCGTCGATCCACCCGGCCGCGAACGCGGCGAGGCACAGAAGGACGACCATGGTCAGCGATATGTCGGGCATGATCGCGACCCTAGGCAGGGATCCGTGCGCGGTCCACGTATCTGAGGGACTTTTGAGGTCCGAGGGGTGTGTGAGGTGCGGCCTGGTCAGTCCTCTGAATGCTTCAGCCTTCAGGACGCCTCAGTCCTCCAGGGCGCCTCAGCCCCTCAGGACGCCTCAGTCCTTCAGCGCGTCGTACGACACCCCGGTGAGCCGCTCGGACGCCTCCCAGAGCAGTCGGCCGCCCCTGTCGTCGAGGGTCCAGGGCGCCCGCCAGGACGGGGCCGGGGCGCCGCGCCACATGGCGAAGGACGGGCCGTGGAAGGAGTCGGGACGCACCCCGGGGGCGGTGGCCGCGTACAGCGTGGGCAGGGCGCCCGCCTCGGCCCGCTGGGCGAGGACGAGGTTGCCGGCCTCCATGAGCCGTTCGGCCGTCCGGCGGCCCTCGGCCCGGGGTCCCGCGGTCTGGAGGTTGGTGGCGGCGTAGCCGGGGTGGGCGGCGGCCGCGACCACGTCGGACCCGGTGGCCGCGAGCCTGCGCGCCAGCTCGTGCGTGAAGAGCAGGTTCGCGGTCTTGGAACGGGCGTAGGCGATCCAACGGCGGTAGCGGCGCTCGCTGTTGAGGTCGTGCAGATCGACGTTGGCCAGCACGTGCATCATGCTGGAGACGGTCACGACGCGGGCGCCCGGCGTGTCGAGCAGCCTGGGCAGCAGCAGTCCGGTGAGGGCGAAGTGCCCCAGGTGGTTGACCCCGAACTGGGTCTCGAACCCGTCCGCCGTCGTCCCGTGCGGCGGCGCCATCACCCCGGCGTTGTCGACGAGCAGATCGAGCCGCTCGTACGGGTACGCGTCCGCGAACTCCCTTACGGATAACAGGTCTCCGAGATCCAGTCGCGCGAACTCGACTTCCGATCCCGGTACTTCACGCGTCACCAGGTCGGCCGCCGCCCTCCCCCGCGCCTCGCTCCGGCACGCCAGCACCACCCGGGCGCCCCTGCGCGCCAGTTCACGCGCGGTGACGAGACCGAGCCCGCTGTTGGCCCCGGTGACGACGGCGGTACGGCCGCTCTGGTCGGGCATGTCGTGCGTGTTCCAGCCGGGCATGGACGGCTCCCTGGTGAGGGTGGGACGGCGGACACCTGAGATCCAACGTAGGAGAGGGGCGGCACCCCCGCACGGGATGCCGCCCCTCTTCTTTCGCGGACCGGAGTCCTCGTCGCAATCGGTAGTGAGGGTCGGGGACCACGACGAGGACTCCGGGGTCTTTACCGGTGGTCGCTGCCCTCCGCCTCGACCGAGGCCCGGCCGGCCTCCAGGCGTGCCACCGGGATACGGAAGGGGGAGCAGGAGACGTAGTCCAGACCCACCTCGTGGAAGAAGTGGACGGACTCGGGGTCGCCGCCGTGCTCGCCGCAGACGCCGAGCTTGAGATCCGGGCGGGTGGCCCGGCCGGCCTGGACGGCGGACTTCACCAGGGAGCCGACGCCGTCCTTGTCGATGGTCTCGAACGGCGACACCCCGAAGATGCCCTTCTCCAGGTAGGCGGTGAAGAACGACGCCTCGACGTCGTCGCGGCTGAAGCCCCACACCGTCTGGGTCAGGTCGTTCGTGCCGAAGGAGAAGAACTCCGCCGCCTCGGCGATCTGGCCCGCGGTCAGCGCGGCGCGCGGCAGCTCGATCATCGTGCCGATCGCCAGCTTGAGCCGCGTACCGGTCGCCGCCTCGACCTCGGCGATGACCTGGTCGGCCTCCTCGCGGACGATCTCCAGCTCCTGGACGGTGCCGACCAGCGGGATCATGATCTCGGCGCGCGGGTCGCCCTTGGCGGCCCTGCGCTCGGCGGCCGCCTCGGCGATGGCGCGCACCTGCATGGTGAACAGGCCGGGGACGACCAGTCCGAGGCGTACGCCGCGCAGTCCGAGCATCGGGTTCTGCTCGTGCAGGCGGTGCACGGCCTGGAGCAGGCGCAGCTCGTTCTCGTGCGGCTCCTGGCGGGACTCGGCGAGGGCCACGCGCACCGACAGCTCGGTGATGTCGGGCAGGAACTCGTGCAGCGGCGGGTCGAGCAGGCGGACCGTGACCGGCAGGCCGTCCATGGCCTCGAACAGCTCCACGAAGTCCTTCTTCTGGAGCGGCAGGAGCTGCTTGAGGGACTCCTCGCGCTCGGCCTGGGTGTCGGCCAGGATCAGCCGCTCCACCAGCTCGCGGCGGTCGCCGAGGAACATGTGCTCGGTGCGGCACAGGCCGATGCCCTGGGCGCCGAAGCGGCGGGCGCGCAGCGCGTCCTCGGCGTTGTCGGCGTTGGCGCGCACCCGCAGGCGGCGCTTGCGGTCGGCGAAGGCCATCATCCGGTGGACCGCCTCGACGAGTTCGTCCGCGTCGTCGGCGCCCGGGTGCATCCGGCCCTCGAAGTACTCGACGACCGGGGACGGGACGACCGGGACCTCGCCGAGGTACACCTTGCCCGAGGAGCCGTCGATGGAGATCACGTCGCCCTCCTCGACGACGTGCCCGCCGGGGACGGTCATCCGGCGGCGCTTGGTGTCGACCTCCAGGTCCTCCGCGCCGCAGACGCACGTCTTGCCCATGCCGCGGGCGACCACGGCGGCGTGGGAGGTCTTGCCGCCGCGGGAGGTCAGGATGCCCTCGGCCGCGATCATGCCGTCCAGGTCGTCGGGGTTGGTCTCCCGGCGGACCAGGATGACCTTCTCGCCCGAGCGGGACCATTTGACGGCGGTGTACGAGTCGAAGACCGCCTTGCCGACCGCCGCGCCCGGGGAGGCGGCGATGCCGCGGGCGACCTGCTCGACCTTGGCCTGCTCGTCGAACCGCGGGAACATCAGCTGCGCGAGCTGGGCCCCGGTGACCCGCTTCAGCGCCTCGGCCTCGTCGATCAGGCCCTGGTCGACGAGCTGGGTGGCGATGCGGAACGCGGCGCCGGCGGTCCGCTTGCCGACGCGGGTCTGCAGCATCCACAGCTGCCCGCGCTCGATGGTGAACTCGATGTCGCAGAGATCCTTGTAGTGGTTCTCCAGCGTCTCCATGATCTGCATCAGCCGGTCGTACGACTTGCCGTCGATCCGCTCCAGCTCCGCCAGCGGGACGGTGTTGCGGATGCCCGCGACCACGTCCTCGCCCTGCGCGTTCTGAAGGTAGTCGCCGTAGACGCCCTGCTGGCCGGAGGCGGGGTCGCGGGTGAAGGCGACGCCGGTGCCGGAGTCGGGGCCGAGGTTGCCGAACACCATCGAGCAGATGTTGACGGCCGTGCCGAGGTCGTGCGGGATGCGCTCCTGACGGCGGTAGAGCTTGGCGCGCTCGCCGTTCCAGGAGTCGAAGACCGCCTTGATGGCGAGGTCCATCTGCTCGCGCGGGTCCTGCGGGAAGTCCCGGCCGGCCTCCTTCTTGACGATCTTCTTGAAGGTGGTGACCAGCTTCTTCAGGTCGGCGGCCTCGAGCTCGGTGTCGACGGTGACCTTCTTGGTCTCCTTGGCCTTGTCGAGGGCGTCCTCGAACAGCTCGCCGTCGACGCCGAGGACGGTCTTGCCGAACATCTGGATGAGGCGGCGGTAGGAGTCCCAGGCGAACCGGTCGTCGCCGGCCTGCTTGGCCAGACCCTGGACGGACTTGTCGGACAGGCCGATGTTCAGGACGGTGTCCATCATGCCGGGCATGGAGAACTTCGCGCCGGAGCGGACGGAGACCAGCAGGGGGTCGTCGGGCTGGCCGAGCTTCTTGCCCATCTTCTGCTCGAGCGCGTCGAGGTGCGCGCTCACCTCGTCACGGAGTGCCGCGGGCTCCTCGCCGCTGTCGAGGTAGACCTTGCAGGCCTCGGTGGTGATCGTGAAGCCCGGCGGGACCGGAAGACCCAGGTTTGTCATCTCGGCCAGGTTGGCGCCCTTGCCGCCGAGGAGGTCCTTGAGGTCCTTGTTGCCCTCGGTGAAGTCGTAGACGAACTTCACGCCCTCAACACTGTTGCCGCGATCGGCTACCTGGAGATCTTTGTTTTCCGACACGGGTCTCGACTCCTCGAGGACGCGGTGGCTGCCCTGACGGCGAGGAACATACCCAGATCAAAGGCCGATGGGTACGTCCACTTGTGGGTCATGCGCCCGTAACCAGTCGTCCGCCAGCGGATCGAAAGTCAAGGCTTGGCAAGCCGTCGGGTGCAGATGTTTTCACTTCTTGAACGAATCAACGCTCGCAGACTCGCCCAGCCGCTCAAATGAGCGACTCCCAGCACGTCTGTTTTCGATCGATGAACGATCAAGGTGTGGCACTGAGTGCCACACCTTGGAGAAGTGCAGCCGCTCAAGATCCGCTCATCTGAGCGCAACCCTTATCAAGGGTGGCGAGAATCACGCTGCCACAGGCGCTCGGATTTCACCATGCGGACGGCTCCCTGCCCCTCGGTCGGGGCTCCGTTTGCCGGGTGTTTGCCCGGCACCGGTGAACACGGGTGAGGGCCCGGCCGTACGGGAGTGCGGTGGGGGGCCCCAGCGTGGCCCACCTCCTCAGCGACGCCGCGCACGGAAGGACCTTCGGGTGCCTCAGCACACGGATACACGCCAGTCATCGGGTGCACCATCGGACCCGGCCGGAGAACCGGCGTCGCACGGAGGCGGGACCGAGGCGGCCGCTCTGCACCCGGCGGAGGCGGAGGCGGGCGCGGAGGCGGGGGGCGCCCAGGCGGACGCGGGCACTGAGACGGGCGCGGGCGCGGAGGCGGACGCGGGCACTGAATCGGGGGCGGACGCGCAGATCGAGCCGGGGTCCGAGGCGCCCGCTGCCGCACCGGCCCGGACCGCCGGGTCCATCCCCGTCCCCGCCGCGCGCAAGCCGGGGGCAGCGGAAAACGGAACCACCGAAGCCCCTGCTCCCCCGACGCAGGAAGACGCAACCTCCCGGGCCGCCGATTCCCTCGCGTCCTCGGGCGAAGGCGCGGTGTCCGCCGAGGACACGCACGACGCCGCATCCGCCAGGGCCGACGAACCCACCCGGGCCGCCGGACCTGCACAGCGCGCCGAACCCGCCGAACCCATCGAATCCGCCCAGCCCACCGAACCCGCAGAACCCGCAGAACCCACCGAACCGACCGACGCCACCGACTCCGCCGAACCCGCCCAGCCCACCGAACCCCCAGAACCCACCGAACCGACCAACGCCACCGAACCCGCCGAGGCCTCCGCATCCGGCGCACCCCCGGCAGGGGCCCCCGCCTCTCCGTCCCTCCCCCTCCGTGTCCTGCGGGCGATACGGCCCCGGGCCGTTCGCAGGGTCTGGCGTGGCTGGAAGGGGGCGCATCCCGTGGCCGCGCGAAGGGTGTCCCACGGGGGCACCCTTCTCGCGGTCCTGCTCGTCGCCGTCGCGCTTCTGCTGCCGAACAAGGAGGCGCAGTTCCAGGTCGCGGCGTTCACGCGGCTGCCGGTGGAGGGGCTGCTCCTGGCGGCCGTGCTGCTGGTGCTGCCGCGCCGGCCGCGGGTGGCCGTGGCGGTGCTCGGCGGGCTGGCCCTCGGCGGGCTGACCGTGCTGAACCTGACGGACATCGAGTTCAACCAGTACCTGGGCCGCAGCTTCAACGTGGTCCTCGACTGGGAGCTGCTGGACGACGCCCAGTCGTACCTCGCGGACACCCTCGGCGGAACGACGGCCCTGCTCGCCGCCGCCGGGGTCGTCCTCCTCGTACTGGCGGTGCTCGCCGTGATGGCCCTCGCGCTCGTGCGCGTCGGCGACTTCCTGGGCCGCGACAAGGCCCGCTCGACGCGCGGACTGCTGCTCGCCAGCGTGGTGTGGATGACGTGCTCGGCGCTGGGCGTCCAGGTCTCCGGCGTCCCGGTGGCCTCCGAGCACACGGTCGCCATGGTCAAGTACCACGAGGAGGCGCTGCGCTCCACGATCCGGGACGAGCGGGAGTTCGCGAGGACGGCGGAGGCCGACCCGTTCCGCGACACCCCCGGCAGCGAGCTGGTGCCGGACCTGCGCGGCAAGGACATGATCTTCACGTTCATCGAGAGCTACGGCCGCACCGCGATCGAGGACCCGATCACCGCGCCGGGCGTCAACAAGACCCTGGACGCCAGTACGCGGGCCCTGGCCGAGGCGGGCTTCCACGCCAGGAGCGGCTGGCTGACATCGGCGACGTACGGCGGCGGCAGCTGGCTCGGCCACTCCACGTTCATGTCGGGCCTGTGGGTCGACAACCAGAACCGCTACCGCACGGTGACCTCCGGCGACCACCTCACCCTGACCGAGGCGTTCAGGAAGACCGGAGCCTGGGACACGGTCGGCGTCATGCCGGGCGTGCAGAAGGGCTGGCCGGAGGCGAAGTGGTACGGCCTGGACAAGGTCTACAACGCCTTCGGGATGGGGTACGAGGGGCCGAAGTTCAGCTGGTCGACCATGCCCGACCAGTACGCGCTGGAGGCCTTCCAGCGTCTGGAGCACGGCAGGAAGCGCGACAAGCCGCTGACCTCGTTCCTCATCCTGACCTCCAGTCACCAGCCCTGGGCGCCGGTACCGGAGATGGTCGGCTGGGACCAGCTCGGTGACGGCTCGGTCTTCAAGGGCATCGAGGCGGCAGGCACCAGGCCGGCGGACATCCTCACCAGCTCCACCCGCTCCCGCGAGGGGTACGGCAAGTCGATCGAGTACTCGGTGACCGCCCTGACCCAGTGGCTGGAGCGCTACGGCAAGGACGACACCGTGCTCGTGGTCCTCGGCGACCACCAGCCCAACGCCCGGGTCAGCGGCGACCACGCCAGCCGTGACGTGCCCTGCGCGATCCTCGCCAAGGACCCCGAGGTCCTGGACAAGATCGACGACTGGGGCTGGACCGAGGGCCTGCGCCCCGACCACGACGCGCCGGTCTGGAAGATGAGCGCCTTCCGCGACCGCTTCCTGACGGCGTACGGCTCCACCCCGCACCCGTCGAAGGGCTGACGGCGGGCGGGAGGCGCGACGGTGCGGGCCGGGCTCGGTCCTGGTGCCCCAGCGGCAACGTTCGCACCGTCGCGGCGGTCGAGACCGTCAGCCGCCGGAGGTGTCCAGTTCGGCGTCCTCGCCGACGCCCGCGCAGTCGTAGGGGTCCTTCAGCCAGCCGTCCGGCAGTACCACCCGGTTGTTGCCGGAGGTGCGGCCGCGGGGCCCGTCGGCGCCGGCGGGCCAGGGCTGGTCGAGGTCCAGCTCGTCCAGGCCGGCGCGCAGCTCCTCCAGCGAGGAGGTGACCGCCAGCCGCCTGCGCATCTCGGAGCCGACCGCGAAGCCCTTCAGGTACCAGGCGACGTGCTTGCGGAAGTCGACGACACCGCGCGACTCGTCGCCGATCCACTCGCCGAGCAGCGTGGCGTGCCGGACCATGACGTCCGCGACCTCGCGCAGGGACGGGCGGGCCAGGTCCTGGACCCGCCCCTCGAACGCCGCCACCAGGTCGGCGAACAGCCACGGCCGGCCCAGGCAGCCGCGGCCCACGACCACACCGTCGCAGCCGGTCTCCCGCACCATCCGCAGCGCGTCCTCGGCCGACCAGATGTCGCCGTTGCCGAGCACCGGGATCTCGGGCACGTGCTCCTTGAGACGCGCGATGGCGTCCCAGTCCGCCGTGCCGCCGTAGTGCTGGGCGGCCGTGCGGCCGTGCAGCGCGATCGCCGTCACGCCCTCCTCGACCGCGATCCTTCCGGCGTCGAGGTAGGTGATGTGGTCGTCGTCGATGCCCTTGCGCATCTTCATCGTGACCGGCAGGTCGCCGGCCCCGCTGACCGCCTCGCGCAGGATCGCCCGCAGCAGGTTGCGCTTGTAGGGGAGGGCCGAGCCGCCGCCCTTGCGGGTCACCTTGGGCACCGGGCAGCCGAAGTTGAGGTCGATGTGGTCGGCGAGGTCCTCCTCCGCGATCATGCGGACAGCCTTGCCGACCGTGGCCGGGTCCACGCCGTACAGCTGGATGGAGCGCGGGCGCTCGCTCGCGTCGAACCTGATGAGCTGCATGGTCTTGTCGTTGCGCTCGACCAGCGCCCGGGTCGTGATCATCTCGCTGACGTACAGGCCCTTGCCCTGGCTGAACTCCCGGCACAGGGTGCGGAAGGGCGCGTTGGTGATACCGGCCATGGGGGCCAGCACCACGGGCGGCCGGACGGTGTGCGGGCCGATCTGGAGGGGGGACTCGGGCTTGGGCATTCCCTCATTGTCGCGTATCGGCACGGATCATGTAACAGTCATTAGTTAACCGCACTATTGAAATCCCGTACCATGGGACGCATGCCCGAGCTCAGCCACCGACGACGGCTCCTGGTTCTCGCGATCTGCTGCATGAGCCTGCTGATCGTGAGCCTCGACAACACCGTTCTGAACGTCGCTCTGCCCTCGATGCAACGCGAGCTGCACGCGAGCACCTCCGGCCTTCAGTGGACGATCGACGCGTACACGCTGGTGCTCGCCGCGCTGCTGATGCTCGCCGGTTCCACCGCCGACCGGATCGGCCGCAAACGCGTGTTCATGGCGGGTCTGGTCGTCTTCGGCATCGGCTCCCTGCTGTGCTCCCTCGCCCCGGACCTGGAACTGCTGGTCGTGTTCCGCATGGTGCAGGCGGTCGGCGGCTCGATGCTCAACCCGGTCGCCATGTCGATCATCACCAACACCTTCACCGACCCGCGCGAGCGCGCCCGCGCCATCGGGGCCTGGGGCGCGGTGGTCGGCATATCCATGGCCGCCGGTCCGCTCGTCGGCGGCCTGCTGGTGGAGTCGGTCGGCTGGCGCTCGATCTTCTGGGTCAACCTGCCGGTGGCCCTGGCCGCGCTGGTGCTCACCGCGCGCTTCGTCCCCGAGTCCCGCGCCCCGAAGGCCCGCCGACCCGACCCGGTCGGCCAGATCCTGGTCATCGCCCTGTTCGGCGCCCTGACGTACGCGATCATCGAGGCCCCGGTCTCCGGCCTCGCCACGGTCCTGCCCTTCGCCGTCGTCGCGCTCGCGGCCCTGCTCGGCCTGCTGTGGTACGAGCCGCGCCGCACCGAACCGCTCATCGACCTGCGCTTCTTCCGCTCGGCGCCGTTCAGCGGGGCGACCGTCATCGCGATCAGCGCGTTCGCGGCGCTCGGCGGCTTCCTGTTCCTGTCCACGCTGTACCTGCAGAACGTGCGCGGCCTCGACGCCCTGCACGCCGGCCTGTGGATGCTGCCGATGGCGGCACCGACCTTCCTGTGCGCGCCGCTGTCCGGGCGACTGGTCGGCACGCGAGGGCCGCGGCTGCCCCTGCTGATCGCCGGAACGGCCATGACGGTGAGTTCGGTGCTGTTCGCCGCGTTCGAGGCCGAGACCTCCGACGTCACGCTCGTCGTCGGGTACGTCCTGTTCGGCATCGGCTTCGGCTTCGTCAACGCGCCGATCACCAACACGGCCGTCTCCGGGATGCCGCGCGCCCAGGCCGGGGTCGCCGCCGCGGTCGCCTCCACCAGCCGCCAGCTCGGGCAGACCCTCGGGGTCGCGGTGGTCGGCGCGCTGCTGGCCGCGGGCGTCGGCTCCTCGTCCTACCGGGACGCGTTCGTCCCGGCGGCCCGGTACGGATGGTGGGTGCTGGTGGTGTGCGGCGCCGCGGTCCTGGCACTGGGCGCGGTCACCAGCGGCCGGTGGGCCCGGCGGACCGCCGAGCGCACGGCCGAACGGCTCCAGGAGCACGAGGTGCGGCAGGCGGCGGGCGTCGGCGCCTGAGCTCCCTGAACGCGCGAAAGAGGGGCCGGCGGTCACGTCGAAAAAGCCCCCGAGAACCGCTTACGTATCGTACACGCATGTTTGCGGGGCGTGAGAACCGGTTCGGAGCGGGGCGCCGCCGGAGAGCTTGGTAAGAAAGAAGTAAGCGCGATCAAGCCCGCTGAGCTGCGGATTCTCATCAAAGCGCCGCTCGCTCACCGCCTCGCGTTACTCCTCCCGAGTCGCCGCGCGGGCGATCAGAGGCAAATCTGGAGAAGCGCGATGAGCCCCCTGCGGGGCACGCGTGACACAGGGGGGAACCACCAACGGGAGACCACCATGCATCTCACACTGCGCCGCTGTGCCCGTGGAGTCGCCGCGGGCGCCCTGTCCGCCGCGCTGGTGTCGGCCGGTTCTGCCGGAGCCTTCGCCGCGACCAGTCCGAGCCCGATGCCGACCCGCACGCACAAGGCCATGCCGACCAAGGCGGCCGCGTCGATCACGGTCAGGGCCAGCCACTCCTCGATCAGGTCCGGGGAGAGCGTGACACTCACCGGGCGCACCGCGCACCTGGCGGCCGGCACGAAGCTGACCATCCAGCACCTGAACAACGGCAAGTGGACCACGCTGCGCGAGACCACCGCGGTCAAGAAGGGCGACACCTTCACGGTGTCGACGAAGCTCGCGCTCAAGGGCAAGCAGGAGCTGCGAGTGGTGCACGGCGACACGCACTCCAAGACGGTCACCGTGAACGTGACCTGACCCGGGAGATGACGGTGCTAACGGGCTCGTAGCCCGCCCAGCACCAGTTCGAGCACCGCCTCGAACTCCTCCTCGATCACCGGCCGCTTCCACTCCCGGGCATGACCCGGGTCGTGGAAGCGGCCGGTGGCATGAAACAGGGCCCGGGCCGCGACGGCCGGGTCGGCGGCCGTGAAGGCACCGGCCGCGACGCCGTCCCGGACGATGCGGGCCAGCTGGCCGGTCAGGTCGGCGATGTGCTCGCCGACCGCCACGCCGTTCTCCCCGGTGAGCACCGAGTACGTGGCGAACAGCTCGGGGTCGTCGCCCGCCTTGCGGCGCTTGGCCTCGAACAGCCCGCGCAGCCAGTCGCGCAGCCGCGCCTCGGGGTCACGGTGCTCGGCGGCGATGCCGGCGAGGGCGTCGGACGTGCGGTCCAGCCACCGTTTGGTCACCGCCTCGCGCAGCGCGGCCTTGGTACGGAAGTGCCGGTAGACGCTGCCGTGACTGACACCGAGCGCGCGGGCCACGTCCACCACGGTGGCCTTGGCCGGCCCGTGGCGGCGCAGCACCTCCTCGGTCGCCTCGAGGATGCGCTCGGCGGTCAGGGTCTCGGTGGTGGGTGGCATGCCCTAGACCGTACCCGGCGGCCGGGTCAGCCCTCGCTGTCCAGGTGGGCCATCTGCGCCTCGGGGTAGCGCGCGCCCGCGGCCGCGTCCGCCGGGACGGCCTCCTCGATGGCCGCCAGGTCGGCCTCCTCCAGCGTGACGGCCGTGGCGCCCAGTGCCTCCGCCAGCCGCTCCCGGGTGCGGGCGCCGATCAGCGGGACGACGACCGTGTCGTGCCGCGGGCCCCGGGAGAGCACCCAGGCGATGGCGGTCTGCGCGACCGTGACGCCCTTGCCCTCGGCGACCTTGCGCAGGGCCTCGACGAGGTCCAGGTTGTGCTGGAGGTTCTCGCCCTGGAAGCGGGGCGAATGGGCCCGGAAGTCGTTCGCGGCGAGCTTCCGGTCGCGGGCGAAGTGCCCGGAGATCAGACCGCGCGAGAGCACCCCGTACGCCGTGATGGCGATGCCGAGTTCGCGGGTGGTGGGCAGGATCCGGTCCTCGACGCCACGGGAGACGAGCGAGTATTCGATCTGGACGTCCGAGATCGGCGCGGTGGCGGCGGCCCGGCGGATCGTGTCGGCTCCGACCTCGCTGAGGCCGATGTGCCGGACGTGCCCCTTCTCGACGAGTTCCGCGATGGCGCCGACCGTCTCCTCGATCGGCACGTCCGGGTCGACCCGGGCGATCCGGTAGACGTCGATGTGGTCGACGCCGAGGCGCTGGAGGGAGTAGGCGGCGAAGTTCTTCACGGCGGCCGGACGGCCGTCGTAGCCGGCCCAGTTGCCGTCCGGATCGCGCAGGGCGCCGAACTTCACGCTGAGCAGGGCCTGTTCGCGGCGGGCCGCGGGGGCGGTGCGCAGCGCCTCGCCGACCAGCATCTCGTTGTGGCCCATGGCGTAGAAGTCGCCGGTGTCGAGCAGGGTCACGCCCGCTTCGAGAGCGGCGTGCACGGTGGCGATGGACTCGGTCCGGTCCGCCTCGCCGTACAGCGCGGACATGCCCATGCAGCCGAGGCCGAGGGCGGAGACCTGGGGGCCGGTGGTTCCGAGGTGGCGGGTGTCCATGAGGGAGGGCTCCTTGGGGGCTCGGAGTGCGGGTGGGACGGGTACCCCGAAACAGCCTGACATGACAGCTGACAGATTTCAATATCTGTCAGCTGTCATCTGTCACACGAGGCGACGCCCAGCGGTGCGGCGATTTGGTCCAGACCTATTGACGAGAGGTCTGGACCACGAGCACTGTCATGCCTACGACACCTCACCGCACCCCCACCGGGAGGCTCCGCATGATCCGCCGCAGACTGCGTCTGCTCGCCGCCGCCCTGGCGACCGCCTGTCTCACCCAGCTCTCCGTCGCCCTGGCCCCCACCGCCTCCGCCGCCGACACGTGCGCCGTCAAGTCCCGGCCCGCCGGCAAGGTGCTCCAGGGCTACTGGGAGAACTGGGACGGCTCCGCCAACGGCGTCCATCCACCCTTCGGCTGGACACCGATCACCGACTCGCGCATCGCCGCACACGGCTACAACGTGATCAACGCGGCCTTCCCGGTCATCCGCTCCGACGGAACGGCCCTGTGGGAGAACGGCATGGACACGGGCGTGAAGGTGGCGACGCCCGCGGAGATGTGCGCGGCCAAGGCGTCCGGACAGACGATCCTGCTGTCCATCGGCGGCGCGACGGCCGGTATCGACCTCAACTCGACGGCCGTGGCGGACCGGTTCGTCGCGACGATCGTCCCGATCCTGAAGAAGTACAACTTCGACGGCATCGACATCGACATCGAGACGGGCCTGACCGGCAGCGGGAACATCGGCCAGCCGTCCGCGTCCCAGGCCAACCTGATCCGGATCATCGACGGAGTCCTCGCGCAGATGCCGTCGAACTTCGGTCTGACGATGGCCCCGGAGACCGCCTACGTCACCGGCGGCAGCGTCGCCTACGGCTCGATCTGGGGCGCGTACCTGCCGATCATCAAGAAGTACGCCGACAACGGCCGCCTGTGGTGGCTGAACATGCAGTACTACAACGGCAGCATGTACGGCTGCTCCGGCGACTCCTACCAGGCCGGCACGGTGGCCGGCTTCACCGCCCAGACCGACTGCCTCGCCAAGGGCCTGGTGATCCAGGGCACGACGATCAAGGTCCCCTACGACAAGCAGGTCCCGGGCCTGCCCGCCCAGCCCGGCGCGGGCGGCGGCCACATGGCGCCCGCGCTGGTCTCCGAGGCCTGGCGCCACTACGGCACCAGTCTGAAGGGCCTGATGACCTGGTCGATCAACTGGGACGGGTCGAAGAACTGGACCTTCGGCGACAACGTGAAGGTCCTGCAAGGCCGTTGAGCAACGGCGAACGCCGGACGGCCGCCGAGTGAGATCTCGGCGGCCGTCCGGCGCTGAGGGACTGCCGGGTTACCGGGTCAGCAGCCGACGAGGCGGCCGGCCAGGTAGCCCTCGATCTGGTCGAGGGAGACGCGCTCCTGCTTCATGGTGTCGCGCTCGCGGACGGTGACCGCGTTGTCCTCGAGGGTGTCGAAGTCGACCGTGACGCAGTACGGCGTGCCGATCTCGTCCTGGCGGCGGTAACGGCGGCCGATGGCGCCGGCGTCGTCGAACTCGATGTTCCAGTTCTGGCGCAGGGTCTGGGCCAGGCCCTTGGCCTTGGGCGACAGCTCCGGGTTGCGCGACAGGGGCAGCACCGCGACCTTCACCGGGGCCAGGCGGTGGTCCAGGCGCAGCACCGTGCGCTTCTCCATCTTGCCCTTGGCGTTGGGCGCCTCGTCCTCGACGTAGGCGTCGAGCAGGAAGGCGAGCATCGCCCGGCCGACACCGGCCGCCGGCTCGATGACGTACGGCGTCCAGCGCTCGCCGGCCTCCTGGTCGAAGTAGGAGAGGTCCTGGCCGGAGGCCTTGGCGTGGGAGGAGAGGTCGTAGTCGGTGCGGTTGGCGACACCCTCCAGCTCGCCCCACTCGCTGCCGCCGAACTGGAAGCGGTACTCGATGTCGGCGGTGCGCTTGGAGTAGTGGGAGAGCTTCTCCTTCGGGTGCTCGTACCAGCGCATGTTCTCCTCACGGAGACCCAGGCCGGTGTACCAGTTCCAGCGCTGCTCCATCCAGTACTCCTGCCACTTCTCGTCCTCGCCCGGCTTGACGAAGAACTCCATCTCCATCTGCTCGAACTCACGGGTGCGGAAGATGAAGTTGCCCGGCGTGATCTCGTTGCGGAACGACTTGCCCATCTGGGCGATGCCGAACGGAGGCTTGCGGCGCGAGGTGGTCTGCACCTGGGCGAAGTTGGTGAAGATGCCCTGGGCGGTCTCCGGACGCAGGTAGGCGACGGAGCCGGAGTCCTGGGTGGGGCCGAGGTGGGTGGAGAGCAGGCCCGAGAACTGCTTGGGCTCGGTGAACTGGCCCTTGTTGCCGCAGTTGGGGCAGTTGATGTCCGCGAGACCGTTCTCCGGGGCGCGGCCCTTCTTCTCCTCGTAGGCCTCTTCCAGGTGGTCGGCGCGGAACCGCTTGTGGCAGGACGTGCACTCCGTCAGCGGGTCCGTGAAGGTGGCGACGTGACCGGAGGCGACCCAGACCTCGGGCGCCAGGATCACGGACGAGTCGATGCCGACCACGTCCTCGCGGGACGTCACCATGTAGCGCCACCACTGACGCTTGAGGTTCTCCTTGAGCTCGACACCCAGAGGCCCGTAGTCCCAGGCGGCACGCTGACCGCCGTAGATCTCACTGCAGGGGAATACGAAGCCACGGCGCTTGCTCAGGCTGACGATGGTGTCGATCTTGTCGGCGGCCACGGTGCTCTCTTCATTACGACGACGGGCGACGAAGCGAGACGCTTCACGAGCGAATGCTTCAGGGTACCGGCGGTGGCTCCCCCTCGACCAAATCGGTGCCGGGTAAGGGCCCTTTTCGGGCTTGTCGCGAGCCTTGTTGACAACGGTTTCCATCTTCGTTGAAAATGAGTGTCATGAACGTACGACGACGCCTCATATCCGGTTCCACGGCCCTGACGGTCACCGCTCTCGGCCTCGGAGCGCTCTCCGCCTGTTCCTCCGCCGGCGCGGCCGGCGGCAGCGGCGGGAAGTACGACGTCGTCGCGTCCTTCTACCCGATGGCCTTCCTCGCCGAGCGGATCGGCGGGAGCCACGTGCACGTCACCAGTCTCACCCAGCCCGGCCAGGAGCCGCACGAGCTGGAGATCAGCGCCCAGCAGACCGTGCAGCTCGAGAAGTCCGACGCGGTGCTCTACCTCAAGGGCCTCCAGCCCAACGTCGACAAGGCCGTCGCCCAGTCCGGGATCGCGACGAAGGTCGACGCCGCGTCCCTGACCACGCTGGAGGAGCACGGCACCGACGTCGGCGGCCACGCCGACGAGCACGACGCCCACCACGACGAGGAGCACGGCGGCAAGGACCCGCACGTCTGGCTCGACCCGGTGCGCTACGCGCAGATCGCCGAGGGCGTCGGCAAGGCCTTCGAGAAGGGCGACCCGGACCACGCGGCCGACTACCGCAAGAACACCGCGGCCCTGGTCAAGGAGCTCGGCGAGCTCAACACCCGGTACGAGACCGGGCTGAAGGACGCCAAGAGCAAGGTCTTCATCACTACCCACGCCGCCTTCGGCTACCTCGCCGAGCGCTACGGCCTGACCCAGGAGGCCATCAACGGCCTCGACCCCGAGTCCGAGCCCAGCGCCGCCCGGGTGAAGGACCTCCAGGAGACCGCGAAGTCCGACGGGGTCACGACCGTCTTCTACGAGACGCTGGTCAGCGACAAGACCGCGAAGACCCTCGCCGAGGACGCGCATCTGAAGACCGACGTCCTCGATCCCCTCGAGGGCATCACCGACAAGTCCCGCGGCACCGACTACTTCCAGGTCATGGACGCCAACCTCGAGGCGCTGCAGAAAGCCCTGGGCGCCAAGTGAGCGCGCCGGAGGGCGTCATGGACGCCGGGAGCGAACCCGCCGAACCCGTCATCTCCCTGCGCGGTGTGCGCGCCGACCTGGGCTCGCGTCCCGTCCTGCGCGGCATCGACCTCACCGTGCGCCGGGGCGAGGTCGTCGCGCTGCTCGGCGCCAACGGCTCCGGCAAGTCGACGGCCGTGCGCAGCGTCATCGGCCAGGTGCCGGTGAGCGCCGGTGAGATCGAACTGTTCGGCACCCCGCACCGCCGCTTCCGCGACTGGGCGCGCGTCGGCTACGTACCGCAGCGCACGACCGCCGCGGGCGGCGTCCCGGCGACCGTCACCGAGATCGTCTCCTCGGGCCGGCTCTCCCGTACCCGCTTCGGGGTCTTCCGCAAGGCCGACCACGCGGCCGTACGGCACGCCCTGGAGCTGGTCGGCATGGCGGACCGCGCGAAGGACTCGGTCGACGCCCTCTCCGGCGGTCAGCACCAGCGCGTGCTGATCGCCCGCGCCCTCGCCGCCGCACCCGAGCTGCTGATCATGGACGAGCCGATGGCCGGCGTCGACCTGGCCAGCCAGGAGGTGCTGGCGAGCACGCTGAAGGAGCAGGTGGCGGCCGGGGCGACGGTGCTGCTCGTGCTGCACGAGCTGGGCCCCCTGGAGCCCCTGATCGACCGGGCGGTGGTGCTGCGCGACGGCTGCGTCCTGCACGACGGGCCGCCCCCGAAGGCCGTGGGCCAGCATGCCCTGCCCGGCCACGACCACGTACACCCCCACGACGCCACGGGCGCCGATCCGATCCGCACGGGACTGCTGAGCTGATGGACCTGTTGAACTACGCCTTCATGCAGCGGGCCCTGCTCGCGGCCGTCCTGGTCGGCATCACCGCCCCCGCCGTCGGCATCTACCTCGTCCAGCGCCGCCAGGCCCTGATGGGCGACGGCATCGGCCACGTCGCCATGACCGGCGTCGGCCTGGGCTTCCTGCTGTCCACCTCCCCGGTGTGGATGGCGACGGCGGTCTCCGTCCTGGGCGCGGTCCTCATGGAGCTGATCCGCTGGTACGGCCGCACCCGCGGCGACATCGCCCTCGCGATGCTCTTCTACGGCGGCATGGCGGGCGGCGTCATGTTCATCAACCTCGCCCCCGGCGGCTCCAACGCGAACCTGACGTCGTACCTGTTCGGCTCGCTCTCCACGGTCTCGCAGTCCGACGTCACCGCGATCTGCCTGCTGGCCGCCTTCGTCGTACTGGTCACCCTGGGCCTGCGCCGCCAGCTGTTCGCGGTCAGCCAGGACGAGGAGTTCGCCCGGGTGACCGGGCTGCCGGTGCGCGCCCTGAACCTGCTGACGGCGGTCACCGCGGCGGTGACGGTGACGGTCGCGATGCGCGTGGTCGGGCTGCTGCTGGTCAGCGCGCTGATGGTGGTCCCGGTGGCCGCGGCCCAGCAGCTCAGCCGCAGCTTCGCCGCGACCTTCGCCATCGCCGTCGCCATCGGGGTGAGCGTGACGATCGGCGGCACGGTCACGTCGTACTACCAGGACGTGCCGCCCGGCGCGACGATCGTGCTGCTCACCATCGCCGCGTTCATCGCGCTCACCGCACTGGCCACGCCGCTGGCCCGGCGACGCGCGCGGGCACTCGCCGCCGCGCGGCCCGCCGGGGACCCCGCGGAGTGCGCGATTCCGGCCACCCGGGCCGCCGGCGACGGGGCCGGCGCCTGACCGCGCACGGCCCGGGCTGGCACAATGGCCCGCAGGCGAGACGTGAGGAGGCCGACCGGTGACCACCGCTGGACCGCCCGTGAAGGGCCGCGCCACCCGGCAGCGTGCCGCTGTCGCGGCGGCCCTCGACGAGGTCGACGAGTTCCGCAGCGCGCAGGAGCTCCACGACATGCTCAAGCACAGGGGCGACTCGGTGGGCCTGACGACGGTCTACCGCACCCTTCAGTCCCTCGCCGACGCGGGCGAGGTCGACGTCCTGCGCACCTCCGACGGCGAGTCGGTCTACCGCCGCTGCTCCACCGGCGAACACCACCACCACCTCGTCTGCCGCATCTGCGGCAAGGCGGTCGAGGTGGAGGGGCCGATGGTGGAGAAGTGGGCGGAGGCGATCGCCGCGGAGCACGGCTACGTCAACGTCGCCCACACGGTGGAGATCTTCGGCACCTGCGCGGACTGCGCGGCGGCCTCCGGCGGCTGAGCCGGATCCTGTGCGGGTGGTCCGGGGCGGCCGGCCCTGGGGGGCTGCCGCCCCCCGGACCCCCGCTTTTCGGCCTGAACGGCCTCGTCCTCAATCTCCCCCGAGCTCTACGAGCAGGGGGCGCCCCCGAGCGGGCTGATTTACTCGCCGTCGCCGTTCATGGCGAGGAGTTCCTCGTTCGGGATCGCGCCGCCGAAGCGGCGGTCGCGGGAGGCGAACTCGATGCAGGCCCGCCACAGGTCGCGGCGGTCGAAGTCGGGCCACAGGACGTCCTGGAAGACCATCTCCGCGTACGCGCTCTGCCAGAGCAGGTAGTTGGACGTGCGCTGCTCACCGCTCGGGCGCAGGAACAGGTCGACGTCCGGCATGTCCGGGTAGTACAGGTACTTCTGGACGGTCTTCTCGGTGACCTTGGACGGGTCGAGCCGGCCCGCCCTGACGTCCTCCGCCAGCGCCTTGGCCGCGTCCGCGAGTTCGGCCCGGCCGCCGTAGTTCATGCAGAAGTACAGCGTGAGCCGGTCGTTGTCCTTGGTCTGCTCCTGGGCGACCTGGAGCTCCTTGGCGACCGACTTCCACAGCTTGGGCATACGGCCCACCCAGCGCACCCGGATGCCGAGTTCGTCGAGCTGGTCGCGGGTCTTGCGGATGAAGTCGCGGTTGAAGTTCATCAGGAAGCGCACCTCGTCGGGCGAGCGCTTCCAGTTCTCGGTGGAGAAGGCGTACAGGGAGATGTTGCCGACGCCGATTTCGATCGCGCCCTGCAACACGTCCAGCACCCGCTCGGCACCGACCTTGTGCCCCTCGGTGCGGGGCAGCCCGCGCTCCTTGGCCCAGCGCCCGTTCCCGTCCATGACGATCGCCACATGCTCGGGGACAAGCTCGCCGGGGAGCTTCGGCGCGCGGGCGCCGGACGGATGCGGCTCGGGCGCCCTGTACTCCGGGCGCCGGCGCCCCAGGATCCCGCGTACGGCCATGTGCTTCTCGTCTCCCTTGTTTCGGGCGTACTGACGTACTGCTTGGTGGGCGTACTACTTTTCCACGTACCGAAGTGAGCGCAGCCCGCGCTCCAGGTGCCAGTGCAGGTAGGCGGAGACCAGTCCGCCGCCCTCCCTGACGTACCGCGGCTCGCACGCGTCCGCGGTCTCCCAGTCCCCCGTGAGCAGCGCGCCGAGCAGCGCGAGCGTCTGCGGCGAGGGTACGACGCTGCCGGGCACCCGGCAGTCGGCGCAGACCGAGCCGCCGGAGGCCACCGAGAAGAAGCGGTTCGGACCGGGCATCCCGCACCTGGCGCAGTCGCCGAAGGTGGGCGCGTAGCCGTTGACGGCCAGCGACCGCAGCAGGAAGGCGTCGAGCACGAGGTGCGGGGCGTGCTCGCCCCGGGCGAGGGTGCGCAGGGCGCCCACCAGCAGCAGGTACTGCTGGACGGCCGGCTCGCCCTCGTGGTCGGTGAACCGCTCGGCGGTCTCCAGCATGGCCGTCCCGGCGGTGTAGCGGGCGTAGTCGGTCACGATCCCGCCGCCGTAGGGGGCGATGGTCTCGCTCTGCGTGCACAGCGGCAGCCCCCGCCCCACCAGCTCGCTCCCCCGCGCGAAGAACTGCACGTCCACGTGCGAGAACGGCTCGAGCCGGGCCCCGAACTTCGACTTCGTCCGCCGCACCCCCCGCGCCACGGCCCGCACCCGCCCGTGCCCGCGGGTGAGCAACGTGATGATCCGGTCCGCCTCACCCAGCTTCTGGGTGCGCAGCACGATGCCGTCGTCGCGGAACAGACTCATGGGGTCCATTGTCACTCACGGCGGATGCGGGCGTGGCCGCGCCCGCGCCCCCTTCGGGCTCCCGGCGCGGCGCAACCGCGATGTCCCCGGCGACGTCGGTCACTGTGGAGATCGTCCTGTCCGCACCGACCGATCGTCCCGTCCGCACGGACCGATCGTTCCGTCCGCACCGACCGGAGGAGAGCGCCATCCGAGCCCCGAGGAAGTCCGCGCCGACCCGACGTGCCCTGCTGACCACCGCCGCCGCTCTCGCCGTGGCGACGGCCGCCGCCACGCCCGCGCACGCCCTGCCGGACGACGGCACCACCGCGCGCCTGCGCGCCCTGGAGCAGGGGCACGGCGCCCGGCTGGGCGTGCTCGCCCACGACCCCGCCACCGGCCGGACCGTCCGGTACCGGGCCGACGAACGCTTCCCGATGTGCTCGGTGTTCAAGACCCTGGCGGCGGCAGCGGTCCTGCGGGACCTGGACCGCCACGGCGAGGTCCTCTCGCGCCGCGTCCACTACACCGAGGCCGACCTGGTGCTGGAAGGCTCCGACCAGACCCGTGCGCACCTGGCCACGGGCATGACCATCGCCGAACTCGCCGACGTCGCCATCCGCTTCAGCGACAACACCGCCGGCAACCTGCTCCTGCGCGAGCTCGGCGGCCCCACCGCCGTCACCCGCTTCGCCCGCTCGCTCGGCGACCCGGTGACCCGCCTGGACCGCTGGGAGCCGGACCTCAACACCGCCGAGCCCTGGCGGCTCACGGACACCACGAGCCCGCGCGCGATCGGCCGCACCTACGCCCGTCTCGTCCTCGGGGACGCGCTGGACCGTCACGACCGCCGGCTGCTGACGCGCTGGCTGCTGAACAACACCACCAGCGCGAACCGCTTCCGCGCGGGCCTGCCGCCGACCTGGACGGTCGCGGACAGGACGGGCTCCGGTGCCCACGGCACCACCAACGACGTGGGCATCGCGTGGACCGAGTCCGGTTCCCCCGTGGTCCTGGCCGTGCTGTCGGCCAAACCGGCCCGGGACGCCCCCTACGACGACGCCCTCGTGGCCCGGACCGCCGCCGCGGTGGCGGAGGCACTGGCATAGGCACGGCGCACGGCGCTCAGGGCGCCTCGCCGCGGCTGCGGGCGTTGGCGTACGCCGCCGCGTGAGCCGCTGGGTCGGGGTCGCGATTCCCGGGGAACGCCCGCCGGCGCGGGAGCAGTCACAGCGACGGTCACAGCGACGGCGTGAAGTGCCGTACGTACCGCTTCTGCCACGGTGTCTCCACCGCGTGCCGGTCGTAGTGGGTTCTGACGTAGGCGACGGCCTCGTCCGCCGGTACGCCGTCGAGGACCGCCAGGCAGGCCAGGGCCGTGCCGGTGCGGCCCCGACCGCCGGCGCAGGCCAGTTCGACGCGTTCGGCGGCGGCGCGGGCCCAGGCGTCGGTGAGCACCGAGCGGGCCTCCTCACGGTCCGCCGGGAGGCGGAAGTCCGGCCAGCGCAGCCAGCGGGACGCCCAGGGGGTCGCGGGCGGCTGTTCGCCGAGGAGGTAGACGCCGTACGACGGGGTCTGCGCCGACGGGTCGAGGTCATGGCGCAGGCCTCTGCCCCGTACCAGCCGTCCGGACGGCAGTCGCAGGACGCCCGGGGTCCGCTCGTCCCACGGCTCCTCCTGTCCGGCAAAGTGCTCGTGCTCCCCGTTCACGGCTCCGGCGTCCCCTTCCGACATGTCCGTCGCGGCGCGGCGACTATACAAGCCGGGTGTCCGAAGCCGCTGCCTCCAGGAAGTCGTCCCCGCTCACGGGACAGACAGCCGGCGAGTGGTCGGCAAGGCCAGGGCAGGCCGCCGAGGAGCACCGACCGGGGGATTGCGCAGGCAGGACCCGCACCCCCTGTACATCACACATTCGATCTGTAGGATCCCCCCACACTCCGACCGGCTGAACGGACCCCATGGACATGGCCGCATGGTCTACCCGGATGGCCCTCCCCGCTGATCTCGCCCAGCTCCGAGCCCTGTTGGCCGATGCGTGTGACGCGGCCGTCGTGCCGTCGCCGGCACTCCTTGCCGAGGCCCTTGAGCGCAGGCTGGTTCGAGTGGCCGAATCCTCGGGCGAGTTGGTGGGTTGCGTCGCCGCGGAGATGCCTTCCCCGGGACACGTGCGCCTGTCGGTGATCGCGGTCCGGGCCGGGATGCGCCGGAACGGCGTGGCATCACAGCTCCTGGCCGAGATGCTGCGGCAGGTTCCACAAGGGTCCGGCGAACCGCCGCTGGTCTCCGCCATAGCGAACACCGAGCAGCCGACGGTGACGCGCCTCTTACTGGCGTGCGGCTTCATAGGAACTCGGGTCATGCACACCGGCGGTACGGATGACGTGCTTTCCATCCACTTCCAGCACACGACGCGCGTCGAATACATCGATCCGGATGCGCGGCATCTCGTTCACACAAGCGCCCGTGAACAGCTCATGGAATCCTTGACACCCGCCGACCACGCCGTAACGGCCCTGGTCACCCTGTCCGGTGCGCCCGCATTCGAAATCGCACGCTTCGAGCGGGACGACCCGGCGACCCTGCAGTCCGGGGAAGCCGCAGCGGGCATAGCCTTCTCCGGTTCCATTCTCGCCGCTGTGACGTTCCTCCTGGGCTTCGCCTTCGCATCGAAACGATTCCCCGACGATGTCCGTCTGCTGCTCATCGGAGCAACCTTCAGCACCGTGCTCTCTCTGATCGTGTACGCGAGCGCCTCCGGTGAACTTGCCCGAATACGCTCGAACTCGTTCGGCAAGATCATGAAGTGGGGGAATGTGCTGTCCGAGTACGGCGGCGTGTTGCCTTTCGTGATCTCGCTTCCCGTCACTTACGCCCAGGTCAGCAGCAATCCATGGACGACCATGGTTCTGGCCGTCGTGCTGAGCGCCGCAATCGCCTGGTACGAGCATTCCGAGTTTTCCATCGCTTTCCGATTTCGCCGGAGCCGGAGCGAAATCGCTTTGATGGTGTTCACCGCCGTCTCGCCGGTACTCGGCGCGGCGCTCGTGACAACGAAGACCACCAGCTGGCCGTGGACCGCCGCCCTGGCCGCCGCGCTGGCGATACGGACCTGGTTGTACCTCTTCCGCAGAGGCTCGGAGCAGGGAATCACGGAGCGCCGGCAGTGGCAGATCAGGGAATGAGCCCGGTCGCCCTGCGGACCCGCTCGGCGACCTCACGGGCGCACCCCCACGACAGGGTCAGTCCAGCTCCGCCATGACCGTAGTTGTGCAGGAGCAGTGTGCCCTTGCGGGGCTCCCCTTCGAGCCGCACCTCCTCCCGCGCCGGCCGCAGCCCGACCCGGTGCGCGAGTACGCGGGCGCCCGCGAGGGACGGTTCGATCGCGACGCAGCGCTCAACGATCTCCCGAGCCGCGGCCTCGTCGGGGCGCAGGTCCCAGTTCCCGGACACCGCCGTCCCCCCAAGGACCACGGCGTCGGAGTGCGGGTAAATGTAGGTGAGCTCGTCGGCCCCCGGGGTGTCGTCGCAGAAGAACGACCGAATACCCGGATTCTCGACCACCACCAGCTGACCGCGCACCGCCTCGACCGAGGGGTCCGCCGCCAGCGAACGGGCCCCCGAACCCGAGCAGTTGACGACCACCGGCGCTTCGTGCACCGCTTCTTCGAGCGTGTTGTAACGGCGACGGCGGAGGTGACCGCCGGCCCGCTCGAGCCGGCGGGCCAGGTAGCGCAGGTATCGCGGCATGTCGACGACGGGGGCACGATAACGCCACCCGGACAGGAAACCCGGGCGCAGTTCACCGCGTTCACAGACGCGCGCTCCGACCAGGCCGCCCCACTCCGGCATCCCGCGGGAAATCCGGGACTCGTGCGTCCCTTCCACCCGTCGGATCCCCGTGTCCGCGTCGGCGCTCAACGTGTTCAGCACCGACAGGGTCACACGGCTCCACCGGTCGACCAGGTGAGCGGGTTCCACCAGGTACGGATCCCACATCGCGCCCGCGGCTGCCGAGGTCGTCTCGTCCGGGGACCGATCCGTGTCCACGCGTACGTCCATTCCGGACTCCGCCAGACACACCGCTGTGGTGAGTCCCACGACTCCGGCACCGATCACCACCACGCCGGCCGACAATGCACACCTCCGTGTGGTTGTTCTCCTCGCCCCCGCCCGGGCGGCGTCCCCGCGTCCGCAACTGTTCGAACCACCGTACGCCCCACGTCTGCCACGACGTCTTCGCGGTGTGCCCGACGTGGCGGCAACACGTCTCCCCGCCCCCGCGAGGTGACCGCGCGCCATGAGAGTCAGGGGGTGGTCCGGGCCGCGGACGCGAGCCTGGTCGTCGGCCGGCCGTGTGCACTCGGCGAGGGCCACGCGCACCCGCCCGGCACGGCGGGCCGCGACCGCCACGAGGCGGCGCGCGTCGGACGTCCACAGATGGTCGGGACCGTACAGCCGCTCACAGTCGACGACCCGCGCTCGGGCCACCCGCGGTGCCGCTACGAAGGTGTGCGCGCCGCCGTCAGCAGCCGGGTCACCTCGTCCGTGCAGATGGTCAGGGCCGCGCCGACGGTGCTGAGGGTGTCGTGTTCGGCGGGGGTGTAGGGGCCGTCGGCCAGGGCGATGCGGGCGGCCTGGAGGAGGATCGACTCCCGGCCCGCGGGGGCCAGGTGCGGGGCGAGCGGGTCGAGGGCCTCGTGCAGCTCTATGGCCAGGCCCGCGCCGCACGGCTGGTCGCCGTAGGCGCGCCCGGTGTCCGCGGCCAGCGCCTCGACCAGGGCGGCCAGCTGCTCCTCGGTGCAGTCGGCCAGGCCGGCCGCGCGGACGGTGGCCGCGGCGGTCTCCAGGGCCGTACGGGAGCCGGTTCCGCCCGCGGACAGCACCGCCAGGGCGACCGTGTGCACGGCGTCGCGGAGCATCGCGGAGAAGCGGGTGGTCGTCGGATGGTCCAGGACGTCCGTGCCGAAGTGGCCGCCGCAGGCGGCGCACTCGACGACCGGCCCGGCCGTGCCGCGCGGCAGCAGCGGTACGCCGAGGACGGTGAAGCGCCGACGCCCGCTCAGCCGCTGGTAGTTGCGGTCCCCGCCGCAGCCGGGGCAGAAGAACTCGCCGTCGCCGACCGGCGTCCACGCGGTACGGGTGCCCAGCAGTCGGGCAAGCCAGGTGACACGGCCGTTTCGTCCTCGTACTGGCAGCACGTCCCACCTCCGTAACGGCACGGCAACATCGCCGCACTGGCGTGATGTTAGCCACATTGTCGAGGTGTCGTCAGCACCCCGGAGGAGACCTTTCCGTGACCTGCGGCGGAGACTGGCCGATAGTCGTCGGGCGCACGACGGGGCCCCGACCGCCTCAGCAGGCGGCCGGGGCCCCGAAAGCGCCGGTCAGAGCGGTCAGCGCGCCGCGCGGTTGACGGCCGAGACGACCGCCTTCAGCGACGCACGTGTCGTGTTCGCGTCGATGCCGATCCCCCACAGGACCTTGTCGTCGATCGCGCACTCGATGTACGAGGCGGCCTGGGCGGAGGCGCCCTCGCTCATCGTGTGCTCCTGGTAGTCCAGCAGGCGTACGTCGACGCCGATGGAGTGCAGGGCGTCGAAGAAGGCCGAGATCGGACCGTTGCCGGAGCCGGTGAGAACGGTGTCCTCGCCGTCGACGGTGGCCTCGACGGTGAGCGTGTCGACCCCGTCGGTGTCCGTCGTCGACTGGCCGGTCCTGACCTGGATGCGGCCCCAGGGGTTCTCCGGAATGGGCAGGTACTCGTCCTGGAAGGCCGCCCAGATCTCCTTCGGCGTGACCTCGCCGCCCTCGGCGTCCGTCTTCGTCTGGATGATCTTCGAGAACTCGATCTGCATCCGGCGCGGCAGGTCCAGCTTGTGGTCGTTCTTCAGGACGTAGGCGACACCGCCCTTGCCGGACTGCGAGTTGACGCGGATGACGGCCTCGTAGGAGCGGCCGACGTCCTTGGGGTCGATGGGCAGGTAGGGCACCGCCCACTCGATGTCGTCGACCGTGACGCCCTTGGCCTTCGCGTCGGCCTCCATGGCGTCGAAGCCCTTCTTGATGGCGTCCTGGTGGGAGCCGGAGAAGGACGTGTAGACCAGGTCGCCCACGTACGGGTGGCGCGGGTGGACCTCCATCTGGTTGCAGTACTCCCACGTACGACGGATCTCGTCGATGTCGGAGAAGTCGATCTGCGGGTCGACGCCCTGCGAGAACAGGTTCACGCCCAGCGTGACCAGGTCGACGTTGCCGGTGCGCTCGCCCTGCCCGAACAGGCAGCCCTCGACGCGGTCGGCGCCGGCCATCAGCGCCAGTTCGGCGGCGGCGACGGCGGTGCCGCGGTCGTTGTGCGGGTGGACGGACAGGCAGACGTACTCGCGGCGGGACAGGTTGCGGTGCATCCACTCGAAGCGGTCCGCGTGCGTCGACGGCGTCGAACGCTCCACCGTGGCGGGCAGGTTGAGGATGATCTCGCGGCCCGGGCCCGGCTGGTACACGTCCATCACCGCCTCGCAGACCTCCAGGGCGAAGTCCAGCTCGGTGTCGGTGAAGATCTCGGGGCTGTACTGGTAGCCGAACTCCGTTTCCGGGCCCAGCAGTTTCTCGGCGTACTCCATCACCAGGCGGGTGCCGTCGACGGCGATCTGCTTGATGTCGTCCCTGGAGCCGCGGAAGACGACCCGGCGGAAGACCGGGGCGGTGGCGTTGTAGAGGTGGACGGTGGCGCGCCGGGCGCCCTTCAGGGACTCCACGGTCCGCTCGATCAGGTCCTCACGGGCCTGGGTCAGCACGGAGATCGTGACGTCCTCGGGGATCGCGCCCTCTTCCTCGATGATCGAGCGCACGAAGTCGAAGTCGGTCTGGCCCGAGGCCGGGAAGCCGACCTCGATCTCCTTGTAGCCCATCCTGACCAGCTGGTCGAACATCCGGCGCTTGCGCTCGGGCGACATCGGGTCGATCAGGGCCTGGTTGCCGTCGCGCAGGTCGGTGGAGAGCCAGCGGGGGGCGGCGGTGATCCGGCGGCCGGGCCAGGTGCGGTCGGGGATGTCGACCTGCTCGTAGCGGCCGTACTTGTGGATCGGCATGGAACTGGGCTGCTGGCGGTTGACCATGTTTGCGTGGGCTCCTCGAAAATTCCGCGGGTCCGCGGGTGCCGGTGAACGGCCGACGGCGCAACGCCGAACTCCGCGGGGAGGGGGTCGGCCTCGACTACAGGCCCTCGCCGCGGCAGCTAAGGAGAAGCAGCCCGAAACGCATGATGCTGCGCAGCCTAGCCGAGCCGCGCCGGATGCGCGGGCCCGTCCCAGTATGCGAAACCGAAGGGGCAAACAGGGCAAATAGTGCGCGATGTCACCGGTACCACCTCCCGACCACCCCCGGCCGCCCGCCACTCCGTCACGGACATCTATCACTCCGTGACGGAAGCACGGACCCCTTGCCCCGATATTTCACCAATCATGGTTGCGGGTGGTGACAGCGCGACCACACAGTGCAAGTGTGCCCGCTATGACGACCACGACGACCAACGGGGGCTTCGAGCCCGTCTTCTGCACCATCGTGCCGCCGCACGTCCTGGACCGCCTCGCCCGCAACGACGACCCCGCGCTCTCCGGACCCGCCCGCCGGACCCTGGAGCGCGACGCCTTCGAGCGCACCCGGCGGCGGCTGACCACCGTCATCGGCGCACCCGCCGTCGCCGCGCCCGCGGGCAAGCGGGACGGGCAGCCGCACCGCACCGTCTACGACGCCCGGCACGGCACCGACCTGCCCGGGAGGAAGGTGCGCGGCGAGGGCGAGGAGCCCGGCGGGGACGCCACGGTCAACCGCGCCTACGCCGGCCTCGGCGCCACCTTCGAGCTGTACCGCACGGCCTACCGGCGCGACTCGATCGACGGCAGCGGCCTGCCGCTGGACGCCACCGTGCACTACGACGAGAAGTACAACAACGCCTTCTGGAACGGCGAGCAGATGGTGTTCGGCGACGGCGACGGCGAGATCTTCCTGGACTTCACCATCCCGGTCGACGTCATCGGCCACGAGCTGACCCACGGCGTCACCCAGCACACCGCCAACCTGGCCTACTTCGGGCAGTCCGGCGCGCTCAACGAGTCGCTCTCCGACGTCTTCGGCTCGCTGATCAAGCAGTACACGCTCGACCAGACCGCCACCGAGGCCGACTGGCTGATCGGCGCCGGGCTGCTGGCCCCGGGCGTCAGCGGCACCGCGCTGCGCTCCATGAAGGCACCCGGCACGGCGTACGACGACGACGTGCTCGGCAGGGACCCGCAGCCGGCCACGATGGACCACTACGTCCACACGGGCAGCGACAACGGCGGCGTGCACATCAACTCCGGCATTCCCAACCACGCCTTCTACCTGGTCGCCACCGCGCTCGGCGGCCACGCCTGGGAGAGGGCGGGGCAGCTCTGGTACGACGTGCTGACCGGCGGCGAGCTGCACGAGGACGCGCAGTTCACCGACTTCGCCACGCTCACCGTGCGGGCCGCGCGGGAGCGGTACGGCACCGACGGCGGCGAACTCGAGGCCGTACGGAAGGCCTGGGAACAGGTGGGGGTGCGGACGCTGTAGTTCCGTACTAGACACGGACCATGCGGATTCGAGTGAGGCGCACAGGAGGGTTCGCGGGCATCGAGCGCCGCGCCGAGGTGGACGTCTCGGGGCGGTCCGACGCCCCGCAGTGGAGGGACCTGGCCGAGCGGGCGCTGGCCGCCGGCAAGGCCGCGCCGCCGGCCGGGGTGCCCGACGGCTTCAGCTACGAGATCACCGTGGACGGCCGGACGGTGTACGCGGCCGATCCCCGGCTGACCGGGGAGCAGCGCGAGCTCATCTCCCGCGTGCTCAAGGAGGGGGCGTGAGGTCCTTTTGCCGTCCGGGCGTTGACTTCCGTTACCTACGGTAAGGATGATCCCGCCCATGGCTACGAACCCGATACCCCGGTTCCCGGTCGGCTTCCTGTGGGGCGTGTCGACCTCGGCCCACCAGATCGAGGGGGCGGCCGACCGGCGCGAGCCGTCCGTGTGGGACACGTTCTCGGCCGAGCCGGGACGGGTCAAGGACGGCTCGACGGCGGCGGTGGCCTGCGACCACTACCACCGCCACCGTGAGGACGTGGCGCTGCTGGCCGGCCTCGGCGTGGACGGGTACCGCTTCTCCGTCTCCTGGCCCCGGGTGGACTCCCCCGGCGGCCTGGACTTCTACGACCGGCTGGTCGACGAGCTGTGCGCGGCGGGCGTCCGCCCGGTCCCGACCCTCTTCCACTGGGACCTGCCCGCCCGCCTCGACTGGCTGGAGCGGGACACGGCCGCGCGGTTCGCCGACCATGTGTCGGTGGTCGCCGAGCGCCTGGGCGACCGCGTGACGAAGTGGATCACGCTCAACGAGCCCGCCGAGCACACCCTGCTCGGCCATGCCCTCGGCGTGCACGCACCGGGGAAGCGGCTGCTGTTCGACGCGCTCCCGGCCGCCCACCACCAACTGCTCGCCCACGGCCTGGCGGTCCGCGCGCTGCGCGCGGCCGGGGCCGCGGACATCGGCATCGCCAACTCGCACAGTCCCGTCCGGCCGGCGTCCGGGGAGCAGGCGGACGTCGAGGCGGCCGGCTTCTACGACCTGCTGCTGCACCGCCTGTTCGCCGACCCGCTGCTGCTCGGCCGGTACCCCGAGGGGCTGGGCGAGCTGATGCCGGGCGCCCCCGCGGACGTCGACTCGGATCTGAAGGTCATCGCGGAGCCCCTGGACTGGTACGGCGTCAACTACTACGCCCCGACGCGGGTGGGCGCTCCGAGCGGCGAGGAGATCGAGTTCGGCGGTCTCACCCTGCCCGCCGAACTGCCCTTCTCGGTAAGGGAGATCGAGGGCCACCCGGTCACGGACTTCGGCTGGCCCGTGGTCCCGGAGGGGCTGACCGAGCTGCTGACCGGCCTGCGCGACCGCTACGGCGACCGGCTCCCGCCCGTCGTCATCACCGAGAACGGGTGCTCCTACGAGGGCCTCGACGACCAGGACCGCATCGCCTACCTGGACGGCCACATCCGCGCCCTCCACCGGGCCCTGGAGGCGGGCGTGGACGTGCGCGGCTACTTCGTGTGGTCGCTGCTGGACAACTGGGAGTGGGCGGAAGGCCTCGCCCGCCGGTTCGGCCTGGTGCACGTCGACTACGAGACCCTGGAGCGCACCCCGAAGGCGTCCTACCGCTGGTTCCGGGACCTGCTGCGGGCCCAGCGCGGGGCCGGGACGGAGGCCGGCGCGTCCCCCGTGCCGGACTGATCCAGCGCCGGGGTCGGCAGGGTCGCCCAGGTCGCCGAAAAGCCCTACGGCGTTGTCACTCCCCCGTCGTACCCTGGAAGCGCGAGGCCGCCCTCACTTGTGCGGCCGTGACGAGGAGGAACCGCAGGCCTTCAGCGCCGGCCCATGACTCAGACACCCGCAGCCAAGACCCCCGCGCAGGGGCAGGCCAGAGCACAGTTCACCGTCCCCGCCCAGCACCCCATGGTGACCGTGCTGGGGTCCGGCGATTCTCTCCTGCGCGTGATCGAGAAGGCCTTCCCGGGGGCCGACATCCATGTCCGGGGCAACGAGATCAGCGCGGTCGGCGACCCGGCGGACGTCGCCCTGGTCCAGCGCGTGTTCGACGAGATGATGCTGGTGCTCCGCACCGGGCAGCCGATGACGGAGGACGCAGTGGAACGCTCCATCGCCATGCTCAAGGCGAGCGAGAACGGCGAGAGCGACGGCCACGAGACCCCCGCCGAGGTCCTCACGCAGAACATCCTGTCCTCGCGCGGCCGCACGATCCGCCCCAAGACGCTCAACCAGAAGCGGTACGTCGACGCGATCGACAAGCACACGGTCGTCTTCGGCATCGGCCCCGCCGGCACCGGAAAGACCTACCTGGCCATGGCCAAGGCGGTGCAGGCGCTTCAGTCCAAGCAGGTCAACCGCATCATCCTGACCCGCCCGGCGGTCGAGGCCGGCGAGCGCCTGGGCTTCCTGCCCGGCACGCTCTACGAGAAGATCGACCCGTACCTGCGCCCGCTGTACGACGCGCTGCACGACATGCTCGACCCGGACTCCATCCCGCGTCTGATGGCGGCGGGGACGATCGAGGTCGCGCCGCTCGCCTACATGCGCGGCCGCACCCTCAACGACGCCTTCATCATCCTGGACGAGGCCCAGAACACCAGTCCCGAGCAGATGAAGATGTTCCTCACCCGGCTCGGCTTCGACTCGAAGATCGTCATCACGGGTGACGTCACCCAGGTGGACCTGCCCAACGGCCAGAAGTCCGGACTGCGGCAGGTGCAGGAGATCCTGGAGGGCGTCGAGGACGTCCACTTCTCCCGGCTGTCGTCGCACGACGTCGTACGGCACAAGCTCGTGGGCCGTATCGTCGACGCGTACGAGAAGTACGACAGCAGTCACGGCACCGAGAACGGCGCGCCGAGGACCGGCGGCCACGGCAGGGCCGGGCACGCGCACGGACACGGGCACAAGGGGAAGTAGACCAGCACCACCATGTCGATCGACGTCAACAACGAGTCGGGAACCGAGGTCGACGAGCGGGCGATCCTCGACATCGCCCGCTACGCACTCACCCGCATGCGCATCCACCCGCTCTCCGAGCTCTCGGTGATCGTCGTGGACGCCGACGCCATGGAGCAGCTGCACGTCCAGTGGATGGACCTGCCGGGGCCCACGGACGTCATGTCCTTCCCGATGGACGAGCTGCGGCCGCCCTCCAAGGACGACGAAGAGCCCCCGCAGGGCCTCCTCGGCGACATCGTGCTCTGTCCCGAGGTGGCCGCGAAGCAGGGTGCCGAGGCTCCGACACAGCACTCCATGGACGAGGAGCTCCAGCTGCTCACCGTCCACGGCGTGCTGCACCTGCTCGGCTACGACCACGAGGAGCCGGACGAGAAGGCCGAGATGTTCGGTCTGCAGGCAGCGATCGTGGACGGCTGGCGTGCCGAGCAGGGCCTGCACGGCCCGTCCCCGGCGCCCACCGTCTCGTAAGCCCGCCCATGAACCCACAGATCGTCGTCGGCGCGATCGCGCTCGTCGTCGTCGCCTGGCTCGCCGCCTGCGCGGAGGCGGGCCTCGCACGGGTGTCCAGCTTCCGTGCCGAGGGGGCCGTGAAGTCGGGCCGCCGCGGCAGCGCCAAGCTGGCCCAGGTCGCCGCCGACCCGACCCGCTACCTCAACCTGGCGCTGCTGGTCCGCGTGACCTGCGAGATGGCGGCGGCCGCCCTGGTCACCTACGCGTGTCTGGAGGCGTTCTCCGGCACGGCCCAGGCGCTGGTCGTCGCCATCGCGGTCATGGTGCTCGTCTCGTACGTGGCCGTCGGGGTCTCCCCGCGCACCATCGGCCGCCAGCACCCGCTGAACACGGCGACCGCCGCGGCGTACGTGCTGGTGCCGCTCGCGCGGGTGCTGGGCCCGCTCCCCTCGCTGCTGATCCTCATCGGCAACGCGCTGACCCCCGGCAAGGGGTTCCGGCGCGGCCCGTTCGCCTCCGAGGCGGAGCTGCGCGCCCTGGTCGACCTGGCCGAGCAGGAGTCGCTCATCGAGGACGAGGAGCGGCGCATGGTGCACTCGGTCTTCGAACTGGGCGACACCCTCGTGCGCGAGGTCATGGTGCCGCGCACCGACCTCGTGGTGATCGAGCGGTACAAGACCATCCGCCAGGCCCTCACGCTGGCGCTGCGCTCCGGCTTCTCTCGGATCCCGGTCACCGGCGAGAGCGAGGACGACATCGTCGGGATCGTCTATCTGAAGGACCTGGCCCGCAAGACGCACATCAACCGGGACGCCGAGAGCGAGCTGGTGTCGACGGCGATGCGTCCGGCCGTCTTCGTGCCGGACACGAAGAACGCCGACGACCTGCTGCGCGAGATGCAGAAGGAACGCAACCACGTCGCCGTCGTCATCGACGAGTACGGCGGCACGGCCGGCATCGTCACCATCGAGGACATCCTCGAGGAGATCGTCGGCGAGATCACCGACGAGTACGACCGCGAGCTGCCGCCGGTGGAGCCGCTCGGCGACGACCGCTACCGCGTCACCGCGCGCCTGGACATCACGGACCTGGGCGAGCTGTACGGCCTGGAGGAGTACGACGACGAGGACGTGGAGACGGTCGGCGGGCTGCTCGCCAAGGCCCTGGGCCGGGTTCCCATCGCGGGCGCGTCGTCGGTCGTGGAACTGCCCGACGGCCGGGAGCTGCGGCTGACCGCGGAGGCCGCGGCCGGCCGCCGGAACAAGATCGTGACCGTGCTCGCGGAGCCGGTGGGGCCTGCGGCCCCCGCCGGGGACGGGGGGGGGAAGCCGGAATGAGCCCGGAGGAGCTGCGCGCCCTCTGCCTGTCGTTCAACGCGGTGGTGGAGGACTTCCCCTTCAACCCGGAGACCTCGGTCTTCAAGGTCCAGGGCAAGCTGTTCGCGCTGTCGGCCCTGGACTCCCGGCCGCTGAAGGTCAACCTCAAGTGCGACCCGGAGGACGCGATCCGGCTGCGCGCCGAGTACGAGGGCCTGATCGTCCCCGGCTGGCACATGCACAAGCGCCACTGGAACACGGTCACGGTCGACGCCGGACTCCCGGACCGCCTGGTCCGCGAGCTCGTCGAGGACTCCTACGACCTGGTCGTGGCGGGGCTGCCGCGCGCGGACCGGCTCCGTCTCGACCGGGCCTGAGCACCCGGACTCCGCGGCCGCCGGGGTGATCTCGGCGGCCATCGGGGCGGCTCTTATGCTCGGGGCATGACCGAGACCAACGCGCTTGATCCCGAGGACCTCAAGATCGTCACCCTGGCCCGTTCGGCCCGGGCCCGCAACGGTGTGCCGGAGGGCGCGGCCGTGCGGGACGAGACGGGGCGTACGTATGTCGCCGGGTCGGTGCACCTCGCCTCCCTGAAGCTGAGCGCCCTCCGGACGGCGGTGGCGATGGCCGTCGCGTCCGGGGCGACGTCCCTGGAGGCGGCGGCGGTGGTCAGCGAGGCGGAGGAGATCGCCCCGGAGGACCGGGCCGCCGTACGGGATCTGGGCGGCGCCGCCACACCGGTCCTGCTGGCCGGCCCGGACGGCACCGTACGGCTCACCCTGCCGGCGGGCGAGGACGGCTGAGGCCTGACGGACGGGGCCCGGTGAGCGGGGCCTACCGGCCGGAGCCTGGTGACGGGGGCCTGACGCCCGGGGCTTGATGACGGGAGCCTAACGCCCAGGGCTCGGTGACGGGGGCCTGATACCCAGGGCTCGGTGACGGCGGCCTGATACCCAGGGCTCGGTGACGAGGCACCGCTCTCCGGCCGGCCGGCCGCGCCGCGCCGCGAGTGGTCGTGCGGCGTGGGTCAGCCGGTGCCGGCCTCGGAGGCCTCCTGGGCGGTGCGGCAGGCCGTCAGGCCGCCGTCGACGCGGATGTCGGTGCCGTTGATCCAGGCCGCGGAGTCGCTCAGCAGGAAGGCCACGACACGGGCGATGTCCGCCGGCTCCCCGAACCGACCGAGCAGCGCGCCGGCTCCCTCGACCTTGGCGACGCCGTGGTCCCGCTTGAAGTCGTCGAGGATCGGCGTGGCCACGGGCCCCGGGCTGACGGAGGTCACCCGGACCTGCGGGGCAGGTATTCGGCCGCGAGGTGTTCGGTGAGGTACCGCACGCACTGCTGCTACCTGGTCAACGGGATGACCACGGTCGGACAGCGCGGCGCCGTCCTCCAGGTGACCAACGCCCTGCGCAGCACCGGTGGCCTGTTCGCTCCGGCCGTCAGAGGACGCGTGTGCAGGCGTGGTCCGTGGATCAGGGACAATGGGCGCCATGAGCGTTCGCACCCAGTCATCCGAGCAGTCCGTCGAGGCTGCCCATCGGGCAGGCTTCGCCTGCTTCGTGGGCCGTCCCAACGCGGGCAAGTCCACCCTCACGAACGCTCTGGTCGGGCAGAAGGTGGCGATCACCTCGAACCGGCCCCAGACCACGCGGCACACCGTGCGGGGCATCGTCCACCGCCCGGACGCCCAGCTGATCCTGGTGGACACACCGGGCCTGCACAAGCCGCGCACGCTGCTGGGGGAACGGCTGAACGACGTCGTACGGACCACCTGGGCCGAGGTCGACGTGATCGGCTTCTGCCTGCCGGCCGACCAGAAGATCGGTCCCGGTGACCGGTTCATCGCGAAGGAACTGGCCGGGATCAAGAAGACGCCCAAGGTCGCGATCGTCACGAAGACGGACCTGGTGGACCCCAAGGCGCTCGCCGAGCAGCTGATCGCGATCGACCAGCTGGGCGAGGAGCTGGGGATCACCTGGGCGGAGATCGTTCCGGTGTCGGCGACGGCGAACAAGCAGGTGGACCTGCTGGCCGATCTGCTGGTCCCGCTGCTGCCCGAGGGGCCCGCGCTCTACCCCGAGGGCGACCTCACGGACGAGCCCGAGCAGGTCATGGTGGCCGAGCTGATCCGGGAGGCGGCGCTGGAGGGTGTGCGGGACGAACTGCCCCACTCCATCGCGGTGGTGGTGGAGGAGATGCTGCCCCGCGAGGACCGGCCTGCGGACAAGCCGCTGCTCGACATCCACGCCAACGTGTTCATCGAGCGGCCGAGCCAGAAGGGCATCATCATCGGGCCCAAGGGGAAGCGGCTCAAGGAGGTCGGGATCAAGTCCCGCAAGCACATCGAGGCGCTGCTGGGGACGCCGGTGTTTCTCGACCTTCACGTGAAGGTCGCCAAGGACTGGCAGCGCGACCCCAAGCAGCTCCGCCGCCTCGGCTTCTGACGGCTCGGTTCACCGGGGGCCCCTTCCTCCTGGGCCCCGCCCCCGCTTTGCCACCCGCCCGCCCGACTCGGTGGATTGAAAGTCCCGGCCCTGGGGCTCCGCCCCGGACCCCGGCGGGGGCTCTGCCCCCTGCACCCCAGGTCCGCCCACCCGCCGACCCGTCTCGGTGGATCGAGAAGGCACCTCCCTGGGGCCTCGGCGGGCCCTTCGCCCGCCCGGCGTCCTGTGGTTGTCAGCGCAGGGCACGTAGGGCCTTCTTCGCTTCCTTTGTGTTCAGGTTGACGAAGACCGGGGTGGCGTTCAGGGGGGTGGTGTAGGCCGGGATGGTTCGGGGGCCGCGCAGGGTGCGGGCGTGGGTGACGTCGTACCAGGTGCCCGGCGGGAGGTGGACGGCGCGGGCGGGTGCGTCGGTCAGTTGGGGGGCCGCCAGGATCGCGGGGCCCAGCATCCACTCGTCGGTGATCGTGTACGCCCGCTCGTCGTGCGGGAAGTCGAAGAAGAGCGGGCGCATGATCGGGTCGCCGGTGCGCAGCGTGTGCCGGACCTGGTCGCGGATGTAGGGGGCGAGGCGGCCGTGGCGGGCGATGGCCTCGCGGTAGAGGGCGGCGGTCCGCGCGTCGTACACCACCTTCCTGCCGGTCGTCACGTCGACGGTGTCGACGGGGGACGTGGAGGCGTACATGAGCGGCATCAGCGACGCGGCCTGGGCCCAGCGGACCAGGACCTGCCGGGTGGGGGCGGGCTGACCGCTGGAGCCGCCGATCATGTCGGTGGTGACGAAGGGGTAGCCGATGGTGGAGATGGCGAGGTTCTGCGTGACGGCGGCCCGCAGGGAGTTCCAGCCCGTGCCCTTGTCCAGCTGACGGGTGACGAACCCGGCCCGGTGGGCGGTGGTGTCCCAGTGGACGCGGATGCCGACGCCCTGGAGGTCGAACTTGTCGGCGAGTTGAGCGCCCAGGCGCTGGTAGTCGGTGGGTTCGGCGCCCGCGCGGGGAACGCACCGCTCGTCGAAGAAGCGGGTGTCGAACTTCAGCCCGTCCACGCCGTAGGTGCTCATCAGGCCGCGCAGCCGCCGCTCGTACCAGGCCCTGGCCTCCGGGTTGGCGAGGTCGACGATGCCGGCGGTGCCGTTCCACCAGGTGACGCGGCACGGCTCGGCGGGATCGGTGGCGGCGCCGAGCAGATAGCCGTGGTCGGCGGCGTACCGGTACTGGTCGGAGTCCAGGTTGATCCACAGCGTCACCCAGAGGCCGAAGCCGAAGCCGAGGGCGTGGATCCGGCGGGACATCGCCCCGGGGTCCGGGTAGGCCTTCGCGTCGAAGGTCATGTTCCCGTAGTCGGACTCCCACTTGTCGTCGAGCTGGAGCGTGTGCCCGGTGATCCCGTGGTCGTGCAGGTCCTGGGCGTAGCCGAGGAGCCGCGCCTGGTCGACGTGGGTGTAGAACTGCGCCCAGGAGTTCCAGACCGGCTCGGCGTACTGCCGCTGGGTGGCGTCGCTCTTGGCCGGCCTGCCCACGACGCCGACGTAGTCGCGGTAGACCTCCAGCGGCGTCGACTCGACGAAGACCGTGGCCCGGTAGGGGTCCGCGGACTCGATGTCGAAGCGGCCGAGACCGTCCTTGTCCTGGTTGATCGCGACGTTCATGACGTGCCCGGTGTCCACGTGCAGTCCGGCCGCCGAGGACGTGTACCAGAACGGGTCGACCATGTAGTAGGAGGCGGGCCCGAAGGCCGGGTCGGCGACCTGCCCGCTGTCGAGCGGCCAGGGCTGGTCGGTGGCGGGTCCGCCGTGCGGGGTCCGGGTCTCGCCGTGGCCGTACCAGTGGCCGGCGGACGGCAAGTCGTAGGCGAGGCCGAGGTGTTCGGGGGTGGTTCCCACGACCTGCCAGTCGAGCCGGTAGCGGTCGGCGGACGGGGTGACCCGGGCCCGTACGGTGACACCGGGCGTCGTCGTGGCGGCGGTGAGGGCGAGTGTGCCGTTCCGCCAGGTCCAGTCGGTGACACGGGTGGCGTGCTGCCATCTGCCGGCGTTCTGGAAGCGCAGTGCGCCGGTGTCGCCGCCCGCGGTGGCCAGAACCGTGCCGCCCGAACGGCTCGTCGTCAAGGAGAGTTGATTCCTCGCCACCCGTAATGCGTAACCGGGGGTGTTGCGGCCCGCCGGTACGGTCAGGGTGAGTTGACGCGCGGAGTGGGTGAACCGGGGCGCTCGGCGGTCGGGGGCGGCCCCGGTCCGCGGCCGCGCCTGGGCCGGTTCCGGCGTGGTCAACGCGACGGGCAGCGCGAGGACGAGGCCGGAAACGGCGAGGAGCACTCCGAGTCTGCGTGTTGATCTGCCCACGACGCGTGTCCTTCGACGGAGGGAGTCAGGAGGCCGGAGGCTGCTTGCCTCACCGTGCTCGGTCGCCGCCGATGATCGGGCGGCGGACGTCACCTGTCAACGACGTTCCCGGTCTTGGAGTCGTGGCGGAATCCACCGAATTCGCCGAGGACGTGGAATCCGCCGCAGCGGGCGGGCCGGCGCTCGGTCCCGGCACCGCGCGGCACCGGTCACGCCGGCCTGCGGAACCCGATGGTCGGCACGGCCCGGCGCCGCGGCCACGGCTCGACACTCGCCTCCGGAACCAGGTCCTCCAGGAACGCGTACCGCCGCAGGGCCGCCGGATCCTGGCCCTCGACCGACTGGACCCGGCGCCACCAGGCGGCGATCTCGGACCAGCCGGGGGCCGACAGGGAGCCGCCGAACTCCTGCACGGACAGGGCGGCGGTGAGGCCGGCGAAGGCGAGGCGGTCGGCCAGCGGCCAGCCGGCCAGGGTGCCGGTGACGAAGCCGGCCACGAAGACGTCGCCCGCGCCGGTCGGGTCCAGTGCCTCCACCGCGATGGCGGGCACCTCGGCGCTCTCCCCCGTGCGCCGGTCGACCGCGTAGGCGCCCTCGGAGCCGAGGGTGACCACCGCGAGCGGGACGAACGCGGTGAGCGCGTGCGCGGCGGCGCGCGGGCAGTCGGTGCCCGTGTAGCGCATCGCCTCCTCGGCGTTGGGCAGGAACGCCTCGCAGTGCTCCAGGTCGGACAGGCCCGCCAGGTCCCAGGCACCGGTGTCGTCCCAGCCGACGTCCCCGAAGATGCGCGTGCCCTCGCCCGCGGCCTGGGCGATCCACGGGGAGCGCCGGCCCGGCGTCAGGGAGGCCACGGCGGCACGCGCGCGGGGAGGGCACTCCGGGACGCCCTCCTGGAGGAACACGGCCTCCGGGGGCGGCTCGTGGCCGTGCGAGACCATGGTGCGCTCGCCCTCGTACGCCATGGAGACGGTGACCGGCGAGTGCCAGCCGGGCACGGTGCCGGACGGGGACAGGTCGATGCCCTCGCCCTGTTCCAGCGCGTCCCAGCAGTAGTCGCCGTAGTGGTCGTCGCCGAAGGCAGCCGCCAGGGACGTCCGCAGTCCCAGGCGGGCCAGCGCGGTCGCCATGTTGGCCACCCCGCCGGGGCTCGACCCCATCCCGCGCGCCCAGGACTCGGTCCCGCGCACCGGGGCGGAGTCGAGTCCGGTGAAGATGATGTCGAGGAAGACGGTGCCCGTGAGGTACACGTCCCAGGGCGGATCGTCCGCGGAGCGCAGCCCGGCCAGCGGGTCGACCTGGGCGTCGACGTGGGCGTGCGGTGCCCCGACGATGTACTCCCGGTCCTCCCGGTCCGCGAGGTTTCCCCGGTCCTCCCGGTCCTCCCGACCCTCCCGGTCCGCGAGGTTTCCCCGGTCCTCCCGGCGCGCGAGGTTTCCCCGGTCCTCCCGGTCCGCGAGGTTTCCCCGGTCCTCCCGGTCCGCGAGGTTTCCCCGGTCCTCCCGGTCCTCCCGGTCCTCCGGGTGAGCCGGTCCCGCTCCGGCGGACGTGTTGGACGCGGTCACGGTGCGCTCCCTGACGTGGTACTGGTCCGGCCAGTGTGCACCAGAGCGCCGACGACGCGTCGGCGCTCACGCCGGGGAGCGCGGACCGCGTCTACCAGCGGGGGGTCGGCGGGGCGGTCCAGCCCGGTTCGGCGACGCGCATCGCCGCCGCGTCGTCCCGGTCCCGCAGGCGGCCGTCGTCCTCGGCCCAGCGGCGGTGCAGGAAGGCCAGCCTGTCCCGGTCGAGTTCGACGCCGAGACCGGGGCCGTCGGGGACGGCGATCCGGCCGCCGTCGAAGGTGAGCCGCTCGGTCAGTACGTCCTCCGACTGCCAGGGGTAGTGGGTGTCGCAGGCATGGTGGAGGCCGGGCACGGTGGACGCCACGTGGGTCATCGCGGCCAGGCTGATCCCCAGATGGGTGTTGGAGTGCATCGACACACCGACGCCGAAGGCGGCGCACAGGGCCGCCAGGTGCTGGGTGTTGCGCAGGCCGCCCCAGTAGTGGTGGTCGGAGAGCAGCACCTGGACCGCGTTCGAGGTGAACGCCTCCTTGATCTCGGCGAAGGTCGTCACGCACATGTTGGTGGCCAGCGGCACGCCGGTCCGGGCGGCCACCTCGGCCATGGCGGGCGTGCCGAGGGCGGGGTCCTCCAGGTACTCCAGGACGTCCCCGAGCTGCCGGGCCACCTCCACGGAGGTCTCCACCGACCAGGCCCCGTTGGGGTCCAGCCGCAGCGGGTGTCCGGGAAAGGCCTCCGCCAGGGCCCGTACGGCGGCGATCTCCTCCCGGGGCGGGAAGACGCCGCCCTTGAGCTTGAAGGAGGTGAAGCCGTGGCGCTCGGTGAACCCGCGTGCCTGCTCCACCACCCCCGCCGGGTCGAGGGCGGCGCCCCAGTCGTCCTTCTCGCAGTCGACGCCCTCCGGATGCCCGGCCCACTTGTAGAAGAGGTAGGCGCTGTACTCGACGGAGTCGCGCACCTTGCCGCCGAGCAGCGCGTGCACGGGCAGGCCGAGCGCCTTGCCGAGGGCGTCCAGGCAGGCGACCTCGAAGCCGGACAGGACGGACAGGCGCAGTTTGTCGGCGGTCTGGACGCCGCGCAGCCCTCCGACGTCGACGGCGTTCTCCACCCGGGAGGCGTCCACGGCGAGATCGAGGCCGAAGAGGCCGTTCAGGTCGGTGATCCGACGTCCCGTCAGCCGGTCGGCGAGGGGGCGGGCCAGCTCCAGGTACTTGGTGTCGCCGTAGGTCTCGCCGTAGCCGGTGATCCCGTCGGCCGTCACCACCTCCACGATCAGGCGGGGGGTGTACGGCTGGTGGACGCCCTGGGTGTTCAGCAGCGGCGGGTCGGCGATCAGGATCGGGGTCAGCCGTACCTCGGTGACGGTGAGGTCGCGGGTCACAGGGCGGCCCCCACCATGTCGAGTCCCGCGTCCAGCAGTTCCCTCAGGTCGGCCAGGTCGGCGGGCGAGGGGTCGGTGAGCGGGGCCCGTACGGGTCCGACGGGGCGTCCGCGCAGCCGGGCGGCCGCCTTCACCAGGGACACGGAGTATCCGGGCACCCGGTCGCGCAGTTCGACGAAGGGGACGTAGAAGTCGCGCAGCAGCTTGTCGGCGGAGCCGCCGTCGCCGGACCGCAGCGCGGCGAAGAAGGCGTTCGCGATCTCCGGGGCGAAGGCGTGCACGGCGGAGGAGTAGGCGGGGACACCGACGGCCGCGTAGGCGCGGGCCTGCATCTCGGCGGTGGGGGCACCGTTGAAGAACAGGAACCCCTCGGGGGCGGCGAGGGTGAGCCGCTGGAGGGCGTCGAGGTCGCTGCGGCCGTCCTTGAGGCCGATGACCGAGGGGATCCGCGCGATGCGCCGGAACGCCTCCAGGCCGTACGCCACCTGACCGCGCTGGTAGGCGATGAGCGGCAGCCGGGTGCGGGCCGCGAGCTGTTCGAGCTGGGCGGCCAGTCCGTCCTGCGGGGCGGCGACGAGGTAGTGCGGCAGGACGAGGAGCGCGTCGGCGCCGGCCTCCTCGGCGATGCGCGCGAACCGTGCGGCCTGCACCCAGCCGTACCCGGCGCCCGCCACCACGGGCACCCGGCCCGCCGCCTCCTCGACGGCGGCCGAGACGACCTGGCGGTACTCGTCCTCGTCCAGCGAGAAGAACTCGCCGGTGCCGCAGGCCGGGAAGACGGCGCCGGGCGCGGTGGCGAGCTGAGCGGCCAGGTAGGCGCGGCAGCCGTCGGGGTCGAGCGACCCGTCGTCGTGGAACGCCGTCAGCGGGAAGGACAGCACACCGCCCGCCATCCCCTCCCGCAGTCTGCGCACCACATCGGACGGACCCGCGGTGTTCGTCTCCGGACTCACCCTGGCCATCTCCCCACATAGACGCTATCCATGTATGGGAACGGAGTTTAGAAACGCGAACATGCTCCGTCAACGGGCCTGCGGGGGTCGCGCGGTCGGCCGCCGGGAACCCGCAGACGTCCGGAAAGCCGCATGCGCCGGGCGCACAGGGCACCCGGCGCATGCGGGAGACGGGTTCGGCGGGGGCTTACGGGAACTCGTACGCCTCGACCTCGGCGAGGTACCGACGGCGCAGTTCCTCGTCGTGCTCCAGGAAGGAGGCGAGGAAGGAGTTGCGGGCCAGTTCGCGCAGCCGGTCCTCGCCAAGGCCCAGGGTGTCGCGGACGGCGTCGAAGTTGTCGCCGACGTAGCCGCCGAAGTATGCCGGGTCGTCGGAGTTGACCGTGCACAGCAGGCCGGCGTCCAGCATGGCGGGCAGCGGGTGGTCGGCCAGCGTGCCGACCGCGCGGAGGCGCACGTTCGACAGGGGGCACAGGGTCAGCGGGATCCGGTCGCGCACCAGGCGGGCGACCAGCTCCGGGTCCTCCACGCAGCGCAGCCCGTGGTCGACGCGCTCGACGCCGAGCACGTCGAGGGCCTGCGCGATGTACTCCGGCGGGCCCTCCTCGCCGGCGTGCGCCACGCGCCGCAGCCCGAGGGCGGCGGCGGCCTCGTACACCTCGCGGAACTTCGCCGGCGGGTGGCCCGCCTCGGCGGAGTCCAGTCCGATCCCCGCGATCCGGTCGAGGTACGGCTTGGCGGCCTCCAGCGTCTCCATGGCCGACTCGGCGGACTCGTCGCGCAGGAAGCACATGATCAGCCGGGTCGAGACGCCGTGCTTCTCCTGGCTGCGGCCCAGCGCCCGCCACAGCCCGTCGACGACCGTGCCCATGCCGACGCCCCGGGAGAGGTGGGCCTGCGGGTCGAAGAAGATCTCCGCGTGCCGCACGCCCTGCGCGGCGGCCCGCGCGAGATAGGCGTCGGCCAGGTCCTCGAAGTCCCGCTCGGTGCGCAGGACGGCCATGAGCCCGTAGTACAGGTTCAGGAAGGACTGGAGGTCCTCGAACCGGTAGGCCTCGCGGAGCGCGTCGGTGTCCGCGTACGGCAGCTCGACGCCGTTGCGCGCGGCCAGCTCGAAAGCCAGCTCGGGCTCCAGGGTGCCTTCGACGTGCAGGTGCAGTTCGGCTTTCGGCAGCGGCATCGGAACATCGTACGACCTGGTCAGCGACGTTTCGGAACCGGCACCCTGAGCAGGTCGTGCGCCACGGTCAGCTCGCCGTCGAACCCGGCCGCCCGCGCCTGCCGCTCGAAGTCGTCCGGGTCGGTGTACCGCTGGCTGAAGTGGGTGAGGACCAGATGCCGCACACCGGCGTCCCGCGCCACCCGCGCCGCCTGACCGGCCGTCAGGTGACCGAACTCGACGGCCAGCTGTTCGTCCTCGTCGAGGAAGGTCGACTCGATGACCAGCATGTCGCAGCCCTCGGCGAGCGCGTGCACGCCCTCGCACAGCCGGGTGTCCATGACGAACGCGAACCGCTGTCCGCGCCGCACCTCGCTGACGGCCTCCAGCGGCACCCCGTCCAGGGAACCCTCGCGCTGGACGCGGCCCACGTCCGGGCCCTTGATCCCGTGCGCGGCGAGCCGCTCGGGCAGCATGCGGCGCCCGTCCGGCTCGACGAGCCGGTAGCCGAAGGATTCCACCGGGTGGGAGAGCCGGCGGGCTTCGAGGGTGTACGCCGAGGTCGTCGCGAGGACGCCGTCGGCGTCGACCGGGGCCTCGGTGAGCTCGACCGTCTCGCGGTAGGCGGTGGCGTGGCGCAGGCGGTCGAAGAAGCGCCGGCCCGAACGCGGGTAGTGGGCGGTGATCTCGTGCGGCACCTGGTCGAGGTTGATCCGCTGGATCACCCCGGCCAGGCCGAGGCTGTGGTCGCCGTGGAAGTGGGTGACGCAGATCCGGTTCAGGTCGTGCGCCGCGACCCCGGCGCGCAGCATCTGGCGCTGGGTGCCCTCGCCGGGGTCGAACAGGATGCCCTCGCCGTCCCAGCGCAGCAGATAGCCGTTGTGGTTGCGGTGCCGGGTGGGCACCTGGCTGGCGGTGCCGAGGACGACCAGTTCACGTACGGACACGACGGCCTACCCGGGGGGCCACTCGAGGCCGCGGCCGCCGAGGACGTGCGCGTGGGCGTGCCAGACGGTCTGGCCCGCGCCGGAACCGGTGTTGAACACGATGCGGTAGCTGTCCAGCTTGTCCTCGTCGGCGATCGCCTGCGTCTCGCGCAGCACGTCCGCGGCGAGTCCGGGAGCCTCGGTGGCGAGGACCGCGGCGTCCTTGTAGTGCGCCCTGGGAATCACCAGGACGTGGGTGGGCGCCTGGGGGTTGATGTCCCGGAAGGCGACAGTCGTCTCCGTCTCGCGGACGATCGTGGCCGGGACCTGTCCCGCGACGATCTTGCAGAACAGGCAGTCGCCCTGGGGTTCCCCTGCCATGCGGGTGCTCCTCACGCCGGGTTGATCGGGTACGGGGGCATGGTATCCAGGGCGCGCGGATCCGGCCGGGTCCGGGGGCCTCGCCCCCCGGACGGTCACGGCAGGGACGGCGGCGTCTTCGCGGGTGTCTCCTGGAGCGCCTGAAGCGCGAGGCGGATCGCCTCGTCGAGCTGGACGTCGTGGCCCGCCGCGTGGTCCTGCGGGCGTTGCGCGACCTCGACGTCCGGGTCCACCCCGTGGTTCTCCACGCCCCACCCGTAACCCTCCAGCCAGAAGGCGTACTTGGGCTGGGTGATCAGCGTGCCGTCGACCAGGCGGTAGCGGCTGTCGATGCCGATCACGCCGCCCCAGGTGCGGGTGCCGACGACCGGCCCGATGCCCAGCGCCTTGATCGCCGCGTTGACGATGTCGCCGTCGGATCCCGAGAACTCGTTGGCGACGGCGACGACCGGGCCGCGGGGCGCGTCCAGCGGGTAGCTCTCCGGCCGCATGCCGCGGGGCAGGTCCCAGCCGACGATCCGCCGGGCCAGCTTCTCCACCACGAGCTGGGAGGTGTGGCCGCCGCGGTTCTCGCGGACGTCGACGACGAGCCCTTCGCGGGCCACCTCCACGCGCAGGTCGCGGTGGATCTGCGCCCAGCCGGGGGCCTGCATGTCCGGCACGTGCAGGTAGCCGAGGCGGCCGCCGGACCGCTCGTGGACGTAGGCGCGGCGGTCGGCCACCCACGCGTGGTAGCGCAGGGGTTCCTCGTCGGCGACGGGGACCACGACCGCGTGCCGCGGGTCGCCCCCGCCGGCCGGCAGGACGGTCAGTTCGACCGGCTTGTCCGCCGTGCCGACCAGCAGCGGGCCGGGGCCGGCCACCGGGTCGACGGGGCGGCCGCCGACCGCGACGATCGCGTCCCCGGCGCGCACCGCGACGCCGGGAGCGGCGAGCGGGCTGCGCGCGTCCGGGTCGGAGGTCTCCGAGGGCAGGATCCGGTCGATCCGCCAACTCCCGTCCTGGTGCCGGGAGATGTCCGCGCCGAGCAGCCCCTGCCGGGTGCCGTGCCCGAAGCCCCCGGGCGGCATGACGTAGGCGTGCGAGGTGCCCAGCTCGCCGTGCACCTCCCAGAGCAGGTCGACCAGGTCGTCGTGGGTGGCGATCCGGTCCAGGACGGGCCGGTAGCGGTCGAGGACGCCGTCCCAGTCGACGCCGCCCATGTCCGGCCGCCAGAAGTGGTCCCGCATGACGCGGCCGGTCTCCTCGTACATCTGCCGCCACTCGGCTGCCGGGTCGACGGTCTGCCGGACCCGGCCGAGGTCGACGGTGATGTTGGAGTCGCTGTCCTCGTCGCCGGAGGCGCGCCGGTCGCTCGGCACGACCTTGAGCTTGCCGTCCGTCCACAGCAGGACCCGCTTGCCGTCGCCGCTGACCGCGAAGTGGTCGGCGTCGGCGGCGAGATGCTCGATGCGCTGCTGGAGGAGGTCGTAGCGCTCCAGCTCGGTCTTCGGGTCCGGGTCGCCGGGCGTGGCGCGGGAGGCGCCGAGAACACCGCGCACCGGGTGCCTGAGCCAGAGCACGCCGTCCTTGGCGGCGCGCAGGTTCGAGTAGCGGGCGGCCTCGACCGGGAACGGCACGATGCGGTCGGCCAGGCCCTCCAGGTCGATCCGTGTCGCCGGGACACCCTCGCTGTCCGGGGTCTCGTCCTTGTCGGGCGCCTCGAAGGGCCGGCCGTGCCGCTGCGGGCCGAACGGCGAGGGGGTCGCCGCGGCGAGCGTGATCAGGTGCGGGCGGGAGCTCTCGACGAACGCCAGGTCGAAGACGTGCTCGTCGTAGACCGGGTCGAAGGAGCGGTGGGAGAGGAAGGCGAGGTGCTTGCCGTCGAGGGTGAACGCGGGCGCGTGGTCCCGGAAGCGCAGCGGGGTCGCCTCGGTGACCGACAGGTCGGTGGTGTTGGCGAGGCGGAGCTGGCTGAGGGGGCGCGGCCCGGGGTGCGACCAGGCCAGCCAGGCGGAGTCGGGCGAGAAGGCGAGGTCGCCGACGTCCCCGTGCTCGCTGCGGTCGACCTCGCGCACCTCGCCGCTCTCGCGTTCGACGAGCAGCAGCCGGCCGTCGTGCGAGGCGACGGCGACGCGGCTGCCGTCGGGGGCGGTGGCGAGTTCCAGGACGCGGCCGAGCTGCCCGGCGCCCAGCCGGCGCGGGGTGACGCCGGGCGCCAGGCCGGTGGCGGGCGCGAACTCCAGGGCGTCGTCGCCCTCGGCGTCCGTCACCCACACCACCCACTCCTCGCCCTCGGCGCGGAAGGTGCGCGGCAGCCGGGTGCGTACGCCGGGCTCGGCGGCGAGCGCGCGGGCGGGACCGGAGCGGTGGGTGACCCAGTGGACGGCGCCGCGCACGGCGACCGCGCTGCCGCGCGCGGTGTGGTCGGGGGCCGCCGAGCCGAACCAGTGGGAGGCGTTCACCGGATACGGCTGGAGGTCGACGCGCGGCCCGCCGAGCCGGACGTCGATCCGGCGCGGATCGGCGCCGTCCAGATCGTCAAGCAGCCACAGTTCACCGGCGCTGGAGTAGACGACCCGGGTGCCGTCGGTGGCGGCGTGCCGGGCGTAGAAACCGTCCAACTGGGTGTGCCGGCGCAGGTCGGAGCCGTCGGCGAGGGAGGAGTACAGCGCGCCGGTGCCCTCGTGGTCGGAGAGGAACGCGATCCTCTCCCCCACCCACAGCGGGTATTCGAGGTTGCCGTCCAGGTCCTCGTGCAGCCGGACGAACTCCCCGGCGTCCTCACGGTCGATCCACAGCTTGCCCGCCGTGCCGCCCCGGTACCGCTTCCACCAGGCCGCCTCGCGGCCCATCGGCGCGGACAGCAGGACGGTGTGCGGGCCGTGGACGACGTCGCCGACGGGCCCGTACGGCAGGGTGGTTGCCGGTCCGCCGTCGAGCGGGACGGCGCGCGCCCAGGTGCGGCGCAGGCTGGCCTGGCCCTGGGTGCTGATCGCGAGGACCTCGCCGTCCGGGGTCCAGCCGCGCACCTGGGTCTTCGAACTCCCCCAGTACGTCAGGCGCCTGGCGGGACCGCCGGCGACCGGGGCGATGTGCGCCTCGGGAGCGCCGTCACGGGTGGAGGTCCAGGCGACGAAGGCGCCGTCGGGCGAGATGCGGGGGTGGTTCGTCGGCACGTTGTCGGCGCTGACCCGCCAGGCCCTGCCGCCGTCCAGCGGCGCGAGCCACACGTCGTCCTCGGCGGTGAAGGCGACCAACTCGCCGCGCAGGTGCGGGAACCGGAGATACGCGGTGGAGGCGGACGATGCGGACGGCACGGGCGACGGAGACGATGCGGGCTGAGTCACGTGATCACCCTACGCAGGGGCGACGGCGACGGACAGGGGTCGGATGGCTCCCCCCGCGCACAACCGGCGGCGGTGCGGCCTCACTTGCCCCGGACGGGCCAGCAGGTGGGATCGCCCTGGCACCAGATGGTCCGGGTGACGGTCACCGTGACCGCCGGCTCCGGCTGACCGTGGGTGGGCCGGTAGGTGACGGGCGGGCGGTACGTCGGTGCGGTCGTGGCGTCGCAGTTGCCGAGGCCGCCCACGTGGAACACGACCCTGCCGCCCACCCTGGCGGTCAGGTCCCCGCGCACACAGGCTCCGTCGACGGCCCGGGTGACCTTCCCGGTGACGGAGATCTTCCGGCCGTCCTTCGTCTCCCCCTGGCAGTCCACGGAGACCACGGTGGTCTCGGACGCCGACGGCGACCGGTTCCCCTGGCTCCCCGCCGCGCGCGTCCCTACGCCGTCGTCCCTGCCCGTGCAGCTGATCCAGCTCACCGGCACGTGCCGCCGGTTCAGCTCCGCCGTCGCGGTGCTGTCGGTCGTGTACGCCGCGGACGCGGCGTTGAGCCCGCCGGGTTCACATGCGACGGCACCGCCCGCGGCGACCGCCGCGAGCACCGCCACGGCCCTCACCCGCCGCCCGCACGGCAGGTGCCGAATCCGCCTGGATGCCCCCATGCACGGCAGCCTGCCACCGCCGCGCCCGGGGCGGTAGAGCGCATACGGCCACACGCGCGCCGCGCGCGCCCGCGCTCATGCGGCCCCGCCGGTCAGGACCAGCGGCCGGTACGGCCCAGCAGCAGGGCGGCGGCCGCCGTGCCGGCGGTGGAGGTGCGCAGCACGGTGGGGCCGAGCACGTACGCCTTCGCCCCCGCGTCCCTGAACTGCGCCAGTTCCTCGGGTGACACCCCGCCTTCGGGGCCGACGACCAGCACGATGTCGCCCTGGGCGGGGAGTTCGACGGTGGCCAGGCGTTCCTCGCCGCTCTCGTGGAGCACGGCGGCGAAGTCGGCTTCGGCCAGAAGTGCGGCAACCTGTTTGGTCGTCGCCGCGTCCGCGACCTCGGGGAAGCGCACCCGGCGGGACTGCTTGCCGGCCTCGCGGGCGGTCGCGCGCCACTTGCCGAGCGCCTTCAGACCCCGGTCGCCCTTCCACTGCGTGATACAGCGGGAGGCGGACCAGGGCACGATCGCGTCCACGCCGACCTCGGTCATGGTCTCCACGGCGAGTTCGCCGCGGTCGCCCTTGGGCAGGGCCTGGACGACGGTGATGCGGGGGGACTCCGGCGGTTCCTCGACGAGGGACGCCAAGTCCGAGACCACCAGCCGGTCCTTGCCCTCGGCGGCCTTGACCACGCCCTCGATCCAGAGCCCGCGGCCGTCGGTGAGCACCACGTCCTCGCCCGGCCGCAGCCGCTTGACCGAGACCGCGTGCCGCCCCTCGGGGCCCTCCAGCACGAACTCCGTTCCGATTGACCTCAGTTCGTCCACGACAAACACCGGCGCGGTCATCGCGCGTCACCTCCTGCCGCGAAACCGGCCTCCAGCGCCGCCCGTGCGGCGTCGAGTTCGGCGAGCAGCACCTCCACCAGCTGCCCGGCGGGCAGCTCGCGGGCCATCCGGTGGCCCTGGCCCGCCCACAGTGCCATGCCCTGCGCGTCCTTCGCCTTGGCGGCCGCCTTGCGCAGCGGCGCGGTGAGGTGGTGGACCTCCGGGTAGGCGGCGGGCGCGTACGGGCCGTGCTCCCGCATGAAGCGGTTGACCAGTCCGCGGGCCGGCCGTCCGGAGAACGCCCGGGTCAGCTCCGTACGCGGGAACACCGGGTCGGTGAGGGCCTGCTTGTGCAGCTCGTGCGCGCCGGACTCGGGGGTGGCGAGGAAGGCCGTGCCGAGCTGGGCGGCACTGGCGCCCGCCGCGAGCACGGCGGCGATCTGGCTGCCGCGCATGATGCCGCCCGTGGCGATGATCGGCAGGGCGACCGCCTCCCGGAGCTGCGCGACGAGCGAGAGCACGCCGATCCCGGCGCCGCTCTGTTCCGGCAGGTCGCGATGGGTGCCCTGGTGACCGCCGGCCTCCACGCCCTGGGCGATCACCGCGTCCGCGCCCGAGCGGTCCACGGCGAGCGCCTCCTCGGTGGTGGTGGCGGTGGCGAGGACGAAGGTGCCGACCCGGTGCAGGGAGTCCACGACCTCGCGGGCGGGCACGCCGAAGTGGAAGGAGACGACCGGCACCGGATCCTCCAGGAGCACGGCGAGCTTGGCGTCGTAGCCGTCGTCGCGTCCGGAATCCGGGTCGCCGAGTTCGGTCTCGTACCAGCCGGGCTCGCCGGCGAGCTGGTGGGCGTAGAGGTCGACGGCGCCGGTCTCGGCGCTCTCCGGCTGCGGCATGAACACGTTGATGCCGAAGGGGCGGCCGGTCAGTCCGCGCAGCTGCTTGATCTCCTGGTACATGCCGTCGGCGGTCTTGTAACCGGCGGCGAGGAATCCCAGCCCACCCGCATCGGACACCGCCGCGGCGAGCGGCGGCACCGCCGGACCGCCCGCCATCGGCGCCTGCACGATCGGGTGCGGGAAGAGATCGGTCAGTGCGGAGGACATGACGGCATGTTGTCACGTCCGCTTGACGAGTCCGAATCCGGGCGACCTCCGGCATATGCCGGAGGAATCCCTTCCGGCCCAACCACTGAACCCGGCCGACCCGGGCCCCGCCTCGGCACGGGACCCCCGGCCGACCCCAGCCCGCCTCAGCGACCGTTGAACGCGTCCTTCAACCGCGAGAACAGCCCCTGCTGCCCCGGCTGGAACTGCCCCTGTGGGCGTTCCTCGCCGCGCAGCTTGGAGAGCTCGCGCAGCAGGCGTTCCTGCTCGGGGTCGAGCTTGGTCGGGGTCTGGACCTCGACGTGGACGATGAGGTCGCCCCGGCCGCCGCCGCGCAGGTGCGTGACGCCCCGGCCGTGCAGTGGGATCGACTGGCCGGACTGGGTGCCCGGGCGGATGTCGACCTCCTCCAGGCCGTCCAGGGTCTCCAGCGGCACCTTGGTGCCGAGGGCCGCCGCGGTCATCGGGATGGTGACCGTGCAGTGCAGGTCGTCACCGCGCCGCTGGAAGGTCTGGTGCGGCAGCTCGTGGATCTCGACGTACAGGTCGCCGGCCGGACCGCCGCCGGGGCCGACCTCGCCCTCGCCCGCGAGCTGGATGCGCGTGCCGTTGTCGACCCCGGCCGGGATCTTCACGGTCAGGGTGCGGCGGGCGCGGATGCGGCCGTCGCCGGCGCACTCCGGGCACGGGGTGGGCACCACCGTGCCGAAGCCCTGGCACTGGGGGCACGGGCGCGACGTCATGACCTGGCCCAGGAAGGACCGGGTGACCTGCGAGACCTCACCCCGGCCGCGGCACATGTCGCAGGTCTGCGCGGTGGTGCCCGGGGCCGCTCCCTCGCCGCTGCACGTGTTGCAGACGACGGCCGTGTCGACCTGGATGTCCTTCGTGGTGCCGAAGGCCGCCTCGTCCAGCTCGACCTCGAGCCGGATCATCGCGTCCTGGCCGCGGCGCGTGCGCGAACGCGGTCCGCGCTGCGACGCCGTGCCGAAGAAGGCGTCCATGATGTCGGAGAAGTTCCCGAAGGAACCGGCCCCGAAGCCGCTCGCGCCGGCCGCGCCGGCCTGCGAGAGGGGGTCGCCGCCGAGATCGTAGACCTGCTTCTTCTGCGGGTCGGAGAGCACCTCGTAGGCGGCGTTGATCTCCTTGAACCGCTCCTGGGTCTTCGGATCCGGGTTGACATCCGGGTGCAGCTCGCGCGCGAGCCGCCGGAAGGCCTTCTTGATCTCTTCCTGCGACGCGTCACGGCGCACGCCGAGAACGGCGTAGTAGTCCGTGGCCACCTACGACTCCGCCAGGATCTGTCCGACGTACCGTGCCACTGCGCGTACCGCTCCCATCGTTCCCGGGTAATCCATGCGGGTCGGTCCGACCACGCCGAGCTTGGCCACTGCCTCGCCGCCCGAACCGTAGCCGACCGACACGATGGACGTGGAGTTGAGTCCTTCGTGGGCGTTCTCGTGACCGATGCGCACGGTCATGCCCGGATTCTGCGTCTCACCGAGCAGCCTCAGCATCACGACCTGCTCCTCCAGCGCCTCCAGAACGGGCCGGATCGTGAGCGGGAAGTCGTGCGCGAAGCGGGTGAGGTTGGCGGTGCCGCCGATGACCAGCCGCTCCTCGTTCTCCTCGACGAGCGTCTCCAGGAGGGTGGACAGCACGGTCGAGACGGTACCCCGGTCCTCGAGGTCGAAGCCGTCGGGCAGGTCCTCCACGAGGTGCGGGACGTCCGTGAAACGGCGGCCCGCGACCCGGCTGTTCAGCCGTGCCCGCAGATCGGCCAGGGAGGTCTCCCCGAAGGGCGCCGGGCAGTCGACCATCCGCTGCTCGACCCGGCCGGTGTCCGTGATCAGCACGAGCATCACACGCGCGGGCGCGAGAGCAAGCAGTTCCACGTGCCGCACGGTCGAACGGGTCAGCGACGGATACTGCACGACGGCGACCTGCCGGGTCAGCTGGGCGAGCAGCCGTACCGTGCGGGCCACCACGTCGTCGAGGTCGACGGCGCCGTCGAGGAAGTTCTGGATGGCACGCCGCTCGGGCGCGGTCATCGGCTTGACCTCGGCCAGCTTGTCGACGAACAGGCGGTACCCCTTGTCGGTGGGGATACGGCCGGCACTGGTGTGCGGCTGGGCGATGTAGCCCTCGTCCTCCAGGGCCGCCATGTCGTTGCGGACCGTGGCCGGTGAGACGCCCAGGCTGTGCCGCTCGGTGAGGGCCTTGGAGCCCACCGGCTCCTCGGTGCCGACGTAGTCCTGGACGATGGCGCGCAGCACCTGAAGCCGCCGCTCGCTGAGCATCGCGCGCACCTCCAGGGTCGTTCCTCGGCCACCCGCCTGGCACTCTGCGCATACGAGTGCCAGCTCTACCCGGCCCAGTGTACGGCTGCCGGGTACGCCCCCGGCAAGGCCGGGCCGCGACGGACTACGAGGTCGGGACCGGGATCACCCGGGATCGGCCGGGATGTCGTACCCGGCGGGCATCACCGCTAGCGTCGCCCTATGACGGATGCGCGGGAAGCCCCTCGGGAAGAACTGGAATGGGAACGGCTGGCGGACGGGGTGGGGCGGTGCCGCCTGCCCGGATGGGACTGCACGGTCGGGCTGGTCGTCGGGGAGGGCGCCGCGCTGATGGTCGACGCGGGTTCGAGCCACGCGGAGGGCGCACGGTTGCGTGCGTGGGCGCGGGCGCTCGCCGGTGGTGATGTGACACATCTCGCGCTCACCCACCCCCACTTCGACCACATCTTCGGGGCCGCGCAGTTCGACGGCGCGGAGATCTTCGCCGCCGAGGGCGCGGACGCCGTGTTCGGTGACAGCGGTGAGCGCGCCGAGCTGCGCGGGGACGCGGTGCGCCAAGGCCTGGACGCCAAGGCGGCCGAGGAGGCGGCGGACGCCCTGGTAAGGCCCGGCCACGAGGTCCGGGACCGGCTCACCCTCCGGCTCGGTGGCGGGCGGGAGGTGCTGCTGGCGAACATGGGCCCGGCGCACTCCACGCACGACCTCGCGGTGGTGGTGCCGGGCGACCAGACCGTGGTGTTCTGCGGGGACCTGGTCGAGGAGTCCGGCGAGCCCCAGGCGGGCCCGGACGCCGTGCCGTCCCGGTGGCCCGCCGCCCTCGACCGGCTGCTGGCGCTCGGCGGCGAGGACGCGCTGTACGTCCCCGGTCACGGAGCGGTGGTGGACGCCGCCTTCGTCCGCGCCCAGCGGGACGCCCTGGCCGCGCGCTTCGGCGTGTCGCTCTGATCGGACACGGGCCTGTCCATATCGTCACTCGAATGCGCCAGTATTCGCCCGACCTCACTCCGCCCTGGAAGAAGCCCCGGCCCGTGCCGGAGGTTCCCGCCGAGCCGGGTCTGGTCGTGGAGGAGCCCGGGACCGGCTTCTGCGGGGCGGTGATCCGCTGCGAGGCGGGCACGGTGACACTGGAGGACCGTTTCGGCAAGCACCGGGTGTTCCCGCTCGCGTCCGGCGGCTTCCTGCTGGAGGGCCGGGTGGTCACCCTGGTGAAGCCGTCGTCAGGCCCGGTACGGCCCACCCGTACCGCATCCGGTTCGGTCGCCGTGCCCGGGGCACGCGCGCGTGTGGCCCGCGCCGGGCGCATCTACGTCGAGGGCCGGCACGACGCCGAACTGGTCGAGAAGGTGTGGGGCGACGACCTGCGCGTCGAGGGCGTGGTCGTGGAGTACCTGGAGGGCGTGGACGACCTGCCGGCGATCGTCGAGGCGTTCGCGCCCGGTCCGGACGCCCGCCTCGGCGTCCTCGTGGACCACCTGGTGCCCGGCAGCAAGGAGTGGCGCATCGCCGAGTCGGTGACCAGCGAGCACGCGCTGGTGGTCGGCCACCCGTACATCGACGTCTGGGAGGCCGTGAAGCCCTCCTCGCTCGGGATCGAGTCCTGGCCCCGCGTCCCGCGCGGCCAGGACTGGAAGACCGGCGTGTGCCGCGCCCTGGGCTGGCCGGAGAACACGGGCGCGGCCTGGCAGGGGATCCTGTCCCGCGTGCGGTCCTACAAGGACCTGGAGCCGGAGTTGCTCGGGCGGGTGGAGGAGCTGATCGATTTCGTCACGGCAACGGCCGGCGGTGGGGCATGACGTCGGGCGACGTGCCGAATCCGCTCCTGTCGAGTTCGGCACCGAGGGCGTCGAGTGTCAGCGGATCGCCGAACTTCGTCTTCTGCTCTCCCTTGTAGCAGGTTGGGGGGTCGAACCGAGGCTCTGCGGTGGTTCACTCCGCCGAGTGATCAATCCACCAGATCCCGCACCACCGCGTCCGCCAGCAGCCGGCCCCGCAGGGTGAGCACGGCACGCCCCGCCTCGTACGGCCCTTCCTGGAGCAGCCCGTCGGACAACGCGCGCCGGGACGCGGCGAGGCCGTCCGGGCGCAGCAGGTCCAGGGGGACGCCCTCGCGCAGCCGCAGCTCCAGCAGGACGCGCTCCACCCGGCGGTCCTCCTCGGTGAGGAGTTCCCGGCCGGCGCCCGGGGAGCGGCCGGCCGCGAGGGCCGCCGCGTACGCGCCGGGGTGCTTCACGTTCCACCAGCGCACGCCCCCCACGTGGCTGTGCGCGCCGGGTCCCGCGCCCCACCAGTCGGCGCCGCGCCAGTACAGCTCGTTGTGCAGGCAGCGGCCGGCTTCCGAGGTGGCCCAGTTGGACACCTCGTACCACTCGAAGCCCGCCGCGGTCAGCGTCTCCTCGGCGATCAGGTAGCGGTCGGCGTGCACGTCGTCGTCCGTCATCGGGATCTCCCCGCGCCGGATCCGGCGGGCGAGCCGGGTGCCCTCCTCCACGATGAGGGCGTACGCCGAGACGTGGTCGGGGCCGGCGCCGAGGGCCGCGTCCAGCGAGGCCCGCCAGTCGTCGTCGGACTCGCCGGGGGTGCCGTAGATCAGGTCGAGGTTGACGTGCTCGAAGCCGGCGGCGCGGGCCTCGGCCACACAGGCCTCGGGGCGGCCGGGCGTGTGGGTGCGGTCGAGGATCTTGAGCACGTGCTGCCGGGCGCTCTGCATGCCGAAGGAGATCCGGTTGAAGCCGCCCTCGCGGAGCGTGGCCAGGTAGGCGGGGTCGACCGACTCGGGGTTGGCCTCCGTCGTGATCTCGGCGTCGGCCGCGAGGCCGAACTCGTCGCGGATCGCCCCCAGCATCCGCACCAGGTCCTCGGCGGGCAGCAGCGTGGGCGTGCCGCCGCCGACGAAGACCGTGCGGACCTCGCGCGGGTCGTCGCCGAGCACCTTGCGGGCGAGGCGCACCTCGTCGGTCAGCGTCCCGGCGTAGTTGTCACGGGAGGCGAGCACCCCGCCGGTGCCGCGCAGCTCGGTGGCGGTGTAGGTGTTGAAGTCGCAGTAGCCGCAGCGGGTCGCGCAGTAGGGGACGTGCAGATAGAACCCGAGGGGCCGTTCGGCCGCCCCGGCGAGCGCGGCCACGGGCAGCGCACCGTCATCGGGAACGGACTCACCATCGGGAAGTGCGGAAGGCATGCCTTCCATTGTCCAGCACGACGGGAGAAGCCCGGCCCGGCCGCCGGAGCGGCGGGGGCTGGGCGGCTTCTTCGGGCGTCGTGTTCTGTCAGTCGCGTTCGGCCTGGAGTACCAGCAGGGCCAGGTCGTCCTCCGGCGGGCCCGTCCCGAAGTCGTGTACGAGCCGGCGGATGCGCTCGGCGATCGGTTCCGCGTCGAGCCCGGCGCAGGCGGCGAGGGCCGTGGCGAGGCCGTCGCCGTCGTCGAACTGACGGGAGCCTGAGCGCCGCTCGGTGACGCCGTCGGTGACGCACAGCAGGGTGTCGCCGGGCCGCAGGTCGAAGGTCTCGCAGGCGTACGTCTCGTCCTCGATCACCCCGAGCAGCGCCTGCGGCCGGGCCACCGTACGGACGCCTCCCTCGCGCCCGAGGACCAGCGGCAGCGGGTGCCCGGCGGAGGCGAGGGTGCAGCGCACGCCACCGTCGAAGGGGACCAGCTCGCCGTACAGCAGGGACAGGAACCGGGTCTGGGTGTCGCCGGGGACCGGGGTCCGCCCGCCGGCCGCCACCAGGACGCGCGCGGCGGCGTCGGCGGCCTCGGTGGCGTCGTCGAGGAGGAGCTGGTTGAGGCGGTCCAGGACGTCGGCGACGCCGTAGCCCTCGCGGGCCAGCAGCCGCAGCCAGGGGCGGGCGAGCCCGATGACGACGGCGGCCTCGGGACCCTTGCCCTGCACGTCGCCGACCGCGAAGCACCAGCGGCCGTCGCCGGCCGGGAAGAGGTCGTAGAAGTCACCGCTCGGGCCGCCCTTGTCGCACGGCTCGTACACCAGCGCGCTGCGCAGACCGGGGATCTCGGCGACCGCGCCGGGCAGCAGGCCGCGCTGGAGCACGGCGCTGATGGTGGCCTGGCGGGCGTACTGCCGGGCCGCGCCGATGGCGAGGGCGACCCGGCGGCTGAGGTCCTCGATCAGCCCGGTGACCTCGTCGGGGAAGCGGAGCAGCCCGGTCCGACCGATGACCAGCGTGCCCAGCGGACGGCCTCCCGCGATCAGGCGGTACGCCAGCGCCGCGCCGTGGGCCGCGTGCGGGCCGAGGGCCTCCCCGGGCCAGGGGTACGGGTCGGGCCCGGACCGCAGGCCGTCGGTGGGGCGCGGCGGGTCCTTCTCCAGGGCCCGGCGCAGTTCCTCGATCCGGCTCTCGCTGCCGTGCCAGACACGGGCGAGCCGCGGCCCGGCCGCGCCGGTCCCGTCGTGCCAGCCTCCACCGCCCTCGGCTCCGCTCCAGCGCGAGGCCCCCCAGCGGCCGGTCGACTCGTCCTCCAGCCACACCGCGCACCAGTCGGCCAGCCGGGGTACGAGCAGCTGTCCGGTGAGCGAGGCGACCAGGTCCTCGTCGAGCTGGCCGGCGAGCAGGTCGGAGGCCTCCGCGAGGAAGGACAGCGCGCCGCGTCCCAGCCAGTCCCGGTCCCGCCCGGCGCGCTGGGGCTCGGGCGCGACGAGGACCTCGGCGATGCCGAGCCCGCGCTCGGCGCCGTACACAGCCTCCCCGGCCTCCTCCGCCGGGCCGGCCTCGGCGGGCAGCCGCGCCCACACCGTCTTGGCGCCGGCCCGGTAGGTGACGCCCCACGCCTCGCAGAGCGTCGCGACGAGCCGCAGGCCGCGGCCGTGCTCCGGGGTCTCGTGCGGTGCCCCGGAGCCGTGGTCGCGGAGGGGGCGCGAGGGGTGGTGGTCGCACACCTCGACCACGCAGGCGCCGGTCTCCGGCTCCAGCCGGCAGGTCAGCTCGACGTCGGTGCCCGCGTGCACGACGGCGTTGGTGACCAGTTCGCTGACCACGATCAGGGCGTCCTCGGCCAGTCGCTCGCCGATCTCGAACCCGAGGTCCGTCCACTCGGTCAGCGCGGCGCGCAGCCGCGCGCGGGCGGCGCCGGGCGCGAGGGAGCCCCCGGGCAGTGTCGCGTGCGTCCGCGGGCATGCCCCCGCGGCGTACGCGCCCGGACCGGACGCGTGCGCGGGTACCGCGAAGGCACGGGAGGCGGTCTCCCGCTGCGTGGGAATGACCCCCATCTGCGGCTCCCCGGGCGGTCCGGACGAATCGGTTCGGTCGATGCCGACAGGGTGACAGACCGACCGCGCCCATAAGCAAGGAGTTACCGAAGTGTGTCGCCTTGCACGAGAACCATGAGAACTGCGCTACCAAAGTGATCAAAGACGGACAGATCCGAGCGCCCGTGAACCTATTCGTGATCGTTCCCCGCGCACCCGGGGCGCGCGGGGAGTTCACCGGCCGGGCCGGCTCAGTGATCACGCCTCACGCGCGCCTGCATACATCTCGTCGATCAGATGCTTGTACTCCCGCTCCACCACGGGCCGCTTCAGCTTCAGGCTCGGGGTGATCTCGCCGTGCTCGACGTCGAGGTCGCGCGGCAGCAGGCGGAACTTCTTGACGGTCTGCCAGCGCTGCAGGCCCTCGTTGAGCTGCCTGACGTAGCCGTCGACCATCTCGACCGTCCGCGGCGCGGCGACGACCTCGGCGTACGGCCTGCCCTCCAGGCCGTTCTCCTTGGCCCACTCCAGGATCGCCGGCTCGTCGAGTGCGATCAGCGCGGTGCAGAAGTTCCGGTCGGCGCCGTGCACGAGGATGTTGGAGACGTACGGGCACACCGCCTTGAACTGGCCCTCGACCTCGGCGGGCGCGATGTACTTGCCGCCGGAGGTCTTGATGAGGTCCTTCTTGCGGTCGGTGATGCGCAGATAGCCGTCCGGGGAGAGCTCGCCGATGTCGCCGGTGTGGAACCAGCCGTCGGCCTCCAGCACCTCGGCGGTCTGCTCGGGCAGCTTGTGGTAGCCCTCCATGACGCCGGGGCCGCGCAGCAGGATCTCGCCGTCGTCCGCGATGCGCACCTGGGTGCCGGGCAGCGGCTTGCCGACCGTGCCGGTGCGGTAGGCCTCGCCGGGGTTGACGAAGGAGGCGGCGGAGGACTCGGTGAGGCCGTAGCCCTCCAGGATGTGGATGCCGGCGCCGGCGAAGAAGTAGCCGATCTCCGGGGCGAGGGCGGCGCTGCCCGAGACGCAGGCACGCAGCCGGCCGCCGAAGGCCTCGCGGATCTTGGCGTAGACGAGCGCGTCGGCGACCTTGTGCTTGGCGGCCAGGCCGAGGGGCGCGGAGCGGGTGCCGGTGCGCCTGAAGTTGTCCTGGGTGACCTTGGCGTACTCGCGGGCGACCTCGGCGGCCCACTGGAAGATCTTGTACTTGGCCGGGCCGCCGGCACGAGCCTTGGCGGCGACGCCGTTGTAGACCTTCTCGAAGATGCGCGGGACGGCCGCCATGTAGGTCGGCTGGACGACCGGCAGATTCTCGATGATCTTGTCCACGCGGCCGTCCACGGCCGTCACGTGCCCGACCTCGATCTGGCCGGAGGTGAGGACCTTGCCGAAGACGTGCGCGAGCGGCAGCCACAGGTACTGCACGTCGTCGGCGCCGACCAGCCCGGTGGCGGCGATGGCCTTGGCCATGTACGACCAGTTGTCGTGCGGCAGCCGGACGCCCTTGGGGCGGCCGGTGGTGCCGGAGGTGTAGATGAGGGTGGCGAGCTGATCCTTGGTGATCGCGCCGACTCTCTCCTTGATCAGCTCGGGGTGCTCGCCCAGGTACGCGGCGCCGCGCCGCTCCAGCTCGGCCAGGCTGAGCACCCGGTCGCCGGTCTCGACGCCGTCCGCGTCGATGACGACGACGTGGTGCAGCTCGGGCAGCTCTGCGCGCTTCTCCTCGGCCTTGGCCAGCTGCTCGGCGTTCTCCGCGATGAGCACCCGGCTCTGGGAGTCGGAGAGGATGAAGGCCGCCTCGCCGGCGTTGGTCTGCGGGTAGACCGTGGTCGTGGCCGCGCCCGCGCACATGATGCCGAGGTCGGCCAGCAGCCACTCCACACGGGTGGCGGAGGCGAGCGCGACACGCTCCTCCGGCCGCACGCCCAGTTCGATGAGTCCGGCCGCGATCGCGTGGACCCGCTCGGCGGACTGCGCCCAGCTCAGCGACTTCCAGTCGTCCGGACCCTCGCCGGAGGCCGCGGGTACGGGGTAGCGGTAGGCCTCGGCGTCCGGTGTCGCCGCCACACGCTCCAGGAAGAGGGCCGCCACGGACGGCGGACGGTTCTCGATCAGGGTCTGTGCGTCGCTCACGACATCCTCCGGGGCCCGCGACAGTGCGGCTGGCTCTTTGCGGCTGGGGTGACTCACGTGTGGTGGTGCGGACTGTTGCTTAACTCACGAGTAACTAACGAGCAGGATCAGACTAAGGCGCGACCGGTCACCGCGTAAGGGGCAGTGCTCCGTCACTTCGCACAGAGAGCTACCGCGCGGATGCGCGAGGGCCCGCCGCGCTTTCGCACGACGGGCCCCATTTTCACCCGGTTCACCGGGTAACGGCCGCACGCCCCGGGCTACCGGGGGGTCACTTCTTGCCCTTGGCCGACCCCGCGCTGTCATCGCTGGAGAGCACCGCGATGAAGGCCTCCTGCGGAACCTCCACGGAACCCACCATCTTCATGCGCTTCTTGCCCTCCTTCTGCTTCTCCAGCAGCTTCCGCTTACGGGAGATGTCACCGCCGTAGCACTTGGCGAGGACGTCCTTGCGGATGGCGCGGATGGTCTCGCGGGCGATGACCCGGGAGCCGATGGCGGCCTGGACGGGCACCTCGAAGCTCTGCCGCGGGATCAGCTCCTTGAGCTTGGCGACGAGCCGGACGCCGTACGCGTACGCCTGGTCCTTGTGGGTGATCGCAGAGAAGGCGTCCACCTTGTCGCCGTGCAGCAGGATGTCGACCTTGACCAGGGAGCTGCTCTGCTCACCGGTGGGCTCGTAGTCGAGGGAGGCGTAGCCGCGGGTCTTGGACTTCAGCTGGTCGAAGAAGTCGAAGACGATCTCGGCGAGCGGGAGGGTGTAGCGGATCTCCACGCGGTCCTCGGAGAGGTAGTCCATGCCCAGGAGGGTGCCGCGGCGAGTCTGGCACAGCTCCATGATCGAGCCGATGAACTCGGTGGGCGCGAGGATCGTGGCCCGTACGACGGGCTCGTACACCTCGGCGAGCTTCCCCTCGGGGAACTCGCTGGGGTTGGTGACCGTGTGCTCGGTGCCGTCCTCCATCAGCACGCGGTAGACCACGTTGGGGGCGGTGGCGATCAGGTCGAGCCCGAACTCGCGCTCCAGCCGCTCGCGGATCACGTCCAGGTGGAGCAGTCCGAGGAAGCCGACGCGGAAGCCGAAGCCGAGGGCGGCGGAGGTCTCCGGCTCGTAGACCAGGGCGGCGTCGTTGAGCTGGAGCTTGTCCAGCGCCTCGCGCAGCTCGGGGTAGTCGGAGCCGTCCAGCGGATACAGGCCGGAGAAGACCATCGGCTTGGGGTCCTTGTAGCCGCCCAGCGCCTCCTCGGCCCCCTTGTGCTGGCTGGTGACGGTGTCACCGACCTTGGACTGGCGGACGTCCTTCACCCCGGTGATCAGGTAGCCCACCTCGCCGACGCCGAGACCGTCGGCCGGCAGCATCTCCGGGGAGTTGGTGCCGATCTCCAGCAGCTCGTGGGTGGCGCCGGTGGACATCATCCGGATCCGCTCGCGCTTGTTGAGCTGACCGTCGATGACACGGACGTAGGTCACGACACCGCGGTAGGAGTCGTAGACGGAGTCGAAGATCATCGCGCGGGCGGGGGCGTCGGCGACGCCGACCGGAGCCGGGATCTCCTTGACCACCCGGTCGAGCAGCGCCTCGACGCCGAGACCGGTCTTGGCGGAGACCTTCAGCACGTCGCCGGGCTCGCAGCCGACGAGGTTGGCCAGCTCCTCGGCGAACTTCTCCGGCTGCGCGGCCGGCAGGTCGATCTTGTTGAGGACCGGGATGATCGTGAGGTCGTTCTCCATCGCCAGGTAGAGGTTGGCGAGGGTCTGGGCCTCGATGCCCTGGGCCGCGTCGACGAGCAGGACGGTCCCCTCGCAGGCGGCGAGCGACCGCGAGACCTCGTAGGTGAAGTCGACGTGCCCCGGGGTGTCGATCATGTTGAGGATGTGCGTGTTGCCGGGGTCGTGGGTGGGAGCCCACGGCAGACGCACCGCCTGGGACTTGATCGTGATGCCGCGCTCGCGCTCGATGTCCATGCGGTCGAGGTACTGGGCGCGCATCTGCCGCTGCTCGACCACCCCGGTCAGCTGGAGCATCCGGTCGGCGAGCGTGGACTTGCCGTGGTCGATGTGCGCGATGATGCAGAAGTTGCGGATCAGAGCCGGGGCGGTACGGCTCGGCTCGGGCACGTTGTCAGGGGTCGCGGGCACGCAGGGTCCTGTTTCTTGAGGCGCCTTATGCCTCGGGTCGGAACGATACGTAGCTTCCATGGTCCCACGGGTGGGGACCGGCGACCGGTTTGGGCCGCCCAGCGGGCCACTGGTAGCCTGGGCGACTGTGTCTCATGCCCTCTACGCGCGAGGCACAACCCAAGAAATCACCGGTACGGGACCCGTGCGGCCCCGTGCCAGAACCTGAAAAGGCTCATTCGTGGCGAACATCAAGTCCCAGATCAAGCGGAACAAGACCAACGAGAAGGCGCGGCTGCGCAACAAGGCCGTCAAGTCCTCTCTGAAGACCGCGATCCGCAAGGCCCGCGAGGCCGCTGCCGCGGGTGACGTCGAGAAGGCCACCGAGCTCCAGCGCGCTGCCGCGCGTCAGCTCGACAAGGCCGTCTCGAAGGGCGTCATCCACAAGAACGCGGCCGCCAACAAGAAGTCGGCGCTGGCCACCAAGGTCACGGCCCTCAAGGGCTGAGCCCCTTCCTTGATCTGAACGGATCCTCCGGGATCCGACTTGGCCGGAAGGACCGAGGGCGGGCCCTCTCTCATCCGCCCCCGACCGGCAACCCCCGGATCCGCGCGCGGCCTGCGTTCGCCACGCGGGCGCGGAACCGAACTGCGTGAACCGAAGACCCCGTCGCACTCCCTTTCCCCAGGGAGAGCGGCGGGGTCTTCGGCGTGTCGCGCGAGCGTGAAGAGAGGCTTGGACCTTCGACGTGGGGTGGCGCGGGCCGTCTCAGCCGCGTCCTCTGGAGCGGGCCGCCCGGGCGATGGTCACCACCGCCTTCTCCAGGGCGTACTCGGGGTCGTCGCCGCCGCCCTTGACGCCCGCGTCGGCCTCGGCCACCGCGCGGAGAGCGACGGCCACACCGTCCGGGGTCCAGCCGCGCATCTGCTGCCGGACGCGGTCGATCTTCCAGGGCGGCATGCCGAGTTCCCGTGCCAGGTCGGCCGGACGGCCGCCTCGCGCGGACGACAGCTTTCCGATCGCCCGCACGCCCTGGGCGAGCGCGCTGGTGATCATCACCGGTGCCACGCCGGTGGCCAGCGACCACCGCAGCGCCTCCAGCGCCTCCGCCGCCCGTCCCTCGACGGCCCGGTCGGCGACCGTGAAGCTGGACGCCTCGGCCCGCCCGGTGTAGTAGCGGCCGACGACGGCCTCGTCGATCGTCCCCTCGATGTCGGCGACCAACTGCGCCACCGCCGACGCCAGCTCCCGCAGATCGCTGCCGATCGCGTCGACCAGCGCCTGGCACGCCTCGGGTGTGGCCGAGCGCCCGAGCCCGCGGAACTCGCCCCGTACGAAGGCGAGCCGGTCGGCCGGCTTGGTCATCTTCGGGCAGGCCACCTCGCGCGCACCGGCCTTGCGCGCCGCGTCGAGCAGGCCCTTGCCCTTGGCGCCGCCCGCGTGCAGCAGCACCAGTGTGATCTCCTCGGCGGGCGCCCCCAGATACGCCTTGACGTCCTTGACCGTGTCGGCCGACAGGTCCTGCGCGTTGCGCACGACCACGACCTTGCGCTCGGCGAAGAGCGACGGACTGGTCAGCTCGGCGAGCGTGCCGGGCTGCAACTGGTCCGGGGTGAGGTCCCGTACGTCCGTGTCGGCGTCGGCGGCCCTGGCGGCGGCCACCACCTCCCGCACGGCACGGTCGAGCAGGAGGTCCTCCTGCCCCACGGCTAGCGTCACCGGGGCGAGAAGGTCGTCGTTCGCAGTCTTCCTGGCCATCGCGACAAGCATCCCACGGACCACTGACAACGCCCCCGGCACGTGGCACCGGACGCCGCGGACGACACCGGTTCGCTCCTGGCCCCTACAGGGCTACGGCTCCTCGCGCCAGCCCTCCCACTCCGCCGCGAACGCGTCCAGCTCCACCGGATCCAGCCGTTCCGCCTCGTCCCGGAGGACGACGAGCCACTGCGCGTCCTCGGCGTCGTCCTCACCGGCCAGCGCGTCGCGGACGATCCGCGGCTCCTCGTCGACCGCGAACCGCTCCGCGAGTGCCTGCGCCACCTCCTCCGCGGCATCGCGGTCGGGCAGCACCAGCACGTGTCTCACATCGCTCACGGTGCCATTGTCCGGCAGCCCGCCGTGACGAGGACCGGCGGCCGACGGCCGGCGGCGCCTGACGGCCGTGCCCGGCCGGGGGTCAGGCCTTGGGGACGAGCTGCACGTCGAGGGCGACCTGGATGGTCGGCCCGACCACGGCGATCCCCCGCGCCAGCATCGTCTGCCAGCTCACCGTGTAGTCGTCACGGTGCAGCTCGGTGGTGGCCCGGCAGGCCGCCCGCACCTCGCCCTCTATGCCGTTGCCGAGCCCGAGGTACTCCATGTCGAGGGTGACCGTACGCGTCACCCCGTGCAGCGACAGCGCGCCGGTGACGGCCCATCTGCTGCCGCCCCTGTGCACGCACCGCTCGCTGTAGAACTCCAGCGTCGGGAAGTTCGCCACGTCCAGGAAGTCCGCCGAGCGCAGATGGTCGTCACGCATCCGCACGTTGGTGTCGATGGACGCCGCGTCGATCACCACGTGCATCGCGGACCGCTCCACGGGATCGGAGATCCGCACCGCTCCCGCGAAGGAGTTGAACCGCCCGTGGATCCGGGCCAGCCCGATGTGCCGGGCGGTGAAGCCGATCGAGGAGTGCGTCGCCTCTATCTCCCAGTCGCCCGGCGCCGGCAGGCCCGGCGGCTGGGCGACCTGGAGGGTCACATCGCCCAACGGGGCCAGCGAGTTCTCGCCGACGAACACGGTCGCCCGGTGCGGCGTGTACCCCTCCGCGGAGATGGCGAGCCGGTACTCCCCCGCCGGCACCGTCGCCAGGAACAACCCGTAGGGATCCGTGCCGCCGCCGACCGCCGTGCGCCCCATGGTGTCGCTGACGGTGAACTCGGCGTGCGCCACCGGTTGGTTGACCGGATCGAGCACCCGGCAGCTCAACACACCCGCGTCGGGCGGGGTCTGCACCGCCGCGAGCGGACTCGCCTGTTGCACCCGGTTCGTCCGGTTTCCCAGCCAGCGGCCGAACATCTGCGCCACCCCATGCATGCCTCGACATCTCCATTGCCGAAGAAGTATTCGATCACCAACAGGGCATTCCAGGCAACACGAGCCCACATCGCGAGAATCCGGCACATGCCACGGGACTGCACACAAGGAGCATCAACTGGCTGCTCATTGACAGAAAATGAATATTTTCACCTCTCCCTCCCCACAACCGGCACACATCCCCGGCATTCAGTTCCGCGCCACACGCACTCCCGCACCCGCACCGGTCACCGCGAGCGCCCCGTCCCGGTCCGTGCGCAGCACCACCGCGCCCAGCGCGCGCAGGGCCGCGACGGTGGGAGGAGCCGGGTGCCCGTAGCTGTTGTCCGCGCCGCAGGAGATCAGGGCCAGTCGCGGGGCCGCCACGCGTATCAGGTCCGGGCTCTGGTACGCCGAGCCGTGGTGGGCGACCTTGAGCACGTCCACGCCAGCCAGTCGCGCGCTCATCGGGGAGTTCAACAGCGCCTGCTGTGCCGGGGGTTCGAGGTCGCCCAGGAGAAGCAGGCGCAGTCCGCCGGAGTGGACGAGCAGTGTGACGCTGGCGTCGTTGGGTCCGTCCGGGTCCGGTGCGGGGGGCGGTGGCGGCCACAGCACCTGCCAGGTCAGGTCACCGGTACCGCGCTGTTCCCCGGCACCGGCACGGGTCAGCGGGATGCCGCGACGGGCCGCCTCCTTCCGTACGAACTCGGCCTGCTGCGCGGGTTCTTCGTAACCGGTCGTCTCGATCGCGCCCACCGCGCGTCCGCGCAGCACGCCCGGCAGGCCGGCCACGTGGTCGGCGTGAAAGTGGGTCAGTACGACCAGCGGGACCCTGGTGACGCCGAGCTTGCGCAGGCAGTGGTCCACCAGTGCCGGATCGGGCCCGGCGTCCACGACCACACCGGCGCCGCTGCCCGCCGCGAGCACCGTCGCGTCGCCCTGGCCCACGTCGCACATCGCGAACCGCCAGCCGGGCGGCGGCCAGCCGGTGATCACCCGGGTCAGTGGCGGCGGCTGCACGACCACCAGGAGGAGCAGCGCCCCGCAGATCCCGCAGAGCCAGGGGTGTCTCAGCAGCCACCGGCCCGCGAGCGCGGCCGCCACCGTGACGAGGGCCAGCAGCAGCGCCCCGGTCCAGTTGTCCGGCCAGTCCACTCCCCCACCGGGCTGGGCCGCCCCGGTCCGGGCCACGTCCGCGATCCACCCGGCCGGCCAACTCGCGCACCAGGCCAGCGTCTTCGCCACCGGCATCGCGAGCGGTGCCGTCGCCAGCGCCGCGAATCCCAGCACGGTCGCGGGCGCGACGGCGGCCTCCGCGAGCAGGTTGCACGGCACCGCCACCAGGCTCACCCGGGCCGACAGCACGGCGACGACGGGAGCGCACAGCGCTTGCGCCGCTGCCGCCGCGGCCAGCGCCTCGGCCGCCCTGGCGGGGACCCGACGGCGTTGCAGCGCTGCGCTCCAGCGGGGCGCGAGCGTGAGCAGGGCTCCGGTGGCCAGCACCGACAGCAGGAAGCCGTAACTGCGCGACAGCCACGGGTCGTAGAGCACCAAGAGCAGTACGGCCGTCGCCAGGGCGGGGAGCAGCGATCTGCGGCGCCCGGTCGCGAGGGCGAGCAGCGCCACCGCTCCGCAGGCCGCGGCCCGCAGCACGCTCGGGTCGGGCCGGCACACGACGACGAACCCCAGCGTGAGCGCCGCCCCGAACAGCGCGGTGCCGCGCAGGGGCAGGCCCAGCCGCGGTGCCAGGCCGCGGCGCTCCACTCGCTGGGCCAGGCCCGGTGGCCCCAGGAGCAGGGCGAGCAGGATGGTGAGGTTGCTCCCGGAGACGGCCAGGAGGTGTGTGAGGTCCGTCGCCTTGAACGCCTCGTCGAGTTCGGGGGTGATCCGCGAGGTGTCCCCGACGACCAGGCCCGGCAGCAGCGCCCGCGCGTCCGCCGGCAGGCCGTCGGTCGCCGCCCGCAGCCCGGCACGCAGCCGGCCCGCCAGCCGCTGTGGCGCGGACGGCTCCGCCACCACCTCGGGCGGCGCCCTGTCCTGGACCCTGAGGACCGCCGCGATCCGGTCGCCGCCCGTCATCGGGGGCGCCAGCCGCGCGGTCACTTTCAGCCGCGTGGACGGCAGCAGCCCCAGCCAGGGCGAGAGCTGTACCCCTTCCTCGGGGTGTGTGTCGTGTCCGTCCGGCGAGCGTCCCGGGTTCCCCGACGGGGCCCCGACACGGGACGCCGTCCACGAGCCGATGTCGACCAGGATCAGCACCGGAGTCCGGGTCACCACGGCCGCCGCCGAGCCGGGTCGGTCGACGCGCAGCACCTCGGCGTCCATCCGTACGGAGGGAGGCGCCTGACGGTCACCGCGGATCCGGGGGCGGGTGAGGCGGGGGTCGGAGGTCAGCTCCACCTCGGCGGTCACCGTGGCGAACTGCCGTGCCAGAGCGGGCACCGGACCGCGCCGCACGTCCGCCCCGTGGAGCCCGGCGGACACGGCGGCAGCGGCGGCGCCCAGCAGCGCGGCGGCAGCGGAGGTACGCGCCCAGGAGGCACGTGTCCCGGACCGCCTGATGGCAGGAGCGGGTGGCTGCCCTGCCGTGGGTGCGGGTGTTCCACGGCTTCCGCGTCGTCGGCGTACCAGGAGTGCGGCGGCAGCGGCGAGGCAGGCGATCACGAAGCCGGTCACTCGGCCCGTGGAGGCGTCCAGCGCCACGGCCGCCGTCGCCCAGGCCGCGAGGGCGGGCGGGACGAGCCGGAGGTCTGCCGGTCCTTCCTGCCGGGGATGGGCGTTGCCCAGTCGCTTGCCGGAGGCGGCGTGCACCGCGGGACGGACGTGGGTCCGGGTGGATGGGGGCTCGGCAGGGGCGGGGCGGCCGGGAGGCGCGGGGCCTCGCTCGGCGTCGGTGCCGGTCTCGGTATCGGGGTTCACGGGCTGACCAGGTCCCGCAGATCGGCGAAGCGGCGCGTGCCGATGCCGCTGACCTCACGCAGCTGGTCCACCGAGCGGAAGCCGCCGTGCTGCGTGCGGTAGTCGATGATGCGCCGGGCCAGCACGGGACCGACGCCGGGCAGGGTCTGCAACTGGTCAGCGGTGGCCGTGCTGAGGGAGACCGGGGCCGCGGAGTTGCCCGCGGCACCCGTACCGGCCGCGCCGGAGAGGCCCGCCCCGGGCGCCTCGGGTACGGCGGCGGGGGCCGGGCCGCCGACGACGACCTGTTCGCCGTCCACCAGGAAGCGGGCCCGGTTGAGGCCGTCGGTACTGGTGCCGGGACGCACCCCGCCGGCCGCCTGAAGGGCGTCGGCCACCCGCGACCCGGCCGGCAGGCGCTGGATTCCGGGGCGCCGGACCTTGCCGCTGACGTCCACCACGATCTCCGTGCCGGGGGACGCCGGAGCGCCCCGCGCGAGGACCGGCGGCGCCCCGGCAGTGGTGGCCTTGTCCTGCCCCTGGTCCTCGTGGGGAGCCACGGCCCGCACCACCTCGGGTGCCTGGACCGTCTGCGTACGGCCGGTCCAGAAGTGCTGCACGGCGAGGAGCGCGGCGACGGCGAACAGCACGGTGAGTGCCACCACGTTCCTGCGCTCCAGCCCGCACCGTGCCTGCAGCCACAACGGCATGCGCTCGCGCACCGCGGCCCCGGTCCGCTCCCGCCAGTCCGGCACCCCGGCAGGACCGACGGGCTCCGGCTCGGCATCGCCGCCCGTCTCCACGGCGCCCCGCACAGCGGGATGGGCCGCGCCCCTGCGGCCGGCCGCCACCGGGCCTGCCCCAACCGCCGTGGTCGAGCAGCTCACTTCGCGCACGGCAGCGGGGCTCACGCGGCCCGCGCCAGACGGACTCACGTCCCCCGAACCCCCGTCGACGACCGCAGCCGGGCCGACATCGGCCACCGCGGCCGAGCCGCCAGCGGCCACGCCAGTCGCCCCGCCGCCGACCACGGCCGCCGAACCCACGCCGCCCACCACCGCAGCAGAGGCTCCGGCTGCGGCTGCCCGGCCCGCGCCGACCAGCCCACCACCGGCCACCTCGGCCGGGCCCGCCTCCCCCACGGCGACAAAAGCCCTATCCCCCAGTGCAGTCGAATCCGTGCCCTCCACCGCAGGCTGACCCACGGCCACCGCACTCGGCTCACCCTTGGCAGTAACGACGTCGGCCAGGACAGAGGGCGCCCTACCACCCGCCGCAAGCGAACCCACGGCGGTCACACCCGCCCTCCCCACAACGCCAAGCCCCACATCAGCCACACCGTTCGGATCCGCGCCACCCGCCACAAGTCGGCCCAGGCCCGCCGCGCTCGGCTCAGCCGTGGCAGTGACGACCTCGGCCAGGACAGACGGCGCCCTACCACCCGCCGCAAGCGAACCCACGGCGGTCACACCCGCCCTCCCCACAACGCCAAGCCCCACATCAGCCACACCGTTCGGATCCGCGCCACCCGCCGCAAGCGAACCCACGCCCGCCGCGCTCGGCTCGCTCCTGCCGGCGCGACCGAAGTCGCCCCCGGTCATCGCACCCTCACCACCCACAGGGAGCGACCCCGCGCCAAGCGCCGCAGCCGCGCTCGCCGCGTCCGGTGGGCGGCCCGTCCGGTCCGGCGTCGCGGTGGCCCAGGACGGCCTGGGACGAGGGGGCCGAATCGGCGTCGCCGGGTCAGGGCCGGTCTTGTGCTTGCGCGTGACCTCCCGGGAGTCACCGCCCGGTTCCCCCGCCCGCCCCGCGCGTTCGGCGAACAGTGCCTGCGCGCGGCGGTGCAGATCCTCCGCCGAGGCGTGGGAGCCCCGGCGGGCCGGCGGGCGTCGGTGGCGGGAGCGGCCGTCCGAGTCGGGCGTGCGGCCCGGGCCGCTGGTCGCCGCCGCTGTGCGTGAGCGTGATCGAAGTGCCATGCCAGGAGCATCCGGCAACCCGGCACACCCGCGATGATCTTGCTCGATTTCCGGGGACTACCGCCCGGTTGTGGACAACTCGCTCACCCGTACGGGTCAGCGCGGCGAGACCACGACCCCCAGCAGCCCCGGACCGGTGTGCGCGCCGATCACCGCCCCGACCTCGCTGACGTGCAGGTCGGCCAGGCCGGACACCCGTGTGCGCAGCCGGTCCGCGAGGGCCGACGCCCGTTCGGGAGCGGCGAGATGGTGGACGGCGACATCGACGTCGGCGTCGCCCGCGCGCTCGGCCACGATCTCCTCCAGGCGGGCGATCGCCTTCGAGGCGGTGCGCACCTTCTCCAGGAGTTCGATCCGGCCGTCCTGCAACTGGAGCAGCGGTTTCACGGCGAGCGCGGAACCCAGCAGCGCCTGCGCCGCGCCGATGCGGCCGCCGCGGCGCAGATAGTCGAGGGTGTCGACGTAGAAGAAGGCGGAGGTGCCCCCGGCACGCTTCTCCGCGGCCGCGACCGCCTCGTCCACCGTGCCGCCGGCCTCCGCGGTCTCGGCCGCGGCCAGGGCGCAGAAGCCGAGCGCCATCGCGACCATCCCGGTGTCCACCACCCGTACCGGCACCGGCGCCTCACGCGCGGCGAGCACCGCGGCGTCGTACGTGCCGGAGAGCTCCGCGGACAGGTGCAGGGAGACGATGCCGCTCGCGCCGGACGCCGCGACCCCGCGGTAGGTCTCGGCGAACAGCTCGGGGCTGGGCCGCGAGGTGGTGACGGGCCGCCGCTTCTGCAGCGCCTGGGCGAGTGAACGCGTCGAGATCTCGGTGCCCTCTTCGAGCGCCTGGTCTCCGAGGACCACGGTCAGCGGAACCGCGGTGATGCCGTGGCGCTCCATCGTCCGCGGCGGCAGGTAGGCCGTTGAATCGGTGACGATCGCGACATGGCGGGACATGAGCTGGAGGTTACCTGCCGTAGTGCCCCGACGGCAGCCCAGCCCCTCTCACCGGGTCATGTGTGGCCGGATCGGACCGTGTTCAAGTCGTGCTCTCGGGCCGGGGCTTCTTCTGCCAGGGGTAGACCGGGCGACGGCCCGACGGGGTGATGGCGGGCCGGTCCGGCTCCTCGGCGGAGGCCTGCCGTGGGGCCCCGCGCCAGGTCCGCGGGTCCGCCGCGGCGGCCGGTGGCTCGGTCGTCGGACCGGACGGCTCGGTCTCTGTCGGCGGCTCGGACGGCTCGGTCTTGGTCCAGTGGCGCAGCGCGCCGGCCTCCACGTCGATCTGGGCGCTCAGCGTGTCCAGGTCGTCGTCGGCGAAGCGGCGGGCGCGGTCGCGGGCCGCCCAGCGCAGGGAGTCGGCCGATTCCGTGATGCGCCGGGTGCGTTCGCGCAGGACCGGGAGCCGCTCGGTGAGCGTCTTCCGGTCCGGATCGGCCTCCAGTCGCCTGAGGTCGCCCTCGAGTTCGCGCCCGTGCACGCTGAGCCGCTCGAACAGGGCGATGGACTCCTTGAGGGACTCGTCCTCGTGCACGCCCGCGTACAGGGCGTCCTGGGTGGCGCGCATCGAGGTGCGCAGGCTGAGCCGCAGCTGGGCCAGTTCGCCCCCCGGGCCGGGCTGGGTGAAGGACTTGGCCCGCAGCGTGTGGTCCTCGACCGTGCGGCGGGCCTGGGTGATCGTGCGGTCCACACTGCGCTTGGCCGCCCCGACCACCTTCACCGCGGCGTAGGCGCCGAGCACCACGAAGACCGCGAAGAGGAGGACGAGGACGGTGACGACTGTTTCCACAGCGCTCCTCCTCCGGCTCGCGCGGCACCGGTCGCGCCGCCCTTCCACGGTAAACGCAACGGGCAGGTCCCGGGTTCCAGAAGAACCCCGAACCTGCCCGTAGGGGACTACCCCGAGGCACTCACGCAGGAACGATGTTCACCAGCTTCGGCGCCCGCACGATCACCTTGCGGATGCCCGCGCCCTCCAGCGCCGCGACGACCTTCTCGTCGGCCAGCGCCACCTTCTCCAGCTCCTCCTCGGAGATGGCCGGGGAGACCTCCAGACGCGCCTTCACCTTGCCCTTGACCTGAACGACGCAGGTCACGGTCTCGTCGACGACGTACGCCGGGTCGGCGACGGGGAAGTCCTGGTGGACGACCGAGCCGGAGTGGCCCAGCTTGTGCCACAGCTCCTCGGCGATGTGCGGGGCCAGCGGGGCGGCCATCAGCACCAGCGCCCCGGCGACCGAGCGCGGCACGGGCCGGCCCGTCTTGGTCAGGTGGTTGTTCAGCTCCGTCACCTTGGCGATGGCGGTGTTGAAGCGCAGGCCCTCCAGGTCCTGGCGGACACCGTCGATCGCCTTGTGCAGGGCCCGCAGCGTCGCCTCGTCCGGCTCGGCGTCGACGACGGTGACCTCGCCGGTCGCCTCGTCGACGATGTTGCGCCACAGGCGCTGCAGCAGCCGGAACTGGCCCACCACCGCGCGCGTGTCCCACGGCCGGGACACGTCCAGCGGGCCCATCGCCATCTCGTACAGGCGCAGCGTGTCGGCCCCGTACTCGGCGCAGATCTCGTCCGGAGTGACCGCGTTCTTCAGGGACTTGCCCATCTTGCCCAGCAGCCGGGAGACCTTCTCGCCCTGGTAGTGGTAGGCGCCGTCGCGCTCCTCCACCTCGGCGGCCGGCACCGCGATGCCGCGGGCGTCCCGGTAGACGTAGGCCTGGATCATGCCCTGGTTGAACAGCTTGTGGAACGGCTCCGCGGAGGAGACGTGCCCCAGGTCGTACAGGACCTTGGACCAGAAGCGCGCGTACAGCAGGTGCAGCACGGCGTGCTCGGCGCCGCCGACGTACAGGTCGACGCCGCCGTGGGGCATGCCCTCGCGCGGGCCCATCCAGTAGCGCTCGATCTCCGGGTCGACCAGCTGCCGGTCGTTGTGCGGGTCCAGGTAGCGGAACTCGTACCAGCAGGAACCGGCCCAGTTGGGCATGGTGTTGGTCTCGCGGCGGTACTTCTTCGGTCCGTCGCCCAGGTCCAGGGTGACGTTGACCCAGTCCTCGTTGCGCGACAGCGGCGTCTCGGGCTGGGTGTCGGCGTCGTCCGGGTCGAAGGTGCGCGGCGAGTAGTCCTCGACCTCGGGCAGCTCCAGCGGCAGCATCGACTCGGGCAGCGCGTGGGCCACGCCGTCCTCGTCGTAGACGATCGGGAAGGGCTCGCCCCAGTAGCGCTGGCGGCTGAACAGCCAGTCGCGCAGGCGGAAGTTGACGGTGCCCTCGCCGATGCCCTTGCGCTCCAGCCACTCGGTGATGCGCGCCTTGGCGTCGACGACGCCCAGGCCGTCCAGCTTCACGTCGTCACCGGCGGAGTTCACGATCTTCGCGTCGTACGAAGCGAAGGCGTCGTCCCAGGCCGAGGGGTCCGTGCCACGGTCGTCGGCCGGCTCGACCACGCAGCGCATCGGCAGTTCGAAGGCGCGCGCGAAGGCGAAGTCGCGGCTGTCGTGGGCGGGGACGGCCATGATCGCGCCAGTGCCGTAGCCCATCAGGACGTAGTCGGCGATGAAGACCGGGATCTTCTCGCCGTTGACCGGGTTGACGGCGAACGCGCCGGTGAAGACGCCGGTCTTGTCCTTGGCCTCGGCCTGGCGCTCCACGTCCGACTTCGAGGCGGCCTGGGCCCGGTAGGCGGCGACGGCCTCGGCCGGGGTGGCGTGGCCGCCGGTCCACACCTCGTGGGTGCCCTCCGGCCAGGCGCCCGGGGTGAACTTCTCCACCAGCGGGTGCTCGGGCGCCAGCACCATGTAGGTGGCGCCGAACAGGGTGTCCTGGCGGGTGGTGAAGATCGTGATCCGCTCGCCGTCGATCGGGAAGTCGACGCGGGCGCCCTCGGAGCGCCCGATCCAGTTGCGCTGCTGGAGCTTGATGGCCTCGGGCCAGTCCAGCTCCTCCAGGTCGTCCAGCAGCCGGTCGGCGTAGGCGGTGATGCGCATGTTCCACTGGCGCAGCTTGGCCTTGAAGACCGGGAAGTTGCCGCGCTCGGAGCGGCCGTCGGCGGTGACCTCCTCGTTGGCCAGCACGGTGCCGAGGCCGGGGCACCAGTTGACGGGCGCGTCGGAGGCGTAGGCCAGGCGGAACTCGCCCAGGACCTCGGCGCGCTCGGCGGCGCTCAGCTCGGGCCACGCGCGCGTGTGCCCCGGCACGGCCCGCTCACCGGACTCGAACTGGGCGATCAGCTGCGAGATCGGACGGGCCTTCCCGGCCTCGTCGTCGTACCAGGAGTTGAAGATCTGCAGGAAGATCCACTGGGTCCACTTGTAGTAGTCCGGGTCGATCGTGGCGAACGACCGGCGCTTGTCGTGGCCCAGGCCCAGCCGGCGCAGCTGCGCCTTCATGTTCTCGATATTGGCCTCGGTGGACACCCGCGGGTGGGTGCCGGTCTGCACGGCGTACTGCTCGGCGGGCAGGCCGAAGGCGTCGAAGCCCAGGGTGTGCAGGACGTTGTGGCCGGTCATCCGCTGGAAGCGGGCGTACACGTCGGTGGCGATGTACCCGAGCGGGTGACCGACGTGCAGGCCCGCACCGGAGGGGTACGGGAACATGTCCATGATGAACTTCTTGGGCCGGGCGACCAGCCCGGGGTCGCCCGCCAGGTCACCCTTGGGGTTCGGCGCCGCGTAGGTGCCGTCGGCGTCCCAGAAGTCCTGCCAGCGTGCCTCGATGTCGGCCGCCACGGCGGCCGTGTAGCGGTGCGGCGCTGCCACCTCGGAGGGGGCAGCGGGGTTCGTCTCGCTCATGGTCCTCAAAGCTCCATCGATCGTCTCTGCCCACGGCTGCGACTTTCGGAAATGAAAAATCCCCTCGCACAGGAGGGGACGCCGCGCCGATGCCGACCATCCGATTGGTCCGGCGGTCGGGACTGATCAGCGCGGCTCGCTAAGCAGAAGGCGTACGGCACGCATGGCGTCAGGGTACCGCAGCCGTCGAGTGCGGGGCGACGGGCGTCCGCGGGGCGGGATGCCGGCCCCCGGCGAGTCGTGAGGGACCGGGGATCCGTTTGTGAAGGTTCAGAAAAACTGAACATCGTTCAAATTTAACCCGGCGTAATGGATCCTATGGGGACAACACGAGCCCCGGCAGCGTCGTTGATAACAACGCAATAACTCAAACGGCGTACTGCTCGGTTTGGAGCCACTTAGAGTTCGTGCCCGGGACCGCTTTCCCGAACCGCTCGGAGTCGCCCCCATGAACCCTCGTCGCAGTAACAGCTCCCTCCCCAAACCGGGCCGCTCGGCCTATGGGGTGGCGTCGGCTGTCGTCCTGCTCCTCATACCCGTGGTCGTGCTGGCCGGAGGCAGCCAGTTCCGCGAGTTCCTGAACTTCGGCGCGGGTGTGCTCTCCCTCGTCTCGCTCAGCTGCTCGGTGATCTGGGGCCTGGTCGCCCAGGACCGGATCATCCTGAACACGCGCCAGCGGATCGTGGGCCAGGCGGTGCACCGGACCACCGCGGTCGCCTCGATCGCGTTCCTCCTGGTGCACATCACCACCAAGATCGTGCTGGGTCACACCCAGCTGATCGCCGCGCTGATCCCGTTCTCGCTCGGCCTCACCGGGATCGAGGGCCTGGTCGGCCTCGGCTCCCTGGCCGGCCTGCTGATGATCTTCGTGGGCATCACCGGGGCACTGCGCAGCAACTTCGCCACCCCGGCCCCGGTCGCGGCGCGCTGGCGGGCGATGCACATGCTGGCCTACCCGGCCTGGTGCGCGGCGCTGATCCACGGCCTGTACGCGGGCCGGGAGGCCAAGCCGATCTTCCTCATCCTCTACGGCCTGTCCCTGCTGGGCGTCATGGCGGCCCTGGCCGTGCGTGCGGCGCCGCGCCCGGTCAAGCGCAGGCTCGCCGGCCGGCTCGTGGCGGTCCTGGGCGGCGGCGAGCGGCCGGAGCTGGACGACCTGGACGCGAGCCGGGCCAGGGCGGCGGAGTCCGGGCTGCCGGGCTACGAGAACGCGCGCGGCGCGACGCCTCCCCGCGCCGACGCGACGAGGCCGGCGCCGCGCGGTCCGCGGCCCTCCTCCCCGCTGTACGACACCCCGGCCTCCGCCGCGGAGCCCGAGCCCACCCCCGGCTTCGCCGCCGCCTACCGGGCCGTCGCGACGCCGCCGCCCGGGCAGCCCTTCGCGGCCGACCAGACCGCGCGCATGAACGTGCCGTTCGACCCCCGGACCACGGGGGCGGCGCCGCGCGTGGACGGCCCCGGCAGCACCTCGGGCAGCTGGCCGATCCCCTCGCCGCCGCCGGTCGGCGAGGCGCCCCCGTCGGCCTACGACCCGCTGAACGACACGGGATACAACATCCCGGCCTACAACAATCCGGGCGCGGCCGCGGGCACTCCCGCGTACGGCGGACGTGATGTGTACAACACCGGTGAGACGAACGCCCCCTACGGCACGTACAACCCGAACGACACGTACAACAGCGGTCCCGCCACTGAAACACCCCCCGGCGCCTCCTATGACGCACCGGGTTCGGGCGAACCTTGGAACACGCCTTCCGGAGGCTACAGGTGAACGAGGCCCTGCCCGACGTCCCGGAAGTCCGCGTGGTCGGGCTTCCCCAGCTCACGTCGGGCTTCGACCTTGTCGAAAGACTCGACCTGCCCATGCACCTGAAGGTGCACGGGCCACTCGAACCGTTGGGCGGCGAGCAGCTCGCGAAGCTCTCCGAGGCCATCAATCTGAAGGGCCGCGGCGGCGCGGGCTTCCCCTTCCACAGGAAGCTGCGCTCGGTCGCCGAGGCGGCGATCAAACGCGGCGTACGGCCGGTCGTCGTCGTCAACGGCAGCGAGGACGAGCCGGCCTGCCGCAAGGACACGGTCCTGATCAACCGTGCCCCGCACCTCATCCTGGACGGGGCCCTGCTGGTCGCGGAGGCCCTCGGTGCCCGCACGCTCGTCGTCGGGGTCACGCGTGAGTCCACCCAGCGCTCCATGGAGGCCGCGCTCGCCGAGCGCGGACTGAGCAACAGCCGCAGGTCGGCTCTGCGCGCGAGCGTGCAGCGCAACCCGGTGCGCATGGTCACGGGCGCGGCCGCCTCGCTGATCCGTTCCATCGACGGCGGTCCGGCGATCCCGCCGGGCCGCAAGACCAGCGCATCGCAGAGCGGCGTGGGCGGCGCGCCCACCCTGCTGTCCAACGCGGAGACCTTCGCCCAGCTGGCGATCGCCGCCCGCATCGGCCCGGAGCGCTACGGCAACACCGGCCTGTACGACGAGCCGGGCACCGTGATGCTGACCATCTCCGGCGCCGTCGCCCGCCCCATGGTGGTCGAGGCCCCCACCGGGGTGCCACTGCGCTACGTCCTCCAGCTCGCCGGCGCCCCGCCGGTGCCGCAGGGCGTGCTGACCGGCGGCTACCACGGCAAGTGGATCGACGCGGCGACCGTCAACGAGGCGATCGTCTCGCGCAACTCCCTGGACGCGGTGGGCGGTGCGATGGGCGCCGGGGCGATTCTGCCGATCAGTCAGGAGACCTGCCCGCTGGGCGAGTCGCTCCAGGTGGCCAAGTGGCTGGCGGAGGAGAGCGCGGGCCAGTGCGGTCCCTGCTACCTCGGTCTGCCGGCGGCCGCGCGCGGTATGGAGGACATCCTGAACGGCGGCGGCCCGGCCGCCCTGGAGGCCCTCAAGCAGGTCGCCAAGAACGTCAAGCGGCGCGGCGCGTGCTCGCATCCCGACGGCTCGGCGATGTTCCTGGAATCGACCATCAAGGCGTTCACCGACGACCTGGCCGCGCACGTCCTCGGCAACGGCTGCGGACGCCCCGTGGAGGGCGTCCTGCCGCTCTTCGAGGGCGGCAGGGCTCCCACCGGTGTCCCCGGCGGCGGCGAGGCCGAGGAGTCCGGCGCCAGCCGTCAGAAGATCTACGTCGACTGGACGCTGTGCCGGGGACACGGCCTGTGCGCGGACATCCTCCCGGAGGTCTTCGAACTGGGCGCCGACGGCTTTCCGACCGTCGCCCAGGCGAAGGTTCCGCGCTACGCGGAGGACAAGGCCCTGCGCGCCGTGCGCCGCTGCCCGGCGCTGGCCCTGCGCCTCGAGGAGGACACCCGCTCGCAGGCTCCGTCACGCAACCTGCCGGTCCTCTCCCAGGGCCGCGGCCGCCGCGCTCTGGGCCGCTGAACGCACGCGACGGCGGGTCACCCTCCCAGGGGAGGCGACCCGCCGTCGCGTTTTCGCTGCCGGTGCCGCCGCGTACACGCGCGGGCATACGTCGAAGGCGGGTCATCCGATGGATGACCCGCCCTCACTTCCTGTGGAGCTAAGGAGAATTGAACTCCTGACCTCCTGCATGCCATGCAGGCGCTCTACCAACTGAGCTATAGCCCCTCGTGGCCACGCGGCTGAGCCGCGTATTCGACCGTGTCGCCCGGTTTCCCCGGCGGCGACGCCAACATTACACGGTCCAGGGGGTGGAACACCAAATCGGTTTCGCTCCGCCCCGCACGGCCCCGAGCACAGGGGCGGCGTCACGCCGTCACGAACGAATAGAACCGCTTCAGCGTGCAGTGCTCCTCCAGGAGCCGGCCGTAGATCGGCTCGCCCTCGAGTTCGCGGTAGGTCTCGATCGGGTCGCCTTTTATGATCAGCGCCCGCGCGCACTCCTCGCACCAGTACTGGTAGTCGGGGTTGATCGGCTCCATGTCGCGGACGATCGGGGTGCCGCCGCCGCACCAGTCGCACTTCCGCCTGTGTGCACCCATGGGTCAGCTCCAGCTGTGGCCGCAGGCCGTGCACACGTACGAGATCCCCCCGTTGTCACCGAGGACTTGGGCCACATGGAGGGAGCCGCAGGAGGGGCAGACGAGGCGGGTGACCGTGTCTCGTATCAACGCCGCATCGAGGAGATCACCGACCTCCTCGAGGATGCAGGCAGGCATCGCTACTCCCTCCCGTCGGGCCGCGCCCCCTTCCGGCCGTTTGATTCTGCCACGGCCGGGCCGACACGGTCAGCGACGCCTTGGTACCAGTACGGCCACGGCCTGCACCGGGGACGTCCGGGCGGGCGCGTCCAGGCACTCCGAGAGCGCACTCGCAGAGGTATACGCCCCCGGAGCCCCAAGTGACTCAAGCCGGTTCACGGGAATACAGAAAATCCCGCCCCTGAACGGGACGGGATCCTGACGAACGATCTTCGGCGACTCAACCGAGTGCCGGTCCGTGGAGCTAAGGAGAATTGAACTCCTGACCTCCTGCATGCCATGCAGGCGCTCTACCAACTGAGCTATAGCCCCTTGCCGCCACGCGAACCATCCGCGTGGTGTTTCGCCCCGCTCGGCGGGGCGAACAAGATGAACTTTAGCCTGCGACCTGCCGGAAAGTGAAATCCGGGTCCCGTGGGCCGCGGGGCGGCTCAGTCGTCGTCGCCGAGGACGGGCTCGGGCAGGGTGCCGGCGTTGTGCTCCAGCAGCCGCCAGCCGCGGGCGCCCTCGCCGAGGACCGACCAGCAGCAGTTGGACAGGCCGCCCAGGCTCTCCCAGTGGTGGGGTTCGAGACCGAGGAGGCGACCGAGGGTGGTGCGGATGGTGCCGCCGTGGCTGACCACGACGAGCGTGCCGTCCTCGGGCACCTTCTCCACGTGCCGCAGCACGACGGGGGCGGCGCGGTCGGCGACCTCGGTCTCCAGCTCGCCGCCGCCGCGGCGCACCGGCTCACCGCGCTTCCACGCGGCGTACTGATCGCCGTACCGGCCGATGATCTCCTCGTGCGTCAGGCCCTGCCAGACGCCCGCGTAGGTCTCGCGCAGGCCCTCGTCCCGGGCGACCTCAAGGCCGGTGAGCGCGGCCAGCTCGGCGGCCGTGCGGGTGGCCCGCAGGAGGTCGGAGGAGACGATCGCGTCGGGCCGCAGGGAGGCCAGCAGGCGGGCGGCACGGCGGGCCTGGCCGACGCCGGTCTCGGTCAGCTCGACGTCCGTGCTGCCCTGGAAGCGCCGTTCCACGTTCCAGGGAGTCTGGCCGTGGCGCCACAGGATGACGCGGCGGCCACGGCCCGGCGCCCGGCCTGGCCCCTCGGCGGCGCCGCTCACCGCCATTCACCGCCGGGCTCCGCCGTCTCCTCGGCGGCCTGCTGCTTGGCGTGCTCCTCGGCCTTGCCCCGGGTGGCCTTGGCGTCGGCGGGCAGTTCGAGTTCGGGGCAGTCCTTCCACAGCCGCTCCAGGGCGTAGAAGACACGCTCCTCGCTGTGCTGGACGTGCACGACGATGTCCACGTAGTCGAGGAGGACCCAGCGGGCCTCGCGGTCGCCCTCGCGGCGCACCGGCTTGGCGCCGAGTTCCTTCAGCAGCCGCTCCTCGATCTCGTCGACGATCGACTTGACCTGGCGGTCACTGGGCGCGGACGCCAGCAGGAAGGCGTCCGTGATCGACAGCACGTCGCTGACGTCATACGCGATGACGTCGTGCGCGAGTTTGTCGGCGGCCGCCTGGGCGGCGGTGTTGATGAGGTCGAGAGAGCGGTCGGTCGCGGTCACTACAGGGCTTTCCTTCGGCGGTCACTTGACACCAAGGGTCTCACGGACCGCCGAGGACACCCCACGCAATTGAGGGATCACTGCCCCGAGGAGCCCTGGTAGTCCTGACCGAGGACGACGGAGACGTCGGCGTTCGAGGTGACCGTGCCCTTCGTCACCGCGCTGTCGGGCAGCCCCAGGGTCTTGGCGACCTCCGTGGCCTTCTCCTTGTCCGCGGCGTCGGCGTAGACGACCTCGGACGCCGAGCGGACCTCGGAGGCGGTGCCGCCCTCCAGGAAGGTGAAGCCGCCGCCCAGCAGGACGATGCGGGCCTTCTCCGTGTTGCCCTTGGCGCCGGTGGCGTTCCGCACGGAGACCCGGACGGCGGACGACTGGTCGGGGCTCTTCGCGGTCCCGCCCAGGACGTCCTTGACCACGCTCTCGCTAGCCTGCGCGCTCAGCGTGCCGTCCGTCTGCACCGGCAGCAGCGCCGTCTTGTAGTCGCCGCCCTTGGCGAACTCGGCCAGCTTGGCGAGGAAGGTGCCGAGGTCCTCGTCGGTGAGCGAGGGGTCGAGGATCTGCTGGAGCGTCTGCACCGTCGTCGTCGCGCCCGTGGCGTCGGAGGAGACCTTGCGCAGCACGCTCTGCATCACCTGGCCGAACCGTTGGAGCTGGGCGTTCTCCTCCTCGCCCGAGGCGTGGTAGGTGGCGTAGGCGACGGCCATGTTGCCGCTGAGGGTCTGCGCCTTGCCCTTGCGGACCAGGGGCGCGGCGCCCTTCTTCTTGGCGTCCGGGTCGGGCACGTCGGCGTTGGTGTCGACGTCGACGTTGCCGACCAGGTCGACGAGGTTCTGGAGGTAGGGGGTGTCCAGGCGCCAGGTGCCCTCGATGTCGGTGCCGAGGACCGTGTCGAGCTGCTCGCGGGTACCCGAGGAGCCGTCGCCCTTGACCGACTTGGCGAGGGTCGTGACGGTGCCGTCGTCGCCCGTCAGGGCGAGGGAGTTGGGCAGCAGGACGGTGGTGCCCTGCTTGGCGGTGGTGTTGCCGACCAGCAGCGCCGTGGACGTGCCGCCCCGTTCGGTGTCGTGCAGGTGGACGACGATCACGTCGCGCTTCTGGGCGCCGTTCGCGGTCGCGGTGCCGCCCCCGGAGCCGGACGACGACAGGCCGGGCAGCTTCCCGGCGTACCAGAGGTAGCCGACACCGCCCGCCGCGAGCAGGGCCAGCACGACCGTCAGGGCGATGACGCGGCTGCGGGCGCGGCGGCGGGCCTCCTCGCGGCGCTCGGTGCGGTTCTCGGTGAACTTCAGCCAGTCGATGACGTCCTCGGAGTCGTCGCTGGGCTCCTCGACGAAGGCGAACTGCTCGGTGCGGTAGTCGGGTCCGTCCGCGCCGTCCGGGTCGGGTCCCTGCGCCGCCCGGTCGGCGTCCGCCGGGCCGGTCTGCTGCGGGATGTGGGCGGTCTGCTCGGGGACCCGGGGCTGCTGCCCGCTGGTCGCGGCCCGGCCGTACGGGTCGTACGGCGCCGTCGTCGCGCCGGAACCGTACGGGTCGTAGGAGCCGTGGGCTCCGTGGGCTCCGTGGGCTCCGTGGCTGGAGGGGTCGGGCGCCTGCCGGCCGGGGTCGTAGCCGGTGCCGTAGCCGCCCTGGTAGGCGCCGTCGTGACCGCCCTGGTAGGACGTGGGATCGAGCTGCTGCTGGCCGCCGGTCGCGTACGGGTCGTAGCCGTAGCCCTGCTGTCCGTACGCGTCGTAGGCCTGCTGCGGAGTCTGCTGGACGGGGACCGGCCGGTACACAGGCCGGCCGTACTCGTCGTAGCCGACGAGTTCGTACTGGTCGCCCCCGTGACCAGCGTCGTATCGGTCGTTCACCGGTGCCCCTCTCGGCTCACTCGCCTCGGTACAGCTGGCGTTTGGCGATGTAGCGCACGACTCCGTCAGGCACCAGATACCAGACCGGGTCACCCTTGGCGACTCTCGCCCGGCAGTCCGTGGAGGAGATGGCGAGGGCGGGGACCTCGACGAGCGAGACGCCGCCCTCCGGCAGGCCGGGGTCGGTCAGATGGTGGCCGGGCCGGGTGACGCCGATGAAGTGCGCGAGGGAGAACAGTTCCTCGGAGTCCCGCCAGGTGAGGATCTGGCCGAGCGCGTCGGCGCCGGTGATGAAGAACAGGTCGGTGTCGGGGTTGAGCGCGCGCAGATCGCGCAGGGTGTCCACGGTATAGGTGGGACCGCCGCGGTCGATGTCGATGCGGCTCACGGAGAACTGCGGGTTCTCGGCGGTCGCGATGACCGTCATCAGATAGCGGTCCTCCGCCGGGGAGACTTGGCGGTGGGACTTCTGCCAGGGCTGCCCGGTGGGCACGAACACCACCTCGTCCAGGTGGAACTGCGCCGCGACCTCGCTGGCCGCCACGAGGTGCCCGTGGTGGATCGGGTCGAACGTTCCGCCCATGACGCCGAGGCGCCGCTTGCCCGACGCCGAAGGCCCGCCGCCGGGCCCGTGTTCGAGGGGGTTCACCGTGTCACTCGCCGGACCGGTAGGCATGTCCTGCTCTCCCATGCGTGCAGACCCTACCGGCCCGGCCTGAGGACTCCATGAGCCAGACCCCGGGGACGGGCCGGACAGGACTTCAGCGGTCGCGGTTGAAACGCGTGGTGATCCACAGCAGGAGCAGCAGGATGAACAGCGCGCCACCGCCGGTGAGGAAGGGGCTGAGGCTCTCGTGGTTGCCCCCCTCGGCCTCGGCGAGGTTGACCAACTGGGCAGCGGTGCTGGGGTAGCTCATCTTTGGCAGGACCTATCCGGGAGTGAGCGGGACAAGGATGTCGGCCCATCGTAAGCAACCCCTGGCGCACCGCTCACCCCGACTCCACCGTTGGCACCGCGGGCGCTTGCGCCCCACCCGCACCCGCGCGGCCCCGCCGGTGCGGGTGCGACGGCCGCGGGAGCTCTCGGGAACCTTTCCGCCGCGTCAGTCGTCGTCCCGCTTGTAGCCGCGGAGGAGGAACCAGCCGGTGAGGACGCAGCCCAGGACCATCACGATCAGGACGACCCGGAGCAGGTAACCCGCCCCCTGGTGCTGGGCGGCGGCGCTCGCGGCCTCGGTCAGCCAGGCGGCTGCGGGGTGGTGCTCCATGACGTGGACTCCTTCGTTGCACTGCCCGTCCACGGTATCTCCGCCTAGGCTGGGCCCTGCCTCGGGGGCACATTGGGACACTGACACACATGGGGGACCACATGTCCGACGACGGCCGCGAACAAGAAGCGCAGGAGCACGTGCCGAGCCGGCAGCGCAGGCGCTTCCCGGAGATCTCCTCGCGTGCGTACGAGCACCCTGCCGACCGCTCCGCCCTGGTCGCGCTGCGCAAGCTGAGCGGTTTCGACACGGTGTTCAAGGCCCTCAGCGGCCTGCTGCCCGAGCGCAGTCTCCGGCTGCTGTTCCTGTCCGACTCCGTCCGCGTCTCCGACCAGCAGTTCGCACACCTGAACGACATGCTGCGGGACGCCTGCTACATCCTGGACCTGGAGAAGGTCCCGCCGATGTACGTGACCCAGGATCCCCAGCCCAACGCGATGTGCATCGGCCTGGACGAGCCGATCATCGTCGTCACCACGGGCCTGGTCGAGCTGCTCGACGAGGAGGAGATGCGGGCGGTCGTCGGCCACGAGGTGGGCCACGCCCTGTCCGGGCACGCCGTGTACCGCACGATCCTGCTGTTCCTGACGAGCCTGGCCATCCGGGTCGCCTGGATCCCGCTGGGCAACCTCGCGATCATGGCGATCGTCACCGGGCTGCGCGAGTGGTTCCGCAAGTCGGAGCTGTCGGCGGACCGGGCCGGTCTGCTCGTCGGCCAGGACCTGAAGGCGTCCATGCGGGGCCTGATGAAGATCGCGGGCGGCAACCACCTGCACCAGATGAACGTGGACGCGTTCCTCCAGCAGGCCGAGGAGTACGAGGCCGGGGGCGACCTGCGCGACTCCGTGCTGAAGATCCTCAACGTGCTGCCGCGTTCGCACCCCTTCACCACCGTGCGGGCGGCCGAGCTGAAGAAGTGGGCCGAGTCCCGCGACCACCAGCGGATCATGGACGGCCACTACCCGCGCCGCACCGAGGACAAGGACACCTCCGTCACCGACTCCTTCCGCGAGTCGGCGGCCCACTACGCCAACCACGTCAAGAGCTCGAAGGACCCGCTGATGAAGCTGGTCAGCGATCTGGCGGGCGGCGCCGGCGACCTGGGTGACCGGGTGCGGCGCGGCTTCGGCGGCTTCACGGGAACGGCCCCGCCCAAGGACCGGGGCAAGGACCAGCCGTCCGCCGACACCCCGCCGCGCGACGAGGACTGACCTTCCGGGCGAGCGCGGGCCGGTCCCGCGCGGCCACCGCCCGCGGCGGCGTCACACCTTCGGCTCGGCGCTGTGCGCCAGGGAGCCGCACAGGGCCGCCGCGGTGTCCGTGGCGTACGGGTCCGTGCCGGGCGGGCTGCCCGCCTTCGCGGTCTGACCGGCCAGCAGCGGCTCGAAGCGTCCCGCGGAGTCCCCGGCGCAGGAGAGCGGGCCGGCCTGCACATAGGAGACGACGATCTGGACCTGGTGCAGCCGCAGGTCGTCCTGGGTGAAGCGGAACTGCAGCTCACGCCGGACGGTGAACAGCGAGGCCGGCGCGTGCGCCGCGGAGCCGGCCGGCTTGAGCGCGTAGACGAAGGTGTGGTCCGCGCCGACCTCCAGGGTGGAGGAGTCGGTCTCGGCGGCCTGGAGGCTGCCCTGCACCCGGATCTCGCGGTCGGCCAGCTCGGCCCGGGCCGGGTCGAAGCGGACGAGCCAGCCGGTGGGCGCGTGCCGGCCGTCGGCGGCGGGGTGGTCGAAGCTCTGGTCGAACTGGTCGAGCTGACCGGGGTCGAGCAGTGCCCGTACAGGGCGGGTCTGGCCGCCGGTGAGCACCTCCGGGTAGAGGGAGGACGCGACGATGTACTCCTTCGCGATGGTGAGCGCGGCGACGACCTGGCTGTCGGTGAAGTGCGCGGTGCGCCGGACGACGGGCAGCGGTACGCCCTCCGCGCCGATGGCGAACTGGGCGGCCGGGCTGTGCGCGTACAGGTACCCGGGGTCGGCCGCGCCGGGCACCTTGCCCTGCGGGGCGAGCGGGATGACGGTCATCCGCAGCGGCTCCACGGGCCGCTGCGCCTGCGCGCTCTGGTAGGGGTGCCGTACGCCCATGTAGATCGCGGTGCCGAAGGCGACGATGATCAGCAGGACCAGCAGCAGCGCCTGTCGGGGCAGCCCTCGGCGCAGTGGCGGGCGGCGGCGCACGGCCGGGGTGTGGTCGGTCATCCGCTCGCGCGCTGAATACTCCTGGAGGCGGGCAGCCCGGACGAACGACTCGTCGAAGACGACGGATCGGTATTCGTCCTCCGCACCTCCCGGGACGCCCTCGGGTGTCCCCTCAGGTGGCTCTCCAGGCCCTCCCATATCTTCAGGGTAGGTCTCCGGAAGCCCTGGTAAACGCCCTGATGTGCGACAAGTTCTGACAGGTTCTCACCAGAACCGCCGCCCCGCCGTCAGGGCGTGCGCGGGACCGCCGGGACGGGTGGCTGGGAGTAGTCGGCGGACGCGGAGGGCGCCGCGGCGCTGCCCTGCTCCAGGCCGGTCGAGGCGGGCGGCGGGGCCTGCTCCCGGGTGCCCGAGGAGCCGCCCCGGTAGACCGCCGCGAAGGCCAGGGCGACCATGCCGATGCCCATGACGAGGGCGAGCACCCAGGCGACGGGGCGGTGCCAGCGGACGTGCCTGCCGAAGGTCCCCGGGGCGCCGTGGCGGCCTTCGAGGACGTCGGGGTCGTCCAGGTCGCCGTAGGGGTGCTCGGGGCCGAGGCCGGGGCCGTACCCGTCCTCGTAGCGCTCGCCTCTGGCGTGGGCGCGGCGGGCCTCCGCCTCGGAGGCCTCGGCTCTGGCCTGCGCGGCGGCCAGGAGGCGTTCGACGGCGGTCGGCTCGTGGATCACGGCCGAGCGTACGAAGGCCTCGTCGAAGACCACGGAGGCGAACTCTTCGTCCGACACCCCGCGGTCGTGGTCGTCGTCGGGCTCCCAGCCGTCAGGGAACGGCGTGCCCCCCACATCCTCCGGCACGGATCCAGAGTAGACCTGAGGGGTCAATTTGGGCAGACGGTATGGAAATTCATCCGACTGCTGAGACGCCCCGTCATGGGCCGGGCGGCGTCAGCGCCGGGTGTGCCCGTCCCCCGTGAGGATGTACTTCGTGCTGGTCAGCTCCGGCAGCCCCATCGGGCCGCGGGCGTGCAGCTTCTGGGTGGAGATGCCGATCTCGGCGCCGAAGCCGAACTGGCCGCCGTCGGTGAAGCGGGTGGAGGCGTTGACGGCGACGGTCGTGGAGTCGACCAGCTGGGTGAAGCGGCGGGCGGCCTGCTGCGAGGTGGTGACGATCGCCTCGGTGTGCCCGGAGCTCCACAGCCGGATGTGCGCGACGGCCCGGTCCAGGGAGTCGACCACGGCGGCGGCGATGTCGTACGACAGGTACTCGGTCTCCCAGTCCTCCGGGGTGGCCTCGACGACCGTGGCCCGGGAGTCCTTGGCGTGGGCCATGACCCGCTCGTCGGCGTGGACGGTGACCCCGGCCTCGGCGAGCGCGTCCAGGGCGCGCGGCAGGAACTCGGCGGCGATGTCCTGGTGGACCAGCAGCGTCTCGGCGGCGTTGCAGACGCTGGGCCGCTGCGCCTTGGAGTTGATCAGGATGTCGACGGCCGTGTCCACGTCGGCCTGCGCGTCGACGTAGACGTGGCAGTTGCCGGTGCCGGTCTCGATCACCGGGACCGTGGACTCGTTCACCACCGTCCGGATCAGCGAGGCGCCGCCGCGCGGGATCAGCACGTCGACCAGGCCGCGGGCGCGCATCAGCTCGCGCACGCTCTCGCGGCTCTCGCCGGGCACCAGCTGCACGGCGTCGGCGGGCAGGCCCGCCCCGCCCACGGCGTCGCGGATGACCCGGACCAGGGCGGTGTTCGACTCGTAGGCGGAGGCCGAGCCGCGCAGCAGCACCGCGTTGCCCGACTTCAGGCAGAGGGCGGCGGCGTCCACGGTGACGTTCGGGCGGGCCTCGTAGATGATGCCGACCACGCCGAGCGGGACGCGGACCTGCCGCAGGTCGAGCCCGTTCGGCAGCGTGTTGCCGCGGACGACCTCGCCGACCGGGTCGGGCAGCGCCGCCACGTCCCGCACGTCGGCGGCGATGGCGCGCACCCGCTCGGGGGTGAGCGTGAGCCGGTCGACGATGGCGTCGCTCGTGCCGGCCTCGCGAGCCTTGGCGACGTCCTTGGCGTTGGCCTCGAGGATCTCGCCGGTACGGACCTCCAGGGCGTCCGCGACGGCCAGCAGGGCGTCGTCCTTCGCCACCCGCGGCAGCGGCGCGAGGTCGGCGGCGGCGGCCTTGGCGCGGTACGCGGCCTGGGTGACCGGGGACATCGAGTCGTACGGCGAGAGCGTGGTCATGAGGGAAGGGTAGTGCGCCACGAGGGGCGGACACCGGTCATCCCACACCGCGAGACGGGGTCAAAAGGGGTGTACTCCGACCGGTGTCGCGGGCGGCGCTCCGTACCCCTCGGCGAGGCGCTGGTGGTAGGTCTCGCGGTCGATGACCTCGAGGCCGACGATCTCCCAGGGCGGCAGCCGGGCGCTCTGCCGGTGCTCACCCCACAGGCGCAGCGCGACGGCGGCCGCGTCGTGGAGGTCGCGGGCCTCCTCCCAGTAGCGGATCTCGGCGTGGTCGCCCGCGTAGCGGCTGGTCAGCAGGAAGGGGTGGTCGTGAGCGAGCTGCTCGAGGCCGCGCCGCACCTCCTTCAGAGGGGCCTGGGCGCCGGAGACGCTGAGCGTGACGTGCCACAGCCGGGGCAGATCCCGCGGCTCCTCGTAGCCGGCTCCGGCCGCCACGCTCGTCAGGCCACCGCGGGACGCCGCCGCCCCAGGGCGCACTCGTCTCACGACGTCCTCCTTCACGCAGCGCTCGCTCGAATCGCTGGTCCCGCTCATGCGGAATGCGTCACCGCCTCAAAGTGGAACAGGCCGCACGGCTCCATGGGGCGGTTTTACGGAACGTCCCCCACCTTCGGCACCCGGGTGGTCGGACGTTTCGGCGTATTACGGCTCCAGGAGCACCAGATCGTCCCTGTGTACGACCTCGCGTTCGTACGCCGGTCCCAGCTCGCGGGCGAGTTCGCGGGTGGAGTGGCCGATCAGCCGGGGGATCTCCTTGGCGTCGAAGTTGACGAGGCCGCGGGCCACCGCGCGCCCCGCGCCATCGCGCAGCTCGACCGGGTCACCGGCGGTGAACTCGCCCTCCACGGCGGCGATCCCGGCCGGCAGCAGCGACTTGCGGCCCTCGACGACCGCGCGGACCGCGCCGTCGTCGAGGGTGAGCGAGCCCTGCGGGGTGGAGGCGTGCTGCAACCACAGCAGCCGGTCCGCGGAGCGCTTGCCGGTGGGGTGGAAGTAGGTGCCGGTGTCGCCGCCGGACAGGGCGTCGGCGGCGTGGACGGCGCTGGTGAGCACCACGGGGATGCCGGCGGCGGCCGCGATCCGGGCCGCCTCCACCTTGGTGACCATGCCGCCGGTGCCGACGCCGGCCTTGCCGGCGCTGCCGATCTCGATGCCCTCCAGATCGCCGGGGCCCCGGACCTCCGCCAGCCGGGTCGTGCCCGGCCGGCTCGGATCGCCGTCGTAGAGCCCGTCCACGTCGGACAGCAGCACCAGCAGGTCGGCGCGGACCAGGTGGGCGACGAGCGCGGCGAGCCGGTCGTTGTCGCCGAAGCGGATCTCGTCGGTGGCGACGGTGTCGTTCTCGTTGACCACCGGGAGAGCGCCCATCGCGAGCAGCTTGTCGAGGGTGCGGGAGGCGTTGCGGTGGTGGGCGCGGCGACTGGTGTCGTCGCCGGTCAGCAGGACCTGGCCGACGCGGATGCCGTAGCGGGCGAAGGAGGCGGTGTAGCGGGCCACGAGCAGGCCCTGGCCGACGCTGGCCGCGGCCTGCTGGCGGGCGAGGTCGCGGGGGCGGCGGCGCAGGCCCAGCGGGGCGAGGCCGGCGGCGATGGCACCGGAGGAGACGAGGACGATCTCCTTCCGTCCGCCGCCGCCTTCGGCGGAGCCCCTTCGGGCGCCGCCCTCCTTGAGGCTCTTGCCGAGGACGTCCACCAGCGCGTCCACCCGGTCGGCGTCCAGGCCGCCCGACGCGGTGGTCAGGGACGAGGAACCCACCTTGACGACGATCCTGCGGGCCTCGCACACGGCTTGCCTTGCCCTTGCCACCGTGCCCACTCCTCACCTCGTCCACGTCCGGACGCCTCGCACGCAATCTACGCGAAGGGCACCGGGCGGCGTGTGTCGGTCCAGCCTGCGGACCGCCGCCCGTGGCACGCCGGGCACGCCGTGTGTTCCCGCGGGTACGGCCGGCTGCGCCGCGTGCGGCGTGGTGCGGTGCGACGGCCCGGCCCGGGCGGGTGCGCCCCGGGCGGCCGCACAGGGCGGCCGGTCGGGGACGAGGGCGGCCTGCGGGCCTGACGGCACGTCTGCCGGAGGAGGCCGCCGGATGCGCCCCCCCGGGTCCGGTCCTCAGGCGTGGCGGTGGCGCCAGCCCTGCCAGGCGGACTCGATCATGTCGTCCAGGCCGTGGCGGGCGGACCAGCCGAGTTCCTCGCGGACGCGGTCGGCGGAGGCGACGACGCGGGCCGGGTCCCCGGGACGGCGTTCGGTGACCTCCGGGACCGTGCCCTCCCGGCCGGTGACCTTCAGGATGCGGTCGACCATCTCCTGGACCGAACTTCCCTCGCCACGCCCGATGTTGAGCGTCAGAGCGGTGCCCGCCGGCGCCGTCTCCAGACGGGTGGCGGCGGCCAGGTGGGCGGAGGCGATGTCCTGGACGTGGATGTAGTCGCGGACGCAGGTGCCGTCGGGCGTGGCGTAGTCGTCGCCGAAGATCCGCGGGGCCTCGCCGGCCTCAAGGCGTTCGAAGACCATCGGGATCAGGTTGAACACGCCGGAGTCGGACAGCTCCGGGGACGCGGCACCGGCGACGTTGAAGTAGCGCAGGGACGCGCTGCGGATGCCGTGGGCGCGGGCGGCGGCGTTGATCAGCCACTCGCCGACGAGCTTGCTCTCGCCGTACGGGCTCATCGGGACGCACTCGGTCTCCTCGGTGACCAGGTCGACGTCCGGCATGCCGTACACGGCCGCGGAGGAGGAGAAGACCAGCCGTTCGACGCCGGTCCCGGTCATCGCCTCCAGCAGGGTCTGCAGGCCGGTGACGTTCTCCCGGTAGTAGTAAAGGGGGCGTTCCACGGACTCGCCGACCTGCTTCTTGGCGGCGATGTGCACGACGCCGGTCACGCCGTGCTCGCGGATCGCGGCCTCCAGCCGGGGCCGGTCGAGGACGCTGCCGACCACCAGGGGAACCCCGGCGGGCACCCGGTCCCGGCTGCCGGTCGACAGATCGTCGTAGACCATGACCTTCCGGCCGCCCTCGGTCATCGCGCGCACGACGTGCGCTCCGATGAAGCCGGCACCGCCCGTGATCATCCACATACTTGGGTCATCCCTTTCCGTCGCGCCGCCCGTCCAGGCCGTCGATGGCCCGGAAGACACGTGCGCAGTTCTCCGTGTCGCGCTGACCGAAGAAGTCGTCGACGCGCTGAGCGTACGGGTCACTGACCGAGAAGCCGCGGTCGATCGCCGCGACGATCTCGTCGACGGCGTCCTCCACCGTCCGGGACACCGGCCCGAACCCGTCGCGGGTCAGGTCGAAGTAGCCGCGGCGGTAGTGCTGGCCGTAGAAGTCGTCCTCGTCGAAGGGCACGTAGACGAGGGGCTTGCCCATGTAGGCCACGTCGAAGAAGACGGACGAGTAGTCGGTGACGAGGAGCGAGCACTCCTTCATCGCCTCCTGCACGCCCCTCTTGGTCTGGTCGGCGACGGTGATGTTGGGGTGGTCGACCTTGAAGTGGCGCAGGTACGGACGGATCTCGTAGTGCGGGTAGAACTCCAGCCGGACGCCGGAGCGCTCCAGCCCGGCCCGCAGCCGCTCGTCCTCCAGCAGCCGGGAGAAGAACCGGAAGTACTCCGAGGCCGGGAACTGGACACGCGGCCGGCGCCTGCGGTTGTACGAGGGCACCACGATGTCGCGTCGCCACGTCGGCATCAGCAGCACGGTGGGCTGCCCCTCGACGGGCTGCAGCTTGTCGAACCGGGGGAAGCCCAGGGCCTGGACCTCGTCGGTGCGGTAGCCCATCTCCTCGCGGATGTAGGCGGCCTCGTCCTCGGACACGGCCACGAACAGGTCGACGCTCGTGGACTGCCGGTGCGCGGACTGCGAGACGTCGTTGTACGTCACGCCGTGCTGGAGGAACACCCGGCGGTACTTCAGCAGGTCGCCGAAGATGCGCAGGTAGTTGAGCTTGCCCATGCTGGGCGGCGCGAGGTAGGCCTCGAGGTCGTACGGCGATATCAGCCGGGTCGCGTTGAGCAGGTAGAGCCGGTGCTTGAGCGAGCCGAGCGCGAGGACGTTGCCGCAGTCCTGGACCTTCGCGCGATCGGCCGCCTTCGCGTCGATGACGTAGTAGACGTTGCGCCGGGGGTGGTTCTGGCGCATCCACCGGAAGAAGTGGTGGCCGTTGTCCTGCGCGGTGTCGTGGCGCTCGCCGACGATCCAGATGTCGCGGCGGGCGAGCACGGGGCGGGTGAGCCAGTACAGCAGCCGCAGCAGCCAGCCGGGCTGCCGGGTGACGATCCGGCCCGTCTCGCGGCCCAGGCGCCGCATCCGGTCGGCGACGCCCGCCGCCGAGCGCCGCCGGGCCACCCGCACGTGGGCCACGTTCTCCGTGTCCGCCGACACCTCGTAGCGGAAGGCGCCGATGCGGTCCACGCCCTTGAAGCGGTGGAACGCGGGGCGGGCGGTCACCGGGGTGTCGACGAAGCCGCCGGGGCCGTGCAGCCGTACCGCGAGGGAGTAGGCGCCGCCGTGCAGGGCCGCCAGCTCTTCGCGGCCGAGGTCGGCCCGCCAGCCGCTGTGCAGGTCCCGCTGCTTGCGGACGTGCCAGCGGTCGCGGCGGTACACCTGCCGCGCCGGTACGGTGTGTTCCCGGCCGCCGGGCGCGCTGAACACGAGCTCCAGCCGGTTGCCGAAGTCCTCGGAGATGTCGACGTCGCCAAGGGTCAGGAACCCCTCGACGCGCAATGCGCCGTCGACGGGACGGACGGACTCCGCCTGGGCCGACCGGGACATGACGCGCAGCAGCGTGGAGTCGTCCACGTCGCCCTCGGTCCTGCGGAAGAGCACCGGGCCGGCGACCGACAGCTCCGGCAGGAAACGGGGCTCCTCGAACGGACGGGTGAAGAGCGCGGCGTTGCCCGCCCTCACGGCGTGATGCGTCAGGAGGGAGGCGTTCGGACCGGCGCAGTCCAGGACGACGTCGTCCGGGATGTCCCGGTAGAGGGTCCGCAGCTTCGGGTAGAGGGCTTCGAGTTCCTCGCCGACCATCATCTTGGGCAGGCCGACCAGGTACGGGTGGAAGCCGCCCGCCACGAAGCGCTGGAGCGCGGCCCGCCGCTCCGGACCCGCCGTCGCATGGGCGTCCAGCAGCGACTGGAGCAGGGCCAGCAGGCTCCGCGCGGTCTCGCGCCGGTCACGGGCGGGGAGTCCGGAGCGGGCGTCGTCGGTGACGCCGTAGGCGAGCGCCGCGGTCACGCGGATGCGGCGGGCCTTCAGCAGAGCGGTGGCCACGGGGGTGATGTGCTCGATGTCCCAGCCGTCCCCGACGTGGAAGCCGCACTCGCGCAGCAGGTCGCAGCGGAACAGCTTGCCGCCGGGCGACGCGGCGAAGACCAGGTCGGGGGCGCCGGCGAGGCCGTCGACAGTCCGGTCGCCGGCCTCGAAGCACTCGCGCAGGAACACGTCGGCCTCGCGCAGCACCTCGGAGGCCTGCCAGGTGTCCCCGACCACGACGTCGACGTCGTCCGCGGCCGCGGCGAGCAGCCCGGCCAGCGCGCCTTCGGCCAGGACACCGGATCCGTCCATGAAGGCCGCGTACGGACCCGCCAGTCGGTCGAGGACCGCCTGCCGGGAGGCCTGGGCGTCGCGGCCGTCCGGGGTGCGGACGAGACTCGCGTTGCCGTGGCGGTCGGCGAACTCGACCGCGGCGGGCGCGTCCGTACCGGTCCCGGCGGTGACCAGGAGCACCCGGGTATGGCCGAACTCCTCCTGACAGGCCAGGGAGTTCAGGGCGGCCCGCAGCGCGTCGTCGCCGTATCCGGCGCAGAACACCACGACGGTCGCGACGGGTTCCGCGGGCTCCGCCACGTTGGCCGGCAACTCGCGCCCCTGCCACCACTGCCAGTACCCGGCGTCCGGCGCCTTGCGCGTCGCCCCCCTGGCGTCGGCGGGTTCGGCCGGACGCCACACGAGGTTGCCGCTGCCCGTGATGTCCGGCCACAGACCGGAGGGCTCCAGCACGCGACCGAGTGGTGCCAGGTCGCTGCCGCGGACGCAGAGGGCGGTGGTGTGCTTGCGGCCCTTCCACAGGACCTGCATGTTGAGGTTGACCAGGCTCCGCGAGGAGAGCACGGCGGCGGCCGAACCCAGGTCGAACGAGACCTGGTAGGAGATCCGGGACTCGTCCACCCGGACGTCCGGCACCTCCACGACGGTCCGCTCGCCGGTGTCCTTGGCCCGTACGTGCAGCGCCAGCCGTACCTCGTCGCCGGTTCCGATGCGCTGGAACTGGTTGAGGATCTCGCCCGCGAGCGTGACCGTCGTGCCGTCGACGGCGAGGGAGGTAACCCGGTTGAACAGCTTGCAGTTCTCGAACGACTCGTCCTGCAGGCCGAGTTCGGTCACGTCGAGGAACTCGTCCGCCCCCGGCAGGTCGGCATGGCGTGCCGACCAGTACACGCGGTCTCCGCGGCGCGCCAGGTCGGTGGAGACGACGCCCCGGCGCTGCTCGAAGTCGGCGACCGTGAGGGCCTCGTCCGCCAGCCGGTTCCGGAGGTAGAAGGCGCGCACCCGGTCCAGCGGACCGCACAGCGGGTAGGCGCCCTCGTCGATCTCGGTCAGGTACTCCGAGACGATGTCCAGGAAGGCGGTGCGGAACCGCTCGTCGCCCGCGCGGAGTTCCTTCGCGTACAGCCGGACGTCGTGGCTGATGAAGCGGGCGTCCTTGTAGACCTTGATGTCCTCGGCGCCGGCCTCGCGCAGGAACCCGTCCGCCAGCCGGTGCACCGCCACCCGGTCGGAGATGCTGCGGATCTCCCCGCGCCGGTTGGTGATCGAGGCGCTGCCGTCCTGCGGGTCCTCCCAGACCCACCGGTAGACCGGTTCGGCGAGGACGGAGATGCCGGAGGCGAGGGTGTAGGACTTCGCCGAGAAGAAGGTGTCCTCGTAGAAGACTCCCTCGGGGAAGAAGATCTCGTTCTCGAGCAGGAAGTCCCGCCGGTACAACTTCGCAGCGGCGATGGGATCGTTGATCAGTTCCGGCCAGCTCCGGATGCCGTCCACGGTCCGGTCGACGCCGTAGAGCATGGGCTGCCACACCTGCGTCGTGTCACGCTGCAGATTGATCCGGTGGGCGCGTCCGGCGGTGATGTCGGCGCCGGTGTTCCGGGCCGACTCCAGCAGCAGTTCGCACGCCTTGACCGGCAGTTCGTCGTCCGAGTCCAGGAACATGACGTATTCGCCGCGTGCCGCACGAATTCCGTCATTGCGGGGTGCTCCCACGCCCCCGCTGTTGGTCTGCCGGGATATGACCCGCAGCTGCGGAATTCGGTCCGCGTAACTCTCCGCGACGGCCCGGCTACCATCTTGGGACGCGTCGTCGACGACCACGGCCTCGAAGTCCTGGCATGTCTGCACCACCAGGGAGTCGAGGGCTCTGCCGAGGGTCGCCGCGGCGTTGTACGCGGGGACGACGACGGTGATGCCAGGTGCAGCGTCCACGCGCGGGAACATCACGCCTCCATTACCAAGGGCTGAAAAGTCGGAGATCACAGCTCCCACGCCAAACACCCTCGCGTCGGCACTGGCCCGGAAGGCGCCCAAACCTCGGCTCGCACGACAAGGGGACCCCGGGAGGAACTCCGCCACGGAGGCGCGCCAAGCGGCAAAAGCCAAGTGCCACAAGGAAGCGGCTGACTCATGAGCAGATTAGCCTAACCCGCGCGTCCGGCCGGTTCCCAATCAGGGACGATTCAGACACCATCCACCTTATGTCCCGGTCCCGTGTGATTCTTGACACAGCTTCGGATGAACGGGGCAACCACCGCCGCCCAAGCATTGCCTTAAGCCTTGGCGAACGGCGTATGGTTGGCCGCGCCCGGGCCACCCTACGATGGCATTTGACTGTTGGATTACCGTGGTAAAGCCAACGTCCTTTGACGTAAGGCGCACCGGCATGCCCCGGCCGCCTCGTGTGGCACGTCCGACCACTCCGCGCGCTCCTCGGTGCCTCGCCGAGGGCCACCCCGAAAGGGCTTCCTGCCGACCATGGACATACCTCCGCTCGCCGAAGTGCGCCGCCGCACTGAGAAGAAGCGGGACGCCTGGTGGACCGTTCTGCTCGTCGACCCGGTGGCCACGCCCCTGGTCCGGTGGACCGCCAAGTGGACCAGGGTCACTCCGAACCAGATCACCTGGGCCGCGCTCGTACTCGGCCTCGGAGCGGCCGCCTGCTTCGCCCAGGGCGGGTGGCTCTGGCTGGTCGTCGGCGCGGTCGTGTACCACTGCAGCTTCATCCTGGACTGCATGGACGGTAAGCTCGCCCGGCTCACCGGCAACGGATCCGAGTTCGGCGCCTGGCTGGACTACGTCTTCGACCGCATCCGGGTCCTCGTCTGCGCCGTCGCCCTCATGGGCGGCCAGTACCACCAGACCGGCAACGTCGCGTACATCTGGCTGGCGCTGGCCGTCGTCTTCCTGGACATGCTCCGGTACATCGACGCCCTGCAGATCTACAAGGTCCGTCAGGGCATGCGGACCAAGCTCCAGCAGGCCGCGGCCGAGGTCGCCGAGGTGACCCAGGCGCCCGCGCCCCGCGTCGCCGCGGCCGTGCGCATCACCGCCGAGGCGAAGGACGAGGCCGTGGAGGCCGGCGAGGAGGAGAGCGCGGCCGACCAGCGCGCCGAGGAGCCCGCGGCCCCCGCCCTCGGGGTGGTCACGCAGCAGTCCTTCGTGCGCCGGTTCACGCGCTACAACCGCATCCGCGACCTCCTGATCAGCCACCGCATCCGCACCCACCTGGTCAGCGGCATCGAGTTCCAGATGGCGGTGTTCATCATCGGCCCGCTCGCCGGGGCGATCATGGGCGTGACGATCGGGGCCGGTGTCCTGCTGGTGCTCTTCGAACTCGCCATCATCTACAAGCTGATGCTCTCGACCCGCGACTTCGAGAACGCCATGGACTCGTACCGCCGTACCGCCGCGGCCGCCACAGTGGCAGCGGAGCCGGTCACCGCGTCCGTCCCCGTCAAGGGCTGACTCCCGCACGGCCCACCGCGATGCCGGTCTCCTGAGCACGTCGGAGACCGGCATCGGCGTTTTCCCGGCCGTGTGCCCGCAGGCATCGCCCCTCCCCCAGCAACGGAGCCCCCGGTGACGGACCAACCCTCGTACGACGCCGCGCTCGTCGTGCCCTGCTTCGACGTGGCCGGGCACGTGCCCCGCTTCCTGGACTCGGTCGCCGCCCTCGACGGGTTCGACCGGACCCAGGTGATCCTCGTCGACGACGGATCGACCGACGGCACCCGCGGGCTGCTCGCCGCGTTCGCCGACCGCCATCCGCAGGCCGAGCTGATCACGCAGTCCAACGCGGGTCCCGGGGCGGCCCGCAACCGCGGGCTGCGCGAGGTGCGCGCCGCCCACGTCGCCTTCGCCGACGCGGACGACGTGATGGCGCCCGACGGGCTGTCCGCGATGCTGGCCTCGGCCCGCGGCAACGACGCCGACATGGTCGTCGCCGACTTCACCAACGTCCCGCTGCGCCCCTACGGCCGCTGGAAGCGGTACTTCGGAGACGGCGACCGGTGTGTCGAGGACATCACCGAGTACCCGGACCTGGTGTTCTCGGCGAGCGTGTGGAACAAGCTGTTCTCCGTGCCGTTCCTGCGGCGCATCCGGGCGTCCTTCCCGGAGGGCGTGCTGTTCGAGGACGCCTGGTTCAGCGTTCCGGCGCTGCTGTCCGCGCGCCGCGTCAACCTGCTGGATCGCTCCGTCTACCTCTACCGGCAGCGCGGCGACGGTTCCTCGATCATGGACTCCCTGCGGGCCAACGCGGGCAACTACCGCGACCACCTCGACCTCAACCTGCACCTGCTCGACGTGGGCACGCGCCACGGACCCGGGGTGCGGCGGTTGATGGAGCGGTACGCCGCCTTCACCTATCTCGGCTTCCTCAGAAGGCTCTCCGAGGCGCCGCCGGAACTCGACGTCGCGGCGCTCCTGCCCGATGTGGGCAGGCTCTACGGGGGCATCCGCGACGACGTACTGCGGGAGTTCGTCACCGGCCGCAGGGACGCGGCGCTGCAGGCCGCGGCGAAGTCGGGCAGGCTCGGCGAGTGGCTCGCGGACCCCTGGCCCCTGCTGCCCGAGGGCGCTCGGCCGGCCGACCGCGTATGGCGGGACCTGCCGCTGAATCCGGCCGTCGCCGCCCACGGCGACCCGCCTCGCTACCGGCTGAACGGCGACCGGGTCGAACTCACGGGCTCGGTCGCCCCCGCCGGCGGCGGCGGCTTCGGATCCCGGTGGACGTCCAGTACGACGCCCGTCAGCGCGGTGCTGGACACGACGGTGAGCCCGGCCCGCACCCACCGCGGCGTCGCCCTGCTGCAGACCCTGCCGGCGTCCACGGTCAACGTGGCCACCCTGCAGATCTCGCGGGGCGGCGTGCTGGCCCTGTCGCTGCCCCGCATGGAGGCCCTGCCGGGCTGGGTCGACCTGTCGGCGATGACATGGCCGCTGCCGGAGCCGGCACCGGTGGAACGACCGGCGCCGGCACCATGAAGCCGGTCTACGAGGCGAAGGGGTCGAACCCTTCGTACCCCTGCTCCGCCTCGTCCCGCTCGGCCTGCCGGTTCCGGCGCCGCTGGGCGGCCGGACGCGGCGCCTCGAAGCGGTGGTCCTCGCCACGGCGCCCCAGCATCTCCGCGCCCGCCGTGACCGTCGGCTCCCAGTCGAAGACGACCGCGTTGTCCTCGGGTCCGATGGCGACGCCGTCGCCGGACCGGGCGCCCGCCTTCATCAACGCCTCCTCGACACCGAGGCGGTTGAGCCGGTCGGCGAGGTAACCGACCGCCTCGTCGTTGTTGAAGTCGGTCTGGCGCACCCAGCGTTCGGGCTTCTCGCCGCGGATACGGAAGAGGCCGTCGTCCTCGCGGACGACGGTGAAGCCGGCGTCGTCGACCGCCTTCGGGCGGATGACGATCCGGGTCGCCTCCTCCTTCGGACGGGCGGCACGCGCCGTCGCGACCAGGTCGGCGACCGCGTAGGACAGCTCCTTGAGTCCCGTGCGCGCCACCGCCGACACCTCGAAGACACGGTAGCCGCGGGCCTGGAGATCGGGCCGGACCATCTCGGCGAGGTCCTTGCCGTCGGGCACGTCGATCTTGTTCAGGACCACGATGCGGGGGCGGTTGTCGAGGCCGCCGTACTGCCGCAGCTCCTCCTCGATGACATCGAGGTCGGAGACCGGGTCGCGGTCGGACTCCAGGGTCGCCGTGTCCAGCACGTGCACGAGCACGCTGCACCGCTCCACATGGCGCAGGAACTCCAGGCCCAGGCCCTTGCCCCGGCTGGCGCCCGGAATGAGTCCGGGCACGTCGGCGATGGTGTAGACGGTCGAACCGGCCGTCACCACACCCAGGTTGGGCACCAGGGTGGTGAAGGGGTAGTCGGCGATCTTCGGCTTGGCGGCGGAGAGGACGGAGATGAGGGAGGACTTTCCGGCGCTCGGGTAGCCGACCAGCGCCACGTCGGCGACGGTCTTCAGCTCCAGCACGATGTCCTGGAGGTCCCCCGGCTCGCCCAGCAGCGCGAAGCCGGGCGCCTTGCGCCGGGCGGAGGCCAGCGACGCGTTGCCCAGGCCGCCCCGGCCGCCCTGCGCGGCGATGAACGAGGTGCCGTGGCCGACCAGGTCGGCGAGCACGTTGCCCTGCTTGTCCAGGACCACCGTGCCGTCCGGCACCGCCAGCACCAGGTCCTCGCCGTCCTTGCCGGAGCGGTTGCCGCCCTCGCCGGGCTTGCCGTTGGTGGCCTTGCGGTGCGGGGAGTGGTGGTACTCGAGCAGGGTCGTGACGGACTGGTCGACGGTGAGGATCACGTCGCCGCCGCGCCCGCCGTTGCCGCCGTCCGGGCCGCCCAGCGGCTTGAACTTCTCACGGTGCACGGAGGCACAGCCGTGGCCCCCGTTACCCGCGGCGACGTGCAGTTCGACGCGGTCCACGAAGGTGGTCATGGTGTGTGCCTCCAGCACTGCGCAAATGTACGGATGTGTTTACTGCGTAACACGCGAAAGGCGGACCCGCCTTCCCGCCGGGGAAGTGAGGTCCGCCTCGCGAAGAATTCCGATCAGGCGACCGGAACGATGTTCACGACCTTGCGGCCACGGCTGGTGCCGAACTCCACCGCACCGGCCTGCAGCGCGAACAGCGTGTCGTCGCCGCCACGGCCGACGCCGGCGCCCGGGTGGAAGTGGGTGCCGCGCTGGCGGACCAGGATCTCACCCGCGTTGACGACCTGACCGCCGAAGCGCTTCACGCCGAGCCGCTGGGCATTGGAGTCGCGACCGTTCCGGGTGGACGATGCGCCCTTCTTGTGTGCCATGTCTCCTCAGTCCCTTACTTCGCAGCCGCGGGGATCGACGTGACCTTGATCGCCGTGTACTGCTGGCGGTGGCCCTGACGACGGCGGTAGCCGGTCTTGTTCTTGTAGCGCAGAATGTCGATCTTCTGGCCCTTGTGGTGGTCCACGACCTCGGCCTGGACCTTGATGCCGGCCAGCACCCACGGGTCGCTGGTCACAGCGTCGCCGTCGACAACGAGCAGGGTCGAGAGCTCGACCGTGTCGCCAACCTTGGCAGTGGAAATCTTGTCAACCTCAACGATGTCGCCGACAGCAACCTTGTGCTGGCGACCACCGCTGCGCACGATGGCGTACACGCGGATCTCACTCTCTCGCTCGGAACGGTATCCCCGCAGTCCAGCCGCCCCGCGACACGCGCGAACGGCCTCTCCTGGCCACGGCCCGTGCGGGCCCGTTGCCGGGAGGAAGAGGTTTACGGGGATGAGACGCATCTGGCGACACGCCGACGGTCAAGGTTACGGGGCCCGGCTTGAGGGGTCAAACCGGGCTCCGTGCTCACCTGGCCGCCCGGGTTCCTGCCGCTCGGAGACACCCGTATGCGCTGCACACGCGAGCGCCAGAGGGCGGACGCGGGTCCTTGCGCGGCGGGGAATATGCTCGCTGCCGAAGCCAACAGGGGAAGGCAGCCAGGTGAACTACAGGGTCCAGCCCAGCGCCCAGGTCGACGAGAGCGCCGAGATCGGTGCCGGCAGCAGTGTGTGGGACCTCGCGCAGATCCGTGAGGATGCCCGTCTGGGCGAGGCGTGCGTGATCGGCCGCGGCGCGTACGTCGGCTCGGGCGTGCGCATGGGCGACAACTGCAAGCTGCAGAACTACGCACTCGTCTACGAGCCGGCCGAACTCGGGGACGGCGTCTTCATCGGCCCGGCCGTCGTTCTCACCAACGACCACAACCCGCGCTCCGTGGACCCCGAGGGCAAGCAGAAGCGCGGCGACGACTGGGAGGCCGTCGGCGTGAAGATCGCCGACGGGGCCTCGATCGGCGCGCGTTCCGTGTGCGTCGCACCACTGACCATCGGCCGCTGGGCGATGGTCGCCGCCGGCGCCGTCGTCACCAAGGACGTCCCGGACTTCGCCCTGGTCATGGGCGTGCCGGCGCGGCAGACCGGCTGGGTGGGGCGCGCCGGGCACAAGCTCGTGCAGAAGGAGTCCGGGGTGTGGCAGTGCCCGCAGACGGGCGCCCTGTACGACGAGAAGGACGGCGTCCTCACCGAGCGCGACGCCTGAGGAAGTGGACGAACGGCCCGTGGTCCGCAGGACGTGCCTGCGGACCACGGGCCGTCTCGTGCCCTTCTGGCCCAAGGGCCGGGCTCCCTGCGTCAGCCGATGCCGAAGAGCCGGTCGAACTCTCCCCGGACCGCCGGCCAGTCCCACGAGGCCAGGGCGTACTTCTCGCTCTCGCGGCCGTGCCCCGCCCACGTCTCCTCGTCGGCGGTGACGGCGAGGATCCGGTCCGCTGCCGCCTCCGGGGTGCTCACCACCCAGTCCGCCGGGTAGAGCGTCGGGGCGCCGTGCTTCTGCCCCGCGAAGAAGGGCCAGTCACGGACGACGGGAACCGCCCCGCTGGCGGCGCCCTCCATCACGCCGACGTGGCAGCCCTCGCGCACGGAGCTGCTGAGGATGACACCGACGTCCCGCAGGTTGCCGGGCACGTCGGTGGTGACTCCCCGGCGCTCCACGACCCCCTCGGCCTCCAGCGCGCTCACCTTGCGCTGGAAGGAACGCTGGTAGGCGGCGACGGCCGGGCTGTCCTTGGCGTCCATGTCCCCGCCGATCATCACCAGCCGGTACCGCTCGTCGCGGCGGCGCAGTTCCCGGATGACGCGCAGGGCCCACAGGGGGTCCTTGGCGACCTGCCCGATGCCCACCATGCCCACGGTGAAGCGGGCGTCGGGGTTCTTCGGGAGGGCGAAGCCCGCGAGGTCCATGCCGTTGCCGACGATGTGCGTGCGCGGCGCCTGCGGTCCGGTCAGGGCCGGCACGGAGCGCAGGGCCAGGTCACGGATGTGGTCCGCGACGAAGACCAGGTCGTCGACGCGGGAGAAGTCCGTCAGCCGGGGCCAGTAGGAGAACGTCTCGTAGCTGTGCAGCCGCACGACGATGCGGGCGGTGCCCGGGTCCACGGAGGTGAACAGCGCCGCGGCCGCGGCGCACCAGTCGACGAACACCGTGTCGGCCCAGTCGAGGTAGGGGCGCAGGTGCTGCTCGGCGGTGAAGCCGTACATGGCGTCGCCGCCGAGGCGGTGCGCGATCAGACCCCGGCGATTGCGGGCGAGCCGCTTGATGCCGGGGTAGTCGGCGATGTCGAGGAACCTCAGCTCGACATCCGGGTTCGACTCGTAGTGGTTCCTGATCAGGCCGAGGAAGCTGTCGTTTCCGTCCGTCACGACCAGCAGGCGCCGCGGCCGGCCCGGCTCCGGCTCGGCCGCCGGACGCGCCCGTCCCTGCGCGGCGGTCGCCGCCGCACCCGCGGTGGACGCCGTGACCAGACGGGCGAACTCCTCCGCGCGCTTCGGCAGCGGGCTCTCCCGCTGATCGAGGTGTGCCACCCGGTGGAACGCGGTCTGCAGCGCGTGGTTCACGAACTCCGCCGCACCGGCGGCGTCGCCCGCCGCGAACAGGCTGTCGGCGTGGGCGAGATCGGCCTCGGCGGACGCGAACAGTGTGTCGGGGGTGAATCCCTGGCTCAGCGCGCGTCGCGTCGCCGTGCGCAGCACCTCGGCCCGCGACTCCGTGTCCCGCAGCCGCTGGGCGACCGCGCCGGCGGTCGCCACCGCGGCCTGTGCCTTGCGGAGGCCGAACAGGCCGGTCATGACACTGCGCGTCACATCGACCCGGGTCCGGCGAGGCAGCGGAAGCAGCGGCACCCGCCGGGCGACGGCGGAACCGATCCGGGAGCCGAGCACCTTCTCGTGGCCCAGGAGCAGCGCGCCGTCGGAGATCCGGTCGCGCTGGGGGCCGTCGTCCACCGCGTCGGGCACGGACACGGCCGGGGCGTTGCCGTCCTTCAGTGCCCGTACCAGGCGCTGGGCCGCGCCGAAGCCGACGCAGGCGTGTGCGCCGGTGTTCAGCCGCGCCAGCTCCCAGCCGCTGTAGTAGGCCTTGGAGTCGGCCGCGACGATGACATCGGCTGCCCCGGCGAGGCGCAGGACCTTGTCGTCCCCGCCGACGTAGGCCCAGAAGCGCTCGTGCGGGTGCGCGTGCACGGCACGGCCGCGGGCGCGCCAGTCCAGGTTGACGCCGTCGGTCGCGACCCGGTGGACGGTGTCGATCCCCCACTCCGCGTCGATCCGGTTCTGCGCGAACGTCCCGACGAGATGCACGCGGACGTCCAGCTTCTTCATCTCGCCGACGAACGTCTGGAAGATGTCGGTGTTGGGCGTGCGCCCCACCACGACGAGCACGTCCTTCACGATTCCACCTTCTCCTTCGCCGCGTTCCGCGCGTCGAGAACCAGTTCGGTCAGTTCGCGGACCGCGGGCGCCATCACTGCGCCCCGCTGGTAGGACGCCCCGTGCGCCTTGGCCGCCCGGCGCTGCTCGTCCGTGGCCGACGTCGCCATGTGCGCGGCCCGGCAGAAGGACTCCGTGAGCTTCTCGACGTCGAGGCCGTACGCACCGGTCCACAGCGGATGACCCTCGAGCAGGTCCGAGGCGTCGTGCTCACGCTCGTGGACCGAGACGACGGGCAGCCCGGTGGCCATGTACTCGTAGACCTTCCCGGACGTGACGTACTTGCCGCCGACGATGATCAGCAGCAGGGCGTTCCACCGTCCGTAGAGCTCGGAAACCTGCCCCTTGGGCACCGGTCCGCCGATGACGACGCCGTCGGCGGCTGCCTCGTGCAGCATCTCCATGTGCCGGTTCGCCCCCTGGTGCGCTCCGACACCGATGTGTCCGCGCACTTCGAGGGTGGCGTCGGCCAGCAGCGGCTCGCGTTCGCGGGCCGCCTTCCAGGAGTCGAGGACCTTGGCCAGCAGAGGCGCCGGGAACGTCACGGTCCCGAGGTAGCCGAAGACCAGCGGGGCGTCGGGGTCGCGCACGGTGGTCGGCAGGTCGACGCTGTCGGCGTCGTAGCCGTTGCGCACGATGTGGATCCGGGAGCGGGCGTCGGGGTAACGCTTGCGGTAGTGCTCGGCGATCGGGTCGTTGACGCACCAGAAGGCCACCGCGTCGGCCAGCATCCGGGACTCCCAGACACCCGCGGGAGAGTCCTCCAGGAACGCCTCGACACCTTCCACGACGTCGAGCGACCAGCCGTCGCGGAAGTCGACCGCGTAGGGGACCTGGTGGTCGTCGTAGAGGCGCCGGATCGCGGCGAGTTGCACGTAGGGCACGCAACTGGCCATCGAGAGGGTCACCGGGTTCTCGGCGTGGATGCGGAGGGCGGCTTCCTCCAGGGCGGGGCGCCAGGCGCCGAACACCGGGTCGGGGAAGATCTCCTGGACGTCCTCCCGGGCCTGGCGCAGCCAGGCCTCGGGGTCCAGTGCCCGCTCCCGCGAGAACTTCCGCAGGTCCGTTTCGAGGTCGTCCCGGGACAGCGGCAGCTTCACCACGTCGATCCTGGGGTCGACCGGGTCGGAGAGCGTCGGGTCGATACCCGAGTCGATCATCCAGGACTCGTCCTCGATGGTGACCACGGTGACCCGCCACCCGTGAGCCGCGAACTGGTTGGCGGTCTCCCGCATGCGGTAGGCACAGCTCTTGGCCGCGGGCGGGAAACCGATCGCGAAGTACAGCAGATGCGGCTTGTCCTGGCCCTCGGCGGATGTCAGGTCGGCGGGTGGCACAGACTTGTCCTCGACTGGAGTGGTTGACTCTGGCGGCCGTGCTTCCTCGCTCAGCCATGGCGGTGGCGGGGGCGCACACCGACCGCAGGCCAGGCCGGTTCCCTGGTGGTCGTGGCCTTCCTCCACCGTGCGGTGATGTGTCGGTCCCGCCGCCTCCAAATGGAGGGATTATCACACACGTTCGACAAGACTTTCCCTCACCGACGGCCACCGTCCGCCTCACGGCAACGCCTGACCCCCCGCCGCGCGTCGCCGGGCGGATCGTATGCTCGGTCGGCACTGCGACGACGAGGGGATGCAGGATGACGGGGGGACACACGTGGCACTGAGACCCGCGAGACACCAGGGAGCCGGTGCCGCACCGGGCCGGGACCGGCTGCCTTCTCTCACCGGTCTGCGCTTCTGGGCCGCGCTGGCCGTGGTCCTGTACCACCTGTCCCGGCAGGCGGGAAAGATCCCGGGGCTGAGCGACGTGGTGTGGTACGGCCGCACCGGCGTGACCTTCTTCTTCGTCCTCTCCGGGTTCGTCCTCGCCTGGACGTACGACGGGGCGGGCGTCGCCGCGAAGGTCTTCATGTGGCGGCGGTTCGCCCGGATCTGGCCGATGATGGTGGTGAGCACCGCCCTGTCGGTGGCCGTCATGGCCGCCCAGAATGTCGCGATCCCGGGTGCGGCGGTCGCCACGTCACTGGTCCTGCTGCACGCCTGGGTGCCCGACCCGGTCTACGCGTCCGCGGGGAACCCGGCCGCCTGGTCACTGAGTGACGAGGCCTTCTTCTACGCGGTCTTCCCGCTGCTCCTGGCCGCTCTCGCGCCCCGCAGGGCACGGGCGTGGGCGTGGACGGCGGCTGTCTGCTGCGCGGCCCTGCTCCTCGTGTGGCCGACGGCCTCCACCGTCTCGGACACGTTCGTGCGGGTGTGGGCACTGGACTACGTACCGCTGACCCGCTCGCTGCAGTTCGTCGTGGGTGTGGCGGCCGGGCTCGCCGTCAAGCGCGGATGGCGTCCCCGCGTGCCCCTGTCGGTCGCCGTCGGCCTGGTCGTCGCCTGGCACCTGCTGCTGATCCCCTGGTCCCGTGCCGTATCCGACGCTCTCTGGTACAGCCCCTACAGCGCCTCCCAGTTGCTGTCCACCCCGCTCTTCGCCCTGCTCGTCGTCGCGGCCGCCCGCGCGGATCTCGACGGCCGCCGCACGGGACTGGGCGGTTCCTGGATGATCCGGCTGGGACACTGGTCGTTCGCCTGGTACCTGATCCATGAAATAGTCATCCGAATCGTCAAGGGCTTCTACGGGCGCCCCGTGTCGCTGTCGGACACCGTCGAGGTCTGGACGCTCGTCCTGGTGATCAGCCTGGCGTTGTCCGCGGCCGCCTACCAGTGGATCGAGCGTCCCGCCGAACGCACGCTGCGCAGGCTCGGCCCGCGCCCCGCGGCTCCGAGGCCACGACCACGGACCGCACGCGCCCAGTGAGGCCGCACGCCCGGAACACCGCCCCTGACCGAGAAGAAGAGACGCCGTGAAAGTCATCAGCATCGTCGGAGCCCGCCCCCAGCTGGTCAAACTGGCCCCCATAGCAGCCGCGTTCGCGGAGACCGAGCACGAACACGTCATCGTGCACACCGGCCAGCACTACGACGCCGACCTGTCGGACGTCTTCTTCAGCGGGCTGGGCATCCCGGACCCGGACGTGCACCTCGGGGTCGGATCCGGCAGCCACGGCGTGCAGACCGGCGCGGTGCTGTCCGCCCTCGACCCCGTCCTCGACGAGCACCGGCCGGACTGGGTCCTGGTCTACGGCGACACCAACTCGACCATCGCCGGCGCCCTGTCCGCCGTGAAGCAGCACATCCCCGTCGCCCATCTCGAGGCGGGGCTGCGTTCCTTCAACCGCCGCATGCCGGAGGAGCACAACCGCGTGCTCACCGACCACTGCGCCGACCTGCTGCTCGCGCCCACCGAGGAGGCCGTGCGCCACCTCGCCGGCGAGGGGCTGGAGCACCGCACCCGGCTGTCCGGCGACGTCATGGTCGACATCTGCCTGCGCATCCGGGACGCCGTGCTCGCCGGGGAACACCCGGCGCCGGCGCTGCCCGAGGGCATCGACCCGGCGCAGCCGTTCCTGCTGGCCACCCTGCACCGGCCGGACAACACCGACGATCCGCAGCGCCTCTCCGCGCTCGTGGCGTCGCTGGCCGGGCTTCCGCTGCCCGTGGCCCTGCTCGCCCATCCGCGCCTCGTCGCCCGCGCCGAGCAGCACGGCATCAAGCTGGAGCAGGGATCCGTCCACGTGGGCCGTCCGCTGCCGTACGCGGGTCTGGTCGCCGCGGTGCTCGCGTCCGCCGGCGTGGTCACCGACTCCGGCGGACTGCAGAAGGAGGCGTACCTGCTCGACCGGGCGTGCACCACGGTGCGGCCGGAGACCGAGTGGGTCGAGACCCTGGAGGACGGCTGGAACGTCCTCGTGCCCGATCCGCACGAGAAGCCGGCCGCCGAGTGGGCCGGCATCGCCTGCCGCCCGGCGCCGCGGACGCCTCGCGGCACTCCGTACGGTGACGGCACCGCGGCCCGCCGTGTCGTGCGGCTCATGGAGGAGGCGGCCGGCGCCTGACCGGAGCCCGCGTACGGATCTGAGCCCCCGCCCGGTGGTCCGGGACGGGGGCTCAGCGCCTTACGAGGCGGTCAGCCGCCGATGACGACCCGGCGCACGCCCTCCCAGCGGGCCGGGTCGGTGGTGCGGCGGCCGTCGACCAGGACGCGTACGTCCGGCAGGTCGGTTGCCGACAGCTCGCGGTACTCGGCGTGGTCGGCCTGGAGGATGGCGGCGGTCACGGTCTGGCCCTCGTGCGGGGGCAGGCCGTGCGCGGTCAGCTCCTCGGCGGTGTACATCGGGTCGGAGACACAGGGCACCGCGCCGCGCTCGCGCAGCGCCTCCACCGTGCCGTAGACGCCCGAGAACGCGGTCTCCTTGACGCCGCCCCGGTAGGCGGCGCCCAGCACGAGGACGTTCACGCCGGTCAGGTCGCCGTAGGCGGCCGCGAGGAGGTCGACGGCGTACGCCGGCATGGCCGCGTTGGCCTCGCGGGCGGCGCGCACCACGGTGGCCTGCGGGTCGTTCCACAGGTACATCCGCGGGTAGATCGGGATGCAGTGGCCGCCGACGGCGATGCCCGGCTGGTGGATGTGGCTGTAGGGCTGGCTGTTGCAGGCCTCGATGACCTTCTTGACGTCGATGCCCGCGGTGTCGGCGAAGCGCGCGAACTGGTTGGCCAGGCCGATGTTGACGTCCCGGTAGGTGGTCTCGGCGAGCTTGGCCATCTCGGACGCCTCCGAAGTGCCCAGGTCCCACACGCCGTTGGGCCGCGGCAGGTCGTCGCGCTCGTCGAAGTCGAGGACCTGCTGGTAGAAGTCCACGCCGCGCCGGGTCGACGCCTCGTCGATGCCGCCGACCAGCTTCGGGTAGCGCCGCAGGTCGGCGAAGACCCGGCCGGTGAGGACCCGTTCCGGGGAGAACACCAGGTGGAAGTCCTCGCCCGCGGTCAGCCCCGAGCCCTCGGCGAGCATCGGCGCCCAGCGGTCGCGGGTCGTGCCGACGGGGAGCGTGGTCTCGTACGACACCAGGGTGCCCGGCTTCAGCCCCTGTGCGATGGCCTTGGTCGCCGCGTCCATCCAGCCGAAGTCCGGCACGCCCTCGGCGTCCACGAACAGCGGCACGACAACGACGACGGCCTCGGACCGGGCCACCGCGTCGGCGGTGTCGGTGGTGGCGGACAGCAGCCCGTCATCGACGGCACGCTTGAGCCGGACGTCGAGGTCGTGCTCGCCGGGGAAGGGCTCGGTACCGGCGTTGACCAGGTCGACGACCTTCTCGTTGACGTCGGCGCCGATCACCCGGTGGCCCTTGGAGGCGAACTGCACGGCGAGCGGCAGGCCGATCTTCCCGAGGGCGACTACGCAGATGTTCATGGACGGGGTGCCTCTTTCTCGGGGCGGTCTGCGGGACCGGGACACGGGACCCGGCAGGAAGCGATGGGCCGGGCCTCAGGCCCCGGACGGCACGGCGTCGTCGGCCGTGTCCAGCCGCACGGTGTCGCCGGTGGCGGCGGATTCGAGCACCGCGGCGGCCACCTCGACCGTCCGCAGGCCCTGGCGGAGCGTCGAGATCTCGTGCGAGCGGCCGAGCACGGCGTCCCGGAAGAACTCGTGCTCGACGAGGAGCGGCTCCCGCTTGGGGATCGCGTAGCGGATCATGTCGCCCTCGGCAACGCCGCGGAACGCCTGCAGGGCCTCCCACTCGGTCGCGACGGCCGCGTTGGAGTGGAAGGTCAGGTCCGCGGTGAGGGTGTCGGCGATGAAGCAGCCGCGCTCGCCGGTGACCGAGGTGAACCGTTCCTTGAGCGGGCTCAGCCAGTTGACGAGGTGGCTGACCATGGTGCCGTCGACCAGCTGCCCGACGGCGGCGACCATGTCCTCGTGCGGGCGGCCGCTCTTGGAGACGGTGTGCGCGGAGACCGACACGTAGGGCTTGCCGGTGACCCAGGCGGTCAGGTCGATGTCGTGGGTCGCCAGGTCCTTGACCACGCCCACGTCGGCTATGCGGTGCGGGAACGGCCCCTGCCGGCGGGTCACGACCTGGAAGACCTCGCCCAGCTCACCCGCCTCCAGGCGGGCCCGCAGGCTCTGCAGCGCCGGGTTGTAGCGCTCGATGTGGCCGACGCCGGCCACCAGGCCGCGGGCCTCGAAGGCCTCGACCAGCCGCCGAGCGCCCTCGACGGTGTCGGCCACCGGCTTCTCGACCAGCGCGTGCACCCCGGCCTCGGCGAGCTGCAGGCCGATCTCCTCGTGGAGCGCGGTCGGGCAGGCCACCACGGTGTAGTCGACGCCCAGCGCGACGAGCTGCTCGACGGACTCCAGGACCGGCACGCCCCGCGAGACGCCGAACTTGTCGCCCATCGGGTCGACTACGGCGACCAGTTCCACACCGTCGAGTTCGGACAGGATCCGGCAGTGGTGGCGGCCCATGGACCCCAGGCCGACGAGACCGGCCCGCAGCTTCGCCTCGCTCACAGTGTGTCTCCCAGGGTGTTCACGGCGTCGGCGATGCGCACGAGGTCGGCGTCGGTCAGCGACGGGTGGACCGGCAGCGACACGACCTGGGCGGCGGCCCGGTCGGTCTGCGGCAGGTCCCAGGTCCGGCCGGCCTTGCGGTCCGGCTCCCGGTACGGCGTGAGCCGGTGGATGGGGGTCGGGTAGTAGACGGCGTTGCCCACTCCGGCGGCCGTGAGCCGCTCCTGCACCGCGTCCCGGTCCATGCCCTCGGGCACCCGCACGGTGTACTGGTGGTAGACGTGCCGCGCGCCCTCGGCGACCGGCGGCGTCACCAGCGCGGTGATGTGCTCGTCGAGGTGGGCGGCGTTGGCGCGGCGGCGGTCCGTCCACTCGGCGAGCCGTCCGAGCTGCACCCGCCCGATGGCCGCGGCGACGTCCGTCATCCGCATGTTGGCGCCGACGATCTCGTTGGCGTAGCGCTGCTCCATGCCCTGGTTGCGCAGCAGCCTGAGGGTGCGCGCCACCTGGGGGTCGGCGGTGGTGATCATGCCGCCCTCCAGGGCGTGCATGTTCTTCGTCGGGTAGAAGCTGAACGTTCCGGCGGTGCCGAACGCGCCGACCGGGGTGCCGTTGAGCTGCGCCGCGTGGGCCTGACAGGCGTCCTCGACGACGGCGAGGCCGTGCTTCTCGGCGATCGGCAGCAGCCGGTCCATGGCCGCCGGGTGCCCGTACAGGTGGACCGGCATGACGGCGGCGGTGCGCGGGGTGACGGCCGCCTCGACCGCGTCGGGATCGAGGCAGAAGCTGCCGGGTTCGATGTCGGCGAAGACGACGTCGGCGCCGACCAGGCGGACGGCGTTGGCGGAAGCGGCGAAGGAGAACGAGGGCACGATCACCTCGTCGCCCGGGCCGATACCGAGGGCCATCAGGGTCAGATGGAGCGCGGAGGTCCCGGAGTTGACGGCGACGCAGTGGCGCCCGTCGACCAACTCGGAGAACTCCGACTCGAAGGCGGCCACTTCGGGCCCCTGCACGACCCTGCCGCTGCGCAGCACGCGCACCGCGGCCTCGATCTCCTCATCGCCGATCACCGGCCGAGCAGCCGGGATGGACTCCAGGGCGTCCGCCATCGGCGTCCTCCTCTTCAACGGCCTTGTCGCCGCACGACATACCTGAGCCGGGAGGTGGCCGCCGTGGCACGTTCGTCCGCTTCCCGTGGATTACCGGTGCTACGGGACGGCGTACAGGTCTCCGCCGAATCCTCCGCCGGCGGCGTGCTCTTGGGGGGAGCCGGCCGCGAGCGAGATGTCCGGCGTGCTCGTCGGCTGTGGTTCTCGGCAAGCGCCTGGGTGTACGTCTCGGCAGCGGCCGATACCGCCGTTCAGGCTATCAAAGGTGCACGTGTGTTCCCTTGTCCTCCATCTCTCCGTAACCTCCGGCGTTCGAAGGGGGTCCGGACGGACGGCGGACGGCGGACGGCGGACGGCGGACGGCGGACGGCAGACGGCAGACGGCAGACGGCAGACGGCAGACGGCAGACGGCAGACGGCGGGCGGCGGGCGAGCCAGTCGGACGTACCGGCGGACGAGCCGGGCGGCAGGCGGGCGGGCAAGCGAGGCAGACGAACCGGCGGACGAGCCGGGCGGCAGGCGGGCGGGCAAGCGAGGCAGACGAACCGGCGGACAAGCCGGGCGGGCGGCCGCGCGGCACCGGAACCTCGGCGGGCCGGAAACAGCCGTGTGCCCCGGCCCGGCACACCGCAGGGGTGTCCGGGCCGGGGCACACGGCCGGGGCTAAGCCCTCGTCACTCCTCCACCGACGAGCCGACCGAGGACGGCGCCTGCTGGGCCGCCGCCGCGGTCTTCTTGGCCGTCGCCTTCTTGGCCGTCGTCTTCTTGGCCGCGGTCTTCTTGGCGGTCGTCGTCTTCGCCGCCTTCTTGGCCGTGGCCTTCTTCACGGCCGTCTTCTTGACCGCGGTCTTCTTGGTGGCGGCCTTCTTCGCCGTCGCCTTCTTGGCCGTCTTGCGGGCCGCCGCCTTCTTCGCCGGAGTCGCCTCCGAGGCGGTCTCCTCGGCGGGCTCCTCCGCGGCGGCGGCCGGTTCGGCCTCCTCCGCCGGGGCCGACGGGACGACCAGGACGGCCGTGTCCTCGGACGCGGTCGGCGCGGTGGCCTTGCGCACGGCGCGGCGGCGCGGACGGGCCGGGGCGGCGGACTCGGCGGGGGCCTCCGGCTGTTCAGCCGGAACCGCAGCCGCTTCGACCGCGACGTCCTGCGGCTCGGCGGCCGTCGGCGCGGCCTCGGACACCGTCACCACGGTCTCCTCGGCACCCGCCGGGGAACCGGCCGGCGCCGACACCTTGCGGGTCGCGCGACGACGCGTACGGCCCTTGGGGGCGGCCTCCTCGACCGGGGCCTCGGCCGCGGGCGCCGGAACTGCCGGGTCCTCGACGGCCACGGGCTCGGCCTGAGCCTGTTCCGCCGGCTCCGGGCGCACCGGGCGCGCGGCCTCGGCGGCCGCCGTGACGTCCTGGGCCGTGGGAGCCGGGGTGCCACCGTCGGCGTGGGCCTTCGGCGCGCCCGCGGGCGCGGACGCCCGCCGGCTCGCGCGGCGCCGCGTACGGCCACGGCTCGCCGCGGCCTCCGCCTCGGCGACGCTGCTGTACAGCTCCTCGTCCGGGGCCATCTCCAGCGCGGGCAGCGCGATGGGCTCGGCGGCCTCCGTCTCGGTCTCCGCCTCCTCCTCGGCGGTCGGGGAGACCACCTCGGCGGCCACGGCCTCGTGCTCGTGCGGCTGCTCGGCACCGGCACGGGCGCGCTTGCGGCGCTTGCTCCCGCCGCCACCGGCGGCGCTCGCCTGCTCCAGGTGGACGATGACACCGCGGCCGTTGCAGTGCACGCAGGTCTCGGAGAAGGACTCCAGCAGACCCTGGCCCACCCGCTTGCGGGTCATCTGCACCAGGCCCAGCGAGGTCACCTCGGCCACCTGGTGCTTCGTCCGGTCGCGGCCCAGGCACTCCAGCAGACGGCGCAGCACCAGGTCGCGGTTGGACTCCAGGACCATGTCGATGAAGTCGATCACGATGATGCCGCCGAGGTCGCGCAGCCGCAGCTGACGCACGATCTCCTCGGCCGCCTCCAGGTTGTTCCTGGTGACCGTCTCCTCCAGGTTGCCGCCCTGGCCGGTGAACTTGCCGGTGTTGACGTCGATGACGACCATCGCCTCGGTCCGGTCGATCACCAGCGAACCACCGCTGGGCAGCCAGACCTTGCGGTCCAGCGCCTTGGCGAGCTGCTCGTCGATCCGGTACGTGGCGAAGACGTCGACCTCGCTGGTCCAGCGCTGCAGACGCGGCGCGAGGTCCGGGGCGACGTGCGAGACGTACCCGTGGATCGTCTGCCACGCCTCGTCACCGCTGACGATGACCTTGGAGAAGTCCTCGTTGAAGATGTCGCGCACGACCCGGACGGTCATGTCCGGCTCGCCGTACAGCAGCGACGGTGCGCTCGAACCGCCGCCGTTCTTGGCCTTCTTCTGGATGTCCTCCCACTGCGCCTGGAGCCGCTCGACGTCCCTGCGCAGCTCGTCCTCGCTCGCACCCTCGGCGGCGGTGCGCACGATGACCCCCGCGTCCTCGGGGACGATCTTCTTGAGGATGGTCTTCAGCCGGGCCCGCTCGGTGTCGGGCAGCTTGCGGCTGATGCCGGTCATCGAGCCCTCGGGGACGTACACGAGGTAGCGGCCCGGGAGGGAGACCTGGCTGGTCAGACGGGCGCCCTTGTGTCCGATGGGGTCCTTGGTGACCTGGACGAGGACGGACTGGCCGGACTTGAGGGCGGACTCGATGCGCCGGGGGCCGTTGGCCATGCCGAGCGCCTCGAAGTTGACCTCACCGGCGTACAGCACGGCGTTGCGGCCCTTGCCGATGTCGATGAAGGCGGCCTCCATCGAGGGCAGGACGTTCTGCACCTTGCCGAGGTAGACGTTGCCGACGTACGAGGTCGACTGCTCCTTGTTGACGTAGTGCTCGACGAGCACGCCGTCCTCCAGGACGCCGATCTGCGTACGGTCGCCGTGCTGGCGGACCGCCATCACGCGCTCGACGGCCTCACGGCGGGCCAGGAACTCGGCCTCGGTGATGATCGGCACCCGGCGGCGGCCCTGCTCGCGGCCCTCGCGGCGGCGCTGCTTCTTGGCCTCCAGGCGGGTCGAGCCCTTGATGGACTGCACCTCGTCGGACGGCTCGGCGGCCTTGCGGGGCTCGCGCACCTTGACGACGGTGCGCTCGGGGTCGTCGGCGGACGGCTCGTTGTCCGTGCCGCTGTCACCGGCCCGGCGACGACGCCGACGGCGACGGCGGCTGCTGCTGGAGCCACCGCCCTGCCGGCCCTCGTCCTCCTCGGCCGACTCCGCGGACCCGGCCTCGTCCTCCTCGTCCTCGTCGAGCTGCTCGGCGGTGTCCTCGGCGTCCTGCGCGGCCTGCTCGGCGGCGAGCTCGTCGCTCTCCTCCGCGTACTCGTCCCCGCCGGCCTCGGCGGACTCGCCCCGGCGACGGCGGCGGCCACCGCGACGGCGGCGACGGCGCGAACCGGACTCCTCGCCGTCCTCGCCCTCGGCGGCTTCCTCGGCCGACTCGGCGGACTCCTCCTCCGTCTCGTCCTCGGCGGACTCGTCGGCGGTCCCGGCCGCCCGGGTCTCGGGCTCCTCGTCACCGGAACCCCGGCGGCGACGGCGACGGCGCGAGCCGCCCTGCTCAGCCTGTTCAGCCTGCTCGGGCTGCTCGGCCTGCTCCTCCGGAAGCTCCTCGACCTCCGCGGCCTCGGCGGCCGCCGCGGCGGCGGCCCGCTCCGGGGTCTGGAACATCGGCTCGGTGAAGACGGGCGCCTGGAACACGGCGACAGCGGGGCGCGCGGGCCGGCGCGACGACTCGCCGTCGCCGACGGCGGACTCGGCGGCGGGCTCGGAGAACCCGGTCGCGGCACGCCGCACGACCCGACGCCGGCTGCGCCTCGTCCCGGTCTCCTCGGCCCCGGCCTCGGCAGCGGGCGCCTTGGGCGCCTGCGACTCGTCGGCGGCAGGGGTGGCGGGGGCGACGACGGCGGGGGCCTGGTCCTCGCCGGGGGTCCCGGTGACGCCCGTGGTCTGGGCGGCGGGCTCGGACACACGGCGCGTGGCACGCCGGCGGGCACGCCGCGGAGCAGCGTCCTCCACGACCTCGGCGGCGGGCTCGGGGGCCGTGGCCTCCTCGGCTGCGGGGGCCTCGCTCACGGACTCCGCCGCGCCCTCGGGCGAGGCGGCGGGCTCGGACACACGGCGCGTGGCACGCCGGCGGGCACGCCGCGGAGCAGCGTCCTCCACGGCCTGGGCAGCGGGCTCAGGCTCGGCGGTCGCGGCCTCGGCGGCCGGCTCGGGGGCCGTGGCCTCGGGAGCGGCGTTCACCGCGGGGGCCTCGGCCGGCGCGGGGGCACCGGCGGGCGTGGACACACGCCGGGTCGCGCGGCGCCGCGTACGAGCGGCGGGCGCGGGCGCCTCCACCGCCGGCTCGGCGACAGCCTCGGCACTCTCCTGCCGCTCCACGCTCTCCGCGGGCGCGGCGGGGACGACCGACTCCGCGGACGCGGGGGGCGCGGACACGCTGCGGGTGGCACGCCGGCGGGCACGCCGCGGAGCGGCGGCCTCGCCGACCTCCACGGACCCGGCGGACGTCTCGACGGCACCGGACCCGGTGGCCGGCGTCTCGGCGACGGCCGCCGCCGGCACGACGGTCTCGGCGGCAGCCTCGCCCTGGGCGGTCGTGGGGGTCCCGGCGGGCACGGAGACACGGCGGCGCGTACGGCGCGCGGGTGCGGCCTGCGCGGCGGCTTCCACGAGGGCGGCGGCCTCGGCCGCCTCCTCCGTCTCCTCGCCGGTGACCGCCTCGGCCCCGAGGGTCTCCTGCTCCTCCACCTGCTCCGCGAGTTCCGCGGAGGCGGCGGCCGGTACGGCCGGAGCGGTGATCTCGGCCGCGGCCTCGGAGGACGCGGCGGCGGGCGGACCCGCCGGGCGAGAAGCGGCACGGCGCCGACGACGCGGCGGCAGGGTGTCGCTGGGAGTGTTCAGTTCTTCGGAACCCTCGATGGGTTCGGTCGGTTCGAGCATGCGGGCGTATCTCCCGTCAGGCTCCCGGGCGCCGCGCCTGGTCCGGCGCCGATCATCGATCGACACCGTTGACGTCCGCGGCCGTGCCATGGGCGCCGGCCGCCGTCCGGGGCGCGGGCGCCGCACGGGAGCTCTCTGTGTCCTGTCTCGCCGGTTCCGCACCCCTTGTCGTGTACGGCCTGGCGAAAGTCTTCTGGTCGGTGCGCTGCCCGACCCAGGTGGCTCCCGAGTACGAGGGCGGCGCTTCGACGTCCGTCCCGGTGCGGAACCGTCCCTACGCAGGCGCCTTCGCGGCGGCAGGAACGGCGGCCCCCACTGAATCGGCCGGGGCGGCCAGGTCTGCCTCGCGGTCGGGCGCGAGCGGGTCGGTCACCGTACCGGTCTCTTCATCGAGCAGCCCCTGCGCCAGCCTGGTCACCGCTGCGGGGACCGGCGGCGCCAGGTCGGCCACGGCGCGGAGACCGGACAGGACGTCGTCGGGTCGTACGGCAGGCGTCACGTGCCGAACAACCAGCCGCAGTATCGCACAAGGCTGGTCGCTCGGCCCATCAGCCGCCGAACCGTGCGTTTCCGCACTCTCCAGGTCCACCACCGCGGACCGGGCGTCGAAGGTGCGCATGCCGTTCTTGGTCAGGCGCTGCACTTCCACGGTCTCGGCCCCGTTGAAGGCCGCGACCGCACGTTCGGCCTCGGCCGGGTCCACACCGTCCAGCCGCAGCTCCCACACGGAAGCGGTCAGCCGGTCGGCGAGCCCCGACGTACGGGCCTCGACCGCCTCGACGATGTCCAGCCCGGCGGGCAACGACTCGTCGAGAAGCTCACGCAGACGCTCCGGGTCGCGGGACGCGGTGAGCGCGATCTCCAGGTACTCCGCCTCACTGCCCGTGCCGGTGGGTGCGGCATTGGCGTAGGACACCTTCGGGTGCGGCGTGAACCCCGCCGAGTACGCCATCGGCACCTCGGCACGGCGCAGCGCGCGCTCGAAGGCGCGCTGGAAGTCACGATGGCTGGTGAACCGGAGGCGGCCACGCTTGGTGTAGCGCAGTCGGATGCGCTGCACCGCGGGTGCGGGCGGTGGGCCTTCGGGCTGTCGCTTGCCCAGTGGAACTTCTCCTCGTGTACGGCGGACGGTCCGTGGCGCCACCCCGCAACGGCGGGGAGCGTCCGGTCCGGCACCTTTCCGGTGCCGTCCCGTCCGGATCACCCCCGCGTCGGCGGGGAGACTTCGCGCCCGGTCCTTGTCTCTAGAGTACGCGCCTCGGCCACCGCGGGTTCCCGACGGGCCACCGGCCGGGGTTCCCCGAGGAGCGCCCGGCGCAGGTCTGCCCGGGTCTGCCGGGCGATGTCGCGCGCCGCGGCGAAAGCCTGCCGGGTGGCATGGCCCACCTGGCGCGCGATCCGCGCCGCGGGGCGCAGGACGGCGTCCCGGACGGCGTGCCCGACCGGCGTGAGCACCCGACGGTACGCCCAGCGCACCGGTTCCACGACGAGCCGGCGCAGGACGGCCCCCAGGAACCGCCCTACGGCGAGGGAGATCCGCCCGGCCACCCGCCAGGCGTGCCCGAGGGCGTCCGCCACCTCCCGCCCGACGACGGCCAGGGCGCGACCGGCGGGGACGAGCACCCACCGCCACAGTCCCCTCGCGCACCAGGCGAGTCCGCGGCCGGCGGGCGTGAGGACCCACCGCCACAGCGCGAGCGCGGGCAGGACGAGCAGGACACGGCAGGTCCAGTACAGAACCGCACCGACCCCCGCGGCCACCGTCGCGAGGAGCCACCACAGTCCCCTCGCACACCGGGCGAGCGCACGGCCGGCCGGCGTGAGGATCCACGTCCAGCACCACCTGCCGGGGACCACGAGGAGCCACTGGACGAGCCGGGCAGCGCCAGCGAACACCGCTGCTCCCACGGCGGCGAGCACGAGCCCGAGCCTCCGCAGCACCCACTCGGCCGCACGCCCGATCGGCGCGAGCACGCGCGCGTACACCCACGCCAGCACGTCCCCGGCTCTCCGCGCGAGCCACACGAGCGCGTGCCCGATCGGCGTCAGCACCCACCGGTACGCCCCTACGAGCGGTACGACGACCACTACGCGCCCGAGCCGAGCGAGCGCCCGGCCGAGCGGCCGCAGCACGGTGTCGCGCAGCAACCGCCCGCCGACGACGAGCGCGTCCCACGCCATGCGCACCGGCACGACCAGCACCAGCACCACGATCCGTACGGGCATCCGGATCGCCACCACGAGGCACCCCTCGGGCGGCCGTTCCCCGGCCCCCCGCTTCTCCAGTTCCATACCGGAGAGGACGCGGCGGCGCCCCCGACGGATCCACGAGGCCCACGCGGCACTCGGCGGGAATCCGCAGAGGCCGGACCCCGATCCCCCTCCGGCCGCACACGAGAACCTGGCCGCACACGGCAACGGAGCGGACCGAACCGGCCCGCTCCGCCCGCGCTGCGCCTCGGATTACTCGTGAATCGCCTTACTTGTGAATCGTCGCGCAGGCCTTGGTCCCCGGGTAATTGTGCCAATACCCGCAGATCTTGCTGCCGTCCGCCGCCGAAAGCCCCCAGGTGGTTCCGACCGTCTTCTTCTCGACCCGCGCGGCGGTGACGGTTTGGCTCATGAAACCGCCCGAACCGTCCGTGAAGTCGATGTGCGCGTAATCGGTCCAGGCCCGGTTGTTCGACTGCTTGGACAGGTAGAAGCTGTCCACCTTGAGCCCGGTCCCGTTCACCGTGATGCAAACCGACCCGGACCCGTCCGTGGATCCCGCGTTTCCGGTGCAGTTCGTGGCGCTGAACGGAGTGACATCCACCGCCTGGGCATTTCCGCCGAACATCGTGACACCCATGACAGCGGCGGCGATTGCGGTCAGAACCTTCTTCAAGTGGCTTCACACCTCAAGCGATTGATCGGCAAGTGACAGGTCATATAAACAATCCGCCACACACCGCAGCCACTCATTTCCGGCCTTGATCTGACTGGTTCCCCGCTTCTCAAACACGTTGAAGCCCCCTCCCGACAGGGAAGGGGCTTCAACCGGCTACGCGGCCGGACACGAGTGCCTCGCGCAACTCAGTGCGCGTGACCGCTCGACGCAGGTGCCGGGGCCGCGTTCTTGACCGTCAGAGGCAGCAACTTGATGGTGCCCGGGGGCGCTTGGCGTTGCATCAGTCGGCCTCATCGAGCCGGGCCAAGCACTTCGTCGGCGCTTCGGGGCTCTGTGCGCGGCTGTCGGTTGAGCTTGTGGCGCGCGATGGAGGATCGCCGGTAGACCTCCTTGCGGGCCCGCATGATGTTGCCCAGGGGCGCGTGCTCGGCGGTGACCCGCCAGGGCGTGAAGGACAGTGCGTCCATCTTCTCCAGATTCCCCGGCTCGGAGATGTCCTGCTGCGGCAGCCGCAGCTCGGCCACGGTGACGGACGGCGAGAGCTGCTCGGGCCACTCCACGGTGGTGTCCTCCACCGGCATGCGCTCCAGGTCGGTGCAGAGCTGGACCTGGATGTCGAAGGCGTAGGGCCGCTCCTGCAGCTCGGCCTGCAGGGCCGGCCGGAAGACCTCCACCCCCGAGGTCGGGTCGATGGTGCGCCGGACCACCGCGGCAGCGGAGGACGGGTCGGGGGTGATGCGCACCTTGGCGATGTAGTCCCCGTGCCGGACCGCGCCCATCGTCCAGTAGCTCGAAAGCAGCAGGTTCGCCGGAGGGGTCTTGGACAGACGCAGGAAGGCCAGGAACTCGTCCCATGCCCAGTTGTCCTGGTCCAGTGTCCCCTTCCCGGTCACGAACTCGGTGAAGAAGCGGTGTGCTCCGGGACGGCCCTGGGAGAAGTAGGCCGGCGCGGTCAGGAACAGTTCCTGGATGAACAGGTAGTGCTCGACTGTGTTGCAGAAGAAGATCGGTCCGTTGATGTTGGCGTAGTCGAATGTGCCCGTGTCCGGTTCGTCCTCCAGCAGGGTCGGGCCCGGGATGTCGAACATCTTCAGTGCCAGTCCGGTGGCGGCTCCCAGCCGCGCGTCGGCTCCGGCGTGAGGCGAGCCGTTGGAGAAGCGGATGAGCGCATCGTGGGTTCCCGGAGTCGCGTAGATTCCTTGGGCGTACTCGGGGGGCAGCCCGTCCAGGATCTCCACTTCCCCCCGGACCAGCCCGTAGCCCTTGGCATGGGCGTCGCGAAGGGCCCGTCCGGTGCCGCCGGCCTCGACCGACTCGGCGATGTAGCTCTCGGTCTTCTCGATCACCGTCTGCACGTTGCGGTCGAAGTCCGGGTCGTCGTCTTCGACGTCAGGCGTGTAGCGGACGAACTGTGCGGCCATGACCTCGACCTCTCCTCTCGGAGACCGTGCTCGCACCTCAGGGGCTCGGAATAGCCCTCAGCCCTCCAGTTCGGCGAGCCAGCGCAATGCGCGCAGCCCCGGCACAAAGCAGTACTCGCCACCCCGGGTGACCACGAAGCTGGGCAGGTTCCGCAGACGGCGCCGGACCGGCTTCTCCGGGATGGTGACGCTGCCGGTTCCGCCGTGATGCCCGGCCACCGGGTCCTTCTCGCCGGGGTAGCCGATGAAATTGCCGTCGTTGACCCATTCGGCCTTGATGAACTCGAACTGCCGCTCCAGATGGGCCCCGAGGAAGACTCCGACCAGACCCCGGTCGGCGCCGTCGTCCTCAAGCACGCCCTCCGGCAGCGGCGGGCCGTAGGTGGTGCCACGGCGGATGAGGCGGTGCATCCGCGCATCGCCGATGATGGTGGAATCACGGGGGTTGGTGCGCCGGATGTGCGCACCGGCGGGGCACCGGTACCCCCGGTCGTCGTTCTCCCGGTACAGGAAGTCGTTGACGCGGTGCGCATCGGCCGCCAGTTCCGGATCATCGTGCTCCGGCGTCAGCGTCAGCGGCGCTCCGCTCGGCCAGCGCCCGACCATCTTGGCCGCCAGGAGTGCCTCCTCCTCGGCGCTGGAGCTGTTCGCGCGCAGGTACCGGCGCCAGGCCGCCACGTTGGTGTGGATCTTGCGGACGGCCGCGTAGGTCCCGTTGCGCCCCAGCACATCGGGGCTGGGCATGGGCGGCAGACTGCCGGTTTCGTCGGGGTAGCCGAGGATGAACTCGCCCGCCTTGATAGGGGCTTCCCGCGGGCTGGAGCCGGGCAGTCCGACGCCCTCGATGTTCGGATGGCTGATGCCGTCACGGAAGCCGAAGGTGGTGCGCCCGGTCGGGAGCTGGTGGACGTCCTGCTGCCAGATCACCTGGACACCGGGTGTCTCCTCGTAGGCGACACGGGCCCGCTCCAGCTCCTTGTCCAGCTGTGCCGTATCGGAGGAGAGGGCACTCAACGCGATGTGGACGTCGCCCGTTCCGAACGGTGCCTCCCAGTGGGCCGGTGCACTCTCGCCCACGTCGCCGATCAGCTCCGCCCGAGCGGCCATGCCCTCACGAAACGCCCGCGGAAAGCTGTCCAGCGACTCCTGGGGCACCCCCAGGGCCCTCAGCCCCTCGTAGGTGAACGCCACGGCGACCCAGGCATCCTGGCTCCGGTCCGGGCCGGGCAGACCACCCGAGGTCACCGGGAGCAGCCGCCGCAGCAGGGCGCGCCCGGCATGACGGTCATCGACACGCAGGAAGACGAACTTTCCCTCGTACGGCACGGGCCTCGGACGCAGCGCCCCGCTCTGGACGTCGTCGATCTCGATGCTCACGCCGGCCGCGCTGCCGCTGTCCGCTGCGTTCATGATCGCTTGTGCCCTCCACACCGGTCTCTAGGCCGAGGCTTCCTCCAACAGCTTCTGGAAGGCGGGCGTGGCCACCAACTCCGCGTTGGCGGGGTTCTCCAGGGCCGACCGGAACTCGGGGGTGTCCAGCACCTCCTGGAACGCGTCGTCCACGCGGTGGTCCTTGAAGATCTGCTGAACGGTCAGATCGGGATAGGCGCTGACGAAGACCCCCGCGGGCTCCTGATGGGCGAGGAACCAGTCCTTGACTCCTGGATCTTTGATGCCGGGGAACCCTTCGCTGTGCGAGAAGACCTTGTCGAAGCGTTCCCCGACCACCGTCTTGGCGAAGTCGTCGATGTAGGTGTCCCAGGAGCCGTCGAAGACGCTGGCGAACATGAACCTGGTGTCGTTGTCGAAAATGACGTGCCGTGCGTCATGCAGCGTGCCGATCTGGCGCAGCGCCGCATGGACATTCTCGTCATTCGCCGCGTCGCCGAGCCAGGTGAGATCCTCGCGCAATGCATCGGCCTCGCCCGGCTTGATCTTGGTGAAGACGGTGAACTCGTTAGAGACCCCATCCGTCCTGCCCGGGTGCTCAGGGTGAGCTGGCGGGGTTGCACCTGTCGCAGTCATCGCGAAGCTCTCCTGCCGCGGATCGGTGCGAGAGTCGCCAAGCGCTCGGACATGAGGCGCCATCGCCCTCACGTGCCAATCCTCACCGCGGATGCACTACCTCGCATCCCGGCGAAGTCCCGGCATTGCGGGGTCCAGCCTGACCCCTCCCGCCCCGAAAAGCACCCGAGGACAGATCCGGCCAGGCGCAGGAAGATGGAATGGGCCGGACGTGCCGAGCACGTCGTCGTCACCATTCCCGGGCAGCCGCTCGCGCACGGCCGTGGAGACAGTGGCGCGACTCGATCGCACACCGACCCGTTGCGCCGCCGAGGCGCTCGGGGCACCCTCGCGCGCCAAGCCCTGCTCACGCGCCAAGCCCTACTCAACTGGATCGCCACCCCGACCTCACGCGGAGGCAACCATGGGCGCAGTTCTTGGTGACGTGCTGGGTTTCGCTGCGGCCGTCGCGGTCAGTCCCCTCCCGATCATCGCCGTCATCCTCATACTCGCCACGCCCCGAGGACGTCTCAACGGCGTCCTCTTCACCGTCGGCTGGATCCTGGGACTCGCGGCACTGGGCGCGGTGATGCTGGCGATCGCTTCCCCGGCGGGTGCCTCCGCCCGCAACCACCCGGCCACCTGGGTGGGAGCCCTCAAGCTCGCCCTGGGCCTGTGCCTCGTCCTCTTCGGCGCCCGGCAATGGCACCGGCGCCCAAGGGATGCCTCGCAAGCCCAGCTGCCGAAGTGGATGAGCGCGATCGACCGCCTCACGCCGGTCAAGGTCTTCGCACTCGGGCTGGCCCTGGCCGCGCTCAACGCCAAGAACGCCCCGCTGACCATCGCCGCGGGGGCCGCGATCGGCTCAGCCGGCCTGCCGGTAGGGCAGCAGATCGCATCTCTGGCGATCTTCGTCCTGATCGCCACCCTCGGCCTGCTGGCCCCACTGGGAGTCTTCCTGCTCGGGGGAGAGCGAGCCAAGACCACGCTCGGCAGCTGGAAGAACTGGGCAGCTCAGCACAATGTCGCCGTGATGGCGGTCCTGTTCTTCGTCCTCGGGCTGAAACTGCTCGGAGACGGCATCTCCGTCCTCAGCTCCTGACCGGCCTACTCGCGTCGCCCGGATGCCGACGAGCCCCCTCCCGACAGGGAAGGGGCTCAACCGGCTACGCGGCCGGACACGAGTGCCTCGCGCAACTCAGTGCGCGTGACCGCCCGACGCAGGTGCCGGGGCCGCGTTCTTGACCGTCAGAGGCAGCAACTTCTTGCCGGTCGGGCCGATTTGAATGTGGGTGTCCATTTGCGGCCATTCACCAACGGGCCCAAAACCGCTACCGTGCTGGCCATGGCCAAGCGAAGCAGGACGCGCACGACAACTGACCGTGGGGCGTACGACGTTGAGAGCGAGTGGACCAAGGCCGACTTAGCCCTGTTGGAGGAGTTGAAGAAGGCGGAGGCTCTCTTACCCGACGACGCTCCACGCGCCCTCCTGTCCGTGCGCCTGTCCGTCCTCACCGATGACACGACCTCTCCAGTCCGCCAGGAACTTGATCTACGCATCCTCGCCAGGGAGCGCGGCTGTCGTGTGGTCGGCGTCGCCAGTGACCTCAACGTATCGGCCACGAAGGTGCCGCCGTGGAAGCGCAAGGAGCTTGGCGACTGGCTCAACAACCGGGCTCCGGAGTTCGACGCACTTCTCTTCTGGAAGCTGGACCGCTTCGTACGCCGCCTCTCCGACCTCAGCACCATGATCGACTGGTGCCTGAAGTACGGAAAGAACCTGGTCTCCAAGAACGACTCCATCGACCTGACCACCACGGCCGGCAAGATCATGGTCACGATCATCGGCGGCATCGCCGAGATCGAAGCAGCCAACACGAGCACCCGCGTCACAAGCCTCTGGGACTACACGAAGACGCAAAGTGACTGGCTGGTGGGCAAGCCCGCGTTTGGATACGAGACGGCGGAGGACGAGGCCGGCAGGGTCGTACTCGCCATCGATGAGAACGCCTACCGAGCGCTGCACTGGTGCCGCAGCGCCGCCATGAGGGACAGGCCGGCTTCAGCCCGGCGCATGGTCAAGGTCCTCGTACGAGCCGGGCTCTGCGGACCAGGCCTGACAGCATCGACGCTGCTCCGGCGCCTCAGGAACCCGGCGCTCATGGGATACCGAGTAGAAGAGGACAAGAACGGCGGTGTGCGCCGCTCCAAGATCGTCCTCGGCAACGACGCGAAGCCCATCCGCGTGGCAGACCCGATCTTCACCGAGGATGAGTTCCAGAGCCTTCAGGCGGCTTTGGACCGACGAGGGAAGAAGCAGCCCACCCGACGCCCCGATGGCGCGACAAAGTTCCTCGGCGTCCTGATCTGCCATGACTGCGGCTCGAACATGACAGTGCAGAAGAACCGCGTCAAAGACCGGTTCTACATGTACCTCCGGTGCGGCAAGTGCAAGGCAGGAGGCCACGGCGCGCCGAACCCCGACGAGATCTACAGCAAACTCGTCGACGACGTTCTGAGGGTTCTCGGAGACGAGCCGGTCATGACACGCGAGTACCGGCAGGGCGCCGAGGCCCGCAGGGAACAGCAGCGTCTTGAACAGTCGATCAGCTACTACATGACCGGGCTTGAGCCTGGGGGCCGCTTCACCAAGACGCGCTTCACCAAGGAGCAGGCTGAGAGGTCACTGGACGACCTCATCAAACAGTTGGAGGCCATCGACCCCAAGTCGACCCAGGACCGGTGGGTGGCCGTGCACAACGGCAAAACGTTCCGCACCCATTGGGAGGAGGGTGGCATGGAAGCCATGGGCGCCGATCTACTCCGGGTAGGCGTGAAGTGTGTGGTGAAGCGAACCAGGGTGAAGGGCGTGCGGGCGCCGCACATCCACATGAAGCTCATGATCCCCAAGGACGTCCGGGACCGCCTCATACTCAAGGAAGACGACTTCGCGGAAGCCTTCTGACGCAGCACACACGGCGTGCGTGCGTAGCCGCCTCCCGATGACACGGGGAGGCGGCTTCTCGCTTCACGAGAACCACGTCGCAGGATCGAACGGCTCTTCCGTACCGTCATCGTCAATGATCACTATCTCGCTCTCGATCAAGCTGGTGATCCTGTCGCTGACCATCCGGGGCAGTGACGAGCATCCGGGCTGCTGACGCTCAGGTTCGGGTGAAGCAGTTATCGGCCCCACTCCCCCGCTTGCCTAGCTTCCAGGCCAAGCCGCCGGGACTCCGCAAGGTCGTCAGCAATTCCTGTCGCTATGAGGGCAGCGCCGGGGGTGTGGCCGGAGCCGACGTAGCGCCATTGCCTCTCAGTGAGCACATCGGGCACCTCGACGTGGCCCATGTGGTCTGCACGTTCGGCGCGGAGCGCGGCGTACGTCGTCGAGTAGGCGCGGGACTTCGTCAGGATGTGGCCCCGATAGCCGAGGGTGTGAGCCCAGTCCCGGAGCCGGAGGGGCCCGTACTCGGGGAGGCCGCCGAGACGCCAGCAGGTACGGATGAGGGAGCGGACGTTTCCGCTCACAGGTGCCGACTCGATGTCGCCCCAGGACGAGAGCGCGTGGTCGAGGCCGGCACCTGTCTCACTTGCACCCTTGGTGACGTACTTGGCCACGTATGCGGCGACCGCGTCATCGTCGGGTCCGTCGCCATCGGCGCGTAATGGCCGGGCGTCGACCTGGGCGCCCCAGCGCAAGGCCAACTCGCCCACGGCCGGGCTGTAGGGAGTGCGGACCAGGACCCGCCGGGCGGAGGCGCGCACAGCGTCGATGAGCAGGCCTGAAGTGCCCCAGGCCGGAGGTTCGTCGGCAGGTCCGTTCGGGCCATCGAGGCGGACGACGGCGTGCACGTGAACGGCCGCCCGCTTCTGATACTCGGCGACGCGGGCGAAGGACAGCCGGGCGTGTTGGGCGAAGTGAGACTGTACGAAGCCGGCCGAGGTGGCGAGGCGTCGCCGGACGTCGATGACGAACCGGTCCCAGAGCTTGGAGGCGTGTGCGTGCCACAGCACGTGGCCCGCGTAGTCGTAGCAGTCGAGGCAGAGGGGTTGGCCGACGTCCGGCGCGTCCGGGGTGTGGACGGTGCCGCAGCCGAGGGGACGGCCATGTTCGCAGGTTCCGCCGTCGCGACGGGGGCGGCAGAGTTCCCCAGCACGGTGGACCGGACCGAAGGACGGAGCGGTCAGGGTGACGAAGAGCCGGGGGCGGTGGCGGACGGTGGCGGGGACGTTCTTGCCGCCCAGCAGGCCGGCGCGGACGAGGTGGTAGGTGTCTCCGGCGTGGAGGCGGGAGCAGGCCGGGCAGACGGTGGCGCGCCGGTTGCGGCAGCGGACGAGGAGGCGTTCGCCGGGCTCGTTGCGGGTGTCGTAGTGGTGGAGGACCTCGCCGGTCGCACCGTCCAGGGTCATGGTTGAGCCGGAGAGATGGACGGGATGAGCGCAGCCGCCGGTGGCGGTGATCTGCTCGAGCCAGCGTGGGAACTTGGGGTCTTGGGCGAGCCGGATGGCGTCGCGGTCTGCTTCGGGGAGCTGACGTAGGCGCGCCGCGCGGTCGAGGGCGGCGCGCCGGTCAGTAGGGGTGTTCTGCGGGGTGATGGTGGTGACCTTCCGGGGTGGGCCGCCGTAGCGGCCGGGTGGGTGGTGGGTGGTGCGCTGTGGTTCATGGGGATCTCCTCCGTTGCGGGTCGGGTGGGGGTGGGTCAGCGGATGGTTCCGGTGCCTCGGCAGACGCGGCAGCGCCGCTGCCGTCCGGTCCAGGTGCGGCGGGCTCCGTCGCCCTTGCACTGGGGGCACCTCACACGGGGCATAGGCATGCGGTTGTGTCCTTTCTGCTCAGGGGTGAGAGAAGCCGTTGATCAGCCAGGTGACGAGGCCGTGGACGGTGAAGACCACGGGGGTCTGGCCGAGGTAGAGGCCGAAGAGGCCGACGCAGACCGCTTCCCAGGCGCGGACGTCGCGGGAGCGGACGAGGAGGACGGTGATGATCCCGAAGATCACCGCGAACGTGAACGCCGTACCTTCGCCGATCACTTCTCGTCTCCCTCCAACACCTCAAGCGCGCGTGTCAGGCCTGGCAGTTCGGGAGTGGTCGCCGCGTACTTCCTGCTGATCGCCACGGCTTCTTGCGTGGGAGTGAGGTGGGAGCGGGCGCGGCTCCAGCCGCCGTCCGGCCCGGTGCACACGGCCACCCCGCGTTCCTCCGCTGTGATCGACTGGGCGACGGCCACGGCGTCCTTGTTCAGGTCGCCGAGGGTCATCTCGGCGGTGCCGGGGTCGTTGACGCGGTGGCAGATACGGCCGCCGAGCTGCGCCCGCAGGGCGGTGACGCCGGGGCCAAGGTCGGAGCCGACGCGTTGGCCGGCGACAACCAGGTGCATCCCCAGCGCGGCCCCGAGCTGGGCTAGCCGCAGCAGCAGCGTGGAACACTGGTCCGCTTCCGCCTTGCTCTCGCGGGTGCCGTCCGACAGGTACAGTTCGGCGATCTCGTCGACGATGACGACGACCGGCACCGGCCTCAGCTTCTCCGGAAGCTCCCAGATCGAGCGGACCCCGGCAGACCGGCAGACGCTCATCCGGTCCTGCATGTCGACCACGAGCGCGGAGAGCACGACGACCGCTTCCCTGCGGCAGGTCGCCAGCGCGCTAAGCCGTCCAGCGAACAGGCCCAGTTCCATGCCGCCCTTGCAGTCGATGCCGACCAGGGCCACCGGCTGCCCGGCGAGCTGGGTGATCAGCCGGGCCAGCAGCGTGGACTTGCCCGAGCGGGTTGCCCCGGCGATGAGCCAGTGCGGTACGAGCCGCAGGTTCATCACCCACGCCCCGCCGGACTCCAGCACGCCTATCAGCGCGCAGAGGAGTTCGGCCGGAGCCGTGGCTAAGCCAGGCCGCTCCAATGGATCCGTGGCCGTCGCCGTCAGCAGGACGAGCCCGCGTTCCGGCGAGGTGACCCGCACGGCGTGCACCTTCCACGCGTGCACGAACGCGTCCGCCGCCTTCAGATACGTCGCCGGGGTCTGGCCCGCGTGCAGGCGCACGATCACGGTCAGGCCCATGCGGGTGGCGCGCGGGAAGGAGACCCGCGGAGCTACCGGCCGCAGCGGATCACCCTTGACCACCAAGTCCCCAAGCAGGCCGCGCGGCGGGCGGCGGGAGATGGCGAGGTCGTTGAGTATGGCGACCTTGCGCCAGGTGAACACCACCCGGCACGCAGCGGCCGGGTAGCCCACGAGGTACCAATGCCAGGCCGGACGGTGCCGGCGCACCAGGTCACCGACGACCAGCACCCAGGCCAGCACGGCCAGCGCGAGGGCGAGAGCTATCGGCCCCATCAGGCGCCACCGCCCTTGGCGTGCGCCGGGCCGGGCACGGGCGTGATGGCGTCGGCGCGGAAGCTGACGCCGTGCCGCTCGCCCATCGACCAGACGAACGCCGTCAGCCCGGTGACCTTGACGATCTGTCCTTCCTCGATGCCCTTGGGCTCACCGGTCACGGCGATCTCGATGACGGAGATCCGCCGCCGGTCCTGCCGCACGGTGACCGCGACGGTGTAGACGGGGTTGCCGTCCCGGTCCTTCTTCACCTCCTGTGTCTCAAGGTTGCTGATCTTCGCTTCGGGCGCGATGGCGCACCGCAGTACGCCCAGCCGCGTCGTGTCCACGGGAATGGACTGCATTTCTTTGGCCTCCCTGGCCAGTCAGGACGCCAGTGATGTACTGACGTCACTCGTCCTTACGAGTTACGACTATGGAGCTCTGTACGGCGGGGGTGCAACTACTTATGCTGACGAGTGATGTCGCGCGTGCGACGTGCCTACGACCACGACCCGGAGAAGCCGAGATGACCGAGATCCAGCGCCCCGGAGCCCTCTACCAGCAGGTGGCCGCAGCGATCAGAGAAGCGATCCTGTCCGGCGAGTTCGCGCCCGACTCCCTGTTGCCGTCCGAGGCTCAGCTCATGGCCCGCTACGGCGTCTCCCGCCCCACGGTCCGCAACGCGATCGCCGCACTGCGCGCGGAAGGGCTGATCGATGTCCGGCACGGCAAGGGCAGCTTCGTACGCTCCGACGGACAGCCGGCCCTCACCCTGGAGCGGCGCATCAGCCGCACCACGGAGGGCAAGTTCGTCATGCCCAACGGCGACGTATGGCAGGAGGCCGAGGAGCCGAGCACCTACCGCACCCACACTGCCAAGGACACCGGCCGACTGCTTCAATTCGGCGAGGAGGAAGCGCTGTTCGGCTGCGACCGGCTGCTCACCGATCCCGGCACCGGGACGCGGGCCATGCATCGCACCCTGATCCCCTTCGAGATCGCCGAGGCTGTCCCGTTGCTCGGCAAGGAGCCGTGCAAGCCTCCGGCAGCGATCTACTGGGTACTCACCCAGGCCGGACACAAGCTGTCGTGGACTGAGACGGTACGCGCCCGCATGCCGCTGCCCGACGAGCGCGCCACGCTCCAGCTCCCCGACGCGACCCCGATCCTGCACATGGCCCGCGTCACCCACGGAACCGACGACCGCCCCCTGATCCTCGAAGAGCTGCGCATCGGCGCGGACCGCGCCGAACTCGCCTACCGGATCACCGCCGACAAACAGCCCGCCCGACGCGCCCGCGCCTGAGCAACCGGCATCGGTCGAAACCGCCTTCACTTCCTCAAGGGCGCGCCTGCGGCGCGCCGGGCCGCCCGGCCGCCCCGGCCGGGCGTGCGGCGTGGCCGCCGGTCCCGTCCGGTCGCCGGACGCCCCACACCGCAGCCAGCCGGAGAAGTCGAGGCGTCGACCGGCCGTCGCAGGCTGGGGCGTGGGTGGCTGGGGGTCGCCGGCCTCCGAGACTTTAGGCAGCTCCCATGGGGCGAGCCTCGAAGAACAGGGGGCCCATCGGGCACAACCGCGGACAGGTCCAGTACCTGCCCGATTCGCCGGGCCAGCGTAAGGCCCCCTGTTCACTCGCCCCATGGCAGCTACTGCCCAAAGTCTCTCCGGCCGGCGACGTGCCCACGTACCGCGCTCACCAGTGACAGCGCCCCTCATGCCGCACCGCCGCCGTCGCCGTCGAGCCCCTCCAGGAGCCCGGCAAGCCGGTCCACCGCCTCCGGCCAACCCACCAACCGCACGACTCCACGCCCGTCCTCGCCCGTCGAGGCGACCGCCCGCACGATGGACAGCTCGAAGCCCGCACCGAGGAGCGCCCGGTTCAACCGGTCGGCAACCACCCGAGCCTCCCGCCAGCCCACCACGTAGTCGACCCCTGGCACCCACAAGCCGTGGTCGACGCCCATCACGCCATCGAGGCCATCACTCAGCCAGCCCTCACCCGAGCCAGACACCTTGCCCACCTCTGCCCTGATCTAGGTAACGGATCATCAACTCTCTTTGGCCCAGGGCAAACAAGCAGCCCAACGGCCCCGGTACCATCTGGCACCGGGGACCGCTGCGTCCCCTCCCGGACCACCCCGGTTGCTGCCAGGCGCGGGGGTGGTCCGGTCTCGGTATGAGGTTGTGAAGCGTGGCCCCCAGGGCCGAGTGGGGAGCCCGGCGGACAGTCTGGGAGCCACGCCCCGATCGCCGGAGGAAACACCCCCCGGCCCCGTGCTGCCGCCCGCCCCGAGGGGACAACACGAAGGCGACAGCCCGGAGATCACTAGATTGGACTGGCGCCATCTCCGCCGTTGAGGTCGAAGCGGCACCACACCGTCTTGCCGCCCCCGTCTCCCGGCGTCCACCAGACCGCCACCGCCAGCCGCTGAACGATCAGCAGCCCACGGCCGCTGTCGGGCAAGACCGCTTCCGACAGCTCACCCATGAGTCCCGGAGAGAACGCGTCGCCCAACGGAAGCACCGGAGGCGTCGAGTCCTCATCCGAGACGCCGATAAACAGCCAATTCGGCCAGAGCTTGAAGGTCACATCAATGCGCCGACAGCCACCCGGATGAGCCAGATCCCGATCCGGCACCGCGTGGTTCACCACGTTCCCCACCAGCTCGGATACGGCTAGCCGAGCATCGTCGATCACCTCGGTTGCACCAGCACCCCGCAGGAACTCGGCGGTCATGTCTCGTGCGACGCGTGCCGTGTCCTGGAACTCGGCGAAGAGCGTCAGTGTCAAGAAGTGCCCACCGGATGACGGCTCAGGCGCCACGAACCAGTGGGCGTACGCGTCCAGTTCCTCCTCTAAGTGCTCACGCTGTCGCACTCTCTTCGCCTCCATGACAGGGTTCCGTCTCGGGTCACGTCTGCCGAAGTCCTCCCGGCAGGGTCACCCGAGGCTGCCCCGTATCTCCCGGCCATCGCTCCCCCCTCGTGGGGACCCCCCTCGTGGGTACACTCGCGAGACGGACAGTGCGCAAAGATCGAAAGAGAAGATCGAACAAGACGAGACGTCAGGTCAATCACGATGGGGAAGTGAGATGACCGAAGCTGCACCGACACCGGCTGCTCTACCGCCGCACGTACTGGAACGCGCAGACGTACGGTCCGCAATCGCCAACCACGACTTCGGTGAAGTCTTCAGGCTGGCCCGGCTCCATGGTCAGATCAGCTTCGCCAAGATCGCCGAAGCTACCGGCTACAAGCGCGAGCACATCGGCAAGATGGCCCGGCCTGAAACCGAGGGCAAGGGCGTACGCCCACGGATCACCCAGCACTACAAGATCCTCGAAGTGGTGGACGCACTATGCGTCCCCGGCCATCTCGCGGGACTTGCCCCGCGCCCGTGGGAGCTGACCCAGAGAACCACCTCGTCACCGACAGACGACCCGAGCACCCTGATCACCCAGGGTGGGGCAGGTCTGTGGGATGTCGCAGAGTTGCTCCGCCGTACCGAGATGTCGAGCATCAACAGCGCCGCCCTGGAATCCATCGAGCAGGGCATTGATCAACTCGCCCGCGCCTACCCCTACGCGGATGCCGACTACCTGCACGAGCGCACGCGCAACGGCCTTCACTACGTCACCAAGCAGCTCGAAGGCCGGATGACCCTCCGCCAACACCGCGAACTTCTCGTCGATGCCGGATGGCTCTTCCTGCTGAACGCATGCGTCCAGTACGACCGCGGCCAGCGCGAGGCCGCCAACCTCAGCAAGGCCGCCGCACTCCGCATCGGCGAGGACGCCGGCCACGGCGAGATCAAGGCATGGGCATGGGAGATCGAGGCGTGGTTTGCCCTCACCCAGAGCCGTTGGCAAGACATGCTCGACGCCGTTGAAGCAGGACACGCCTCCGACCAGACGCACTCCGTCGGCGTGCAGTTGTACGCGCATAAGGCACGCGCCGCCGCGCGCATGGGAGATGCCCGCCTGGTCCGTGACTCCCTGGACGCTGGACGCGCACGCCTGGACCGGCTACCGCGCGCGGACCACCCCGAACACCACTTCATCATCGACCCGGACAAGTGGGACTTCTACGAGATGGACGCCTACCGTCTCCTCGGAGACGACGAGCGCGCCGCGACCCACGCCCAGTCAGTGATCCGCATCAGCACCGGCCCGGATGGAACAGAAATCTCGCCCATGCGCGCCGCAGAAGCCCGCCTCACACTCGGAGTCGCCGCCGCCCGCACCGGCGAGATCGAAGAAGCCATCGGCATGGGCACCAAGGCACTGGAAGCCGACCGCAAGTCTCTCCCATCCCTGCTTTTAGTCGCCGACGAGCTGGACAAGGAACTACGCGCCAGGTACCCGCGCGAAGCAGCCACACGCGACTTCCACGAGCAGGTCGTGATCATCAAGCGAGGTGCCGCCCGATCTGAGCTTCCGTTCTAGACCAGACGACAGACGGTCCGGGGCCCATTCATCAGACCTTTGCAGCACTCGGCCTGGCGCTGAACGTTGCATTGACAGCCGAAGATTCACAGCCACCCAGCCTCGGACCTCGAACGATCAGACGGTCATCGAGGCTTTCAACGCGGTCAGCGGTCAGCTGACCGCCGTAGCGTCCGACAATCCTCGGCAGACCCAGTCGCCTGGTGAAGATGCGTAGCTTCCGCACCTTTACCCACGCGATTCCTTGATCTCAATTGAGTCAATGAGATTGCACGTGCTTCATAAATCCGCCAAGACGTGACCCACAATACACTAGCGCCAATTGCAAGAGAAAGGCCAGCGACCCACCAACTGGCAGGGTCACTGGCAGGCATAGCGGTCCAATCCCAGCGCTTCCCGGTACCGAGCCAGACGAGAGGAAAAACGGACAACAACGGAACTATCCAAGTCAGGCGCACCCCGAACAGGCGGCCTGACAAAAATGCCAGCCCCAACCAAATCAATAGAGATCGAACAAATACCACTCCGCTCCCGACTCCGGCAGCCGCAGCCTCAGAAAGAAACGAGAGCGCGCAAGAGACGATCAACAGAGAAGACGTGACGACAAGACGCGTGCGATGCAGCAAAACACCCCCGGTCCCCTCGTGATCCGCCATCGGACCACCCAAGCTTGACGCAATGAGAACGGCCGAGAATAGCGGAAGCTCTCTACGGAAGGGAACTCCCGCCACTGCGGGTCCCCCCTCAAAGGATGGAAGCGGAATTTGAAACCCGCCCAAGAAGGCAGAAATGGCGGCAGTCGCAACTACAGCTATGAGCGCCACCCAGATTCGGTGTACGCGTACGTATCGCAGTAGGCAAGAAGCGGTCATCAACGTGGCGCACATCCCGCCTCACGCACGTACGTGCGCTCTTCCTTGACCCATTGCTGCTGATCGGATTCCGACGCCGCAACTATACGAGCCGCGGCTTGCTTGGCATCTGACATGCCCTCCATATGCAATCCGGCATCGGCCTTGGTCGGCGACTCACCCATTGCGCGATACTCGAGCCATAGATCAATTCGGTCTACCGCTCGCCATGCCCTCGAAGCCGTCTCAGGAGGAAGACACTGGCCCATACCAAGCGATTCCATGGAAACCTGACTAGCCATTGCTATCGCTGCCGCCCTAACGTGACCTTCTGCAATTTCGAAACCGCGATCGCCAAGTGGAGTAGGACGAAGGCCGCTCTCGTAAAATATTGGAGGCACCTTAATCCACTCTTGCGGAATTTGGTCAAGGCGTTCCGCCATTCGCGTAAGCGACGGTAGATACTTTCCATGGTCACGCCATACGCAGACCCTTGGAGTATCCACAGATACCCTGTCGCACAGCATGTTGTTAGCTGTAGCGGAGCGCGCCTCTCGAAGCGGCCCAGCGAAAAGAAGTCCAGCGAACGCAATAAAGCACAACGGCAAAGAAAATGCGAAAACGCACCGAACACCCAGCGGAATCGGGTAGAAGGAAGTTTCACCACTGTTTCGGAAGCGTCTGCCCACGGGGGCGACCACAGCAATGACGAGGAGAACAGAGGCGAGGAATAGGCGAGCGGCTACGGCGTCATGCCGGACGATAGTGTCTGGGGCTCCAGAGAGAACGAACAGGCCATACGCCTGCCCCACTACCAGGAAAAGAATGAATCCGCCCAGTGCGCAGACAACCGGCGTGAAAGCCGGTGACGGCCAGATGCGTCCAATAAGGTGTCCGACTGCTGCATACATCGTGAGTGTCGCCACCCCGACAAGCAGATAGGAAGGCCAGAGGAAGCCGCCGCCTGCCTCAGGCAGGGAAGCAATTGCGGCAATTACGCACCCAACGCCATATGCGCCCAGCCCCAAAGTGAGGGTTGCCGCCAGTCGCGCCGCCTCTGCGTACCAGGCCTGTCGGGCCGAGGCCAGAAGAAAAGCGGGCATTTCTGAGCGCGAGGATCTGCCGGCCTGCCAGGCAGACACTGCGGCAAGCACGGGCCCCAGGAAGAGTGTCGTTACTTGTGATGCGGCACTCGCCTCCGACCAAACGCCGATCCAGTAACGTGACCTCCCGAAGAGCACGAGGAGATCGATAACGATCATCAACGGCAGTGCAATCAGCAAGGGAGAGCGACGTAGCTCTATAAGATAGATCCTTACCATGCGGCTTCCTCCCCAGAGGCAAAACTACCCAGCACTGTCATATAGCCGCGCTCTAGTGCACTGTCACCGGGGGCTGTCGCGGATGCCGATGCCGCCAATTGTTGCGGTGTGCCGTTATGCACTATCTCTCCGTCTTTCAGTACGAGCACAGTGTCGCAAGCCGCACTGACATCCTCAACCAAATGCGTACTGAGCAGTACAGCAGCTCCTCCATTGGCAAGGGAACGGATCAAGTTTCGAAAGTCCAGCCTTTGAGCTGGATCCAATCCAACGGTCGGCTCATCAAGAAGAATTAGAGACGGCTCTCCGACAATGGCCGCCGCAATTCCTGCTCGCCGAAGCATACCGCCAGACAGGGATTTCATTTTATGGTTTGCTCGGTCAGCGAGCCCGACGGCAGCTATAGCTTTCTCGGTGGATTTCTCGGCTCGCTTATGTGGAACTTCGCGCAGCCAGGCACAGTAGCGCACAAAGTCGCGGATAGAAAAGCTGGGATAATAGCCGAAATCTTGAGGCAAGTATCCAATGCGACGACGGACGCGGCGAGCACACCGTTCGGAGTGAATCTCCTCTCCAAAGAGACAGAGAGACCCTTCCTGGGGTGGGGACATGGTGCTGAGAGTCCGTAGCAGAGTCGTTTTGCCGGCGCCGTTCGGTCCGAGCAGGCCAGTGACCCCTTCCGCAACATTTAGGTCCAACCTGTCGATGACTTTCCGATGACCGTATCCCTGAGAAAGGCCAGCCAGCCCAACAATATTGTTTGACATTTAAACTCCATAAGCGGTGGGGCATACACCCCACCGCTCGTCTGGACGCGATCAGACCTCTAGCCGACAACCTTCGTGCTGTTTATGCTGAAGATACATTCGTACGAGTGGAACTTTCCGACATACCCCATCGGCAGGCTGCGGAAGCCATATCCGTCACTTTCGAAGCTGCTGCAGTAGTAGTGCACGTCGTAGTAGCCACTCGTGCTTGTGACGCCCTTGCAGTAAGCGTGCCCGGACGTGGTGTACCAGTAGCCGCGACATCCGTGATGCCAGGTAGATTCATACGAGGCGCTGGCCATCGGCGCGCTCAAGCCGATTGCCAGGGTTGAAAGGACAGCGACGGTAGCGACCTTGGCGGACTTGCCGGAGATTCGCCGCTTCAATGCAGTGAGCATTACTCCCCCTTGGGCGTCAAAATTTTGCTCTGTGTTGATCATCATACGGCATGTACACAACATGTAAAGCCTATGAGGGCGAGGAGTGCAGATCTCACTGATCTCGTTTTATTCTATTAGCGCTAAACGTCAGATGTTTAGAGACTTAATTAACTACAGGCGGTTCATCGCAATAATTGCCGTTATACAAAAAGTGTCCGATTAATTCATGAGCAGAGTCTGACTGAGGAGCACCCCATGGCAAGCTGACGTACATGACGTCGACGACCCGACCCGAGCCGAAGCGAGCGGTCACAACAGTGGCCGGGCGGCGCCTGTCCTTCCTCGATTTCGGCGGCCCGGGACGTCCCCTGCTCGCCTTGCACGGACACTTCGGGGAGGGCCGCACCTTCGCACGTCTGGCTCAGGACCTGGGCGACCACTGGCGGATCATTGCTCTCGACCAGCGCGGGCACGGCTATTCCGGCCGCCCCGCCGACTTCTCCCGCAGCGGCTACGTCCAGGACGCGGCGAGCCTTTTGGAGGACCTGGGGCTCAGCGGCACTGTCGTGCTTGGACACTCGCTCGGAGGCGTCAACGCCTACCAGCTCGCTGCCCGGCATCCCCACCTTGTCCGCGCTCTGATCATCGAAGACATTGGTGCCGAGGTCGATGACGATCTGTCCTTCAGCCTGGCCTGGCCACATCGGGCTCCGACACGGGCAGGGTTGTTGGATGGGCTCGGCGCGTCAGCGAGCTACCTCACGGACGCCGTCCGCGAGTACGCCGACGGGTGGGGACTTGCCTTCAGCCCGCACGACATGAACACCTCACAGCAGCAGCTCAACGGCGATCACTGGAACGACTGGCTCGCCAGCGACTGTCCCGCCTTGCTCATCCGCGGCAGCCGCAGCTTGGTCCTCAGCGCCGGCCACGCGAAGGACATGGTGGCGCGACGTCCCCGCACTCACCTCACCGAACTTCCCGCCGGCCACACCGTCCATGAGACCGACCCGGCCGGATTCGCTACCGCGGTCCGCGGGTTCCTCAGCTCATTGTGATCACGGCAGCACCGCCGATCAGCGAAGCGGGATCACAAGCAACCCATTGACGAAGCCGGGCCCCCACGACCGTGCCTGTCAGGGACACGAGCCAAGAGGACCCGGGACGCCAAACTATCGGCACCCCGTCCGACACCGGCGCGGACACTCCCGCTTCTCACCAACATCGCCAGAAGTCACCCGATAGGGGTGGCTCCCGTTCTCGTTGCCGATCATGGGCCTGTGTGACAGTCCATGCCTTTCACGGATGGCGCAAGGTGGCTCCCGTTCTCATTGCCCGAGTGGCTCCCTTTCACCCTGTCGAAAACACCCAACCCCAGAGAAGGCCGTAACGCAAGCGCGGTCGAGCGCTGGGAAAGTCACTAAGACGCCGTTTATTTTGGTCGCAGCACGACGAACGAGAGTGCCACAGTGATCCGTATGGAACTCCCTCCCGACACTGTGTTCATCTTCGATCGCGACGAGGACTTGTTCGTCTTCGCATCCTTCGTCCACGCTACGAACGGGATTGAGGCGATTGAGATCGATGAAGGTGAGTACACGGCGGCGTACTCACCAGACGGTGGCGTGTTGGCGCTGACTGCCCCCGAAGGCCCAGAAGGGTCGGTCATTCTGGCCAGGACCGGCAGCATGGACCTGGGCGATCTGGAGCGGAGAGTGGCCCGCTACTGGCGCCGCCATCAGACAGGTCAGCCCCCGCGTGACCCGCTGCACACAGCGCGGTTTTTGATCGAGAGGGACAACAAGCCGCGCAGGGGATGGCTGAGCCGGGTCACTGCCCTGCTGCGACACGACAGTGACGGGGCCGAACCAACACCAATCGACCCGCATGACTTCACCGCGCAAGGCGACGGTAGCCGATGAGGGCCGCGGCTATGCCGACGAAGGCGAGGAAGTGTTCGGCCTTGCGCTCGTAGCGGCGGTGCAGGCGGCGGCAGCCGGCCAGCCAGGACACCGTCCTTTCTACGACCCAGCGGTGGCGGCCCAGCCGTGTGGAGGACTCCACGCCCTTGCGGGCGATGCGGTGCCGGATGCCTCTTTTGCGCAGCCACCGGCGCAGGTAGTCGTAGTCGTATCCCTTGTCGGCGTGGAGCTTGGCCGGGCGCCGGCGGCGCGGCCCGCGCTGGGAGCGGACAGGCGGGATGCCGCGCACGAGCGGTTTCAGGCCGAGGCTGTCGTGCGTGTTGGCGCCGGAGATGCCCAGGGACAGGGGCAGTCCGTTCCGGTCGGTAATCAGGTGGATTTTCGATCCACTCTTGCCGCGGTCAGTCGGATTCGGTCCGGTCAAGGTCCCCCTTTAGCTGCCCGGACACTGACGGTGTCAATCGCGCACCGCGACCAGTCCAACTTCCCCTGGGTACCGAGTCCGTCGAGGATGACCCGGTGGAGGCGGGCCCAGACCCTTTCCCGGCTCCACTGGGCGAAGCGCCGGTAGACCGTGGGCCAGACCGGCCCGAACACCGGCGGCAGCTGCCGCCAGGTGCAGCCCGAGGTGGCCACAAAGATAATCCCCGCCAGGGTCTCACGGTCACCTGCCCGCCTTCGGCCCCCGCCCTGCGGACGCTTCACCTCCGTCGGTGGAACCACCCGCCAGAACAGCGCCCACAACTCATCCGGTACCAACCGCTCAACCAGATCCGTCATGCACGGCTCAACGAACGATCACGCCAAAGGAAACGACGTCTAACTCTAGAAACGACTGGGCCCCTTCCCGCGCCAGGGAAGGGGCCCACGAGCACGCAGTTGCTCACCGCCGCCCCATCTGTCCGCGTGGTCAGCAGAGTGGTGGTTTGACCGAGTGATCACGGCCCCCTGCAACTCACCAGCCGATCGGGCAGTGCACGAACGCCCTACGCCTCAGTCAGTGGTCTGCGCCCAGAGCCGTGGTGGCCTCTTCCCTTCCTTCAAGAAGGCATCGACCATCCGCATGTCTGACGCGAAGCCAACTGAGGCGTTGTCTGCCAGAAGATCCAACTGATCCGGGCTCCACTCATCAACGCTGCCGCCGAGAAGCACGAATCGCTGGTCCGCAGAGTAGCGAGCGCGTGCAAGCTGTTGCACCAGAACAAGGGCGTGCTCGGCTGCTTGCTTGCTGCTCGCAGCCTGCAGCAGTACCTCACGCTTTGGCGCAACTACCCGAGCCGTCGGACGCACTTCACCACCTCGAGGTAGGCGCACCGATGGACGCTTTTGATATTCGAGGTGGGCCGAGCTGAGGAAGGCGTAGAGAGACCTCTCCAACGGACTTTCTCGACCACCTTGCGCCAGCCACTTCAAACTGTCCGTGGACAGCACCGCACCAGCGATGTCAGCCACGAGGGCACCGGCACAACGGATCGAACGGCGACCGGTGATGCGTCCGTGAATCTCCTTCAGGTGGTAGCCGTCGAGGATCTCGCCCCAGGCCTTGGCTGCGCGTCCTCCCCCAAGGTCTACACCGGCGTCCAGCAACCGCATGGCAGCGATGCCTGCATCGCTGGCAAGGACTTCATCGCCGGACACGCGGAGAAGCAAAGTGACTCCATCACCGTCACTGAAGAATAGGCCTCCGGTGAGCGCGACTGTTCCAGGCTTCCCGCCAGGAGCGATCGTCCATCCGGCGAGCTGATCACGGACAGAGGGCGGCAGTATGTCGTCCCTGATCACGGGTACTCCTCCAGGCCCTCTAGCGGTAGTGTGTCGGGCGGCGTCGTCGGGCTGTACCAGGTGTACCCGTCCCCGATCGCGATCTCGCATTCGCCCATGAAGTCCAGCAAGACTTGACGGTACTCCTCATCCAAGGCAGCGAGGGATGTATCCACAGGGACCGCCGGGTCATGCCGTATGTCGGTAGGCGCGTACACATCCTTGTTACCGCGAGCCTCGCTCCAGCGATGCTTATGGGTACGGCAGATGTAGTCCTCGCCCACCCGATCACGGTGAGTGCCCCGCACATCGAGCCGCCGCACGTTCGCGCCGCTGGGGAGATGCCGCAAGATGAGGGTGTACTCCCAGGCCAGATCCACTTTGATCCTGAAGATCAGGTCGAACCGGTCTGGCAAGTCACTGCGAACCGGTACGTTGCCCTCAAGCTGCGATGGTCGGCCGTCCCTGCGCACGCTCTTGGGCTTCCATCGAATTGGGGCATTGAGCTGCGCACTTACTGTCGCGCTCAAGATCTTTTCTGCTACTTCATCTGTACACTCGCCCGCCCCCACCATGGGGCGATCATAGGTTGAACGTGTGGGTAAGGGAATGGCTCCGGAGAGTCACAGCAAACGACTCCAATTCGGAGCCCTGGACTCACATGTCGCCGGCCCCCCGCAGGCCTCCTTGAGACCAGGAGCGGGGGTAAGCCTCAGACCCACTCCACCTCGGACACGATCTGGACACCGCTTCCAGGGCCCGGCAGCGGTGTCCGGAGGGCGGCCTGCGGAACGGACGAGCGAGGACGGGAAGCAGCCACGACAGCCAGCGCAGCAGCCACCTCGTCCTCACTCGCCCCCGCCAGGGCCTCAATCACCCGATCGAGTGCCTCGCTCACGTCAGTGGGTGTGACCACTCGCAGCGGGCGCCGGACCTGCGTTCTTGACCGTCAGAGGAAGCAACTTCTTGCCAGTCGGGCCGATTTGTATGGCCGTGTCCATCTGCGGACATACCCCGCAATCGAAGCAGGGGGTCCAGCGGCAGTCCTCGACCTCGGTCTCGTCGAGGGCGTCCTGCCAGTCCTCCCAGAGCCAGTCCTTGTCGAGACCGGAGTCGAGGTGGTCCCAGGGGAGGACCTCCTCGTAGGTGCGCTCGCGGGTGGTGTACCAGTCGACGTCCACGCCGAAGGGGGCGAGGGCCTTGTCCGCGCCGGCCATCCAGCGGTCGTAGGAGAAGTGCTCGCGCCAGCCGTCGAAGCGGCCGCCGTCGTCGTAGACCGCGCGGATGACGGCGCCGATCCGGCGGTCGCCCCGGGAGAGCAGGCCCTCGACGATGCCGGGCTTGCCGTCGTGGTAGCGGAAGCCGATCGAGCGGCCGTACTTCTTGTCGCCGCGGATCTTGTCGCGGAGCTTCTCCAGGCGGGCGTCCGTCCCCTCGGAGGAGAGCTGGGGCGCCCACTGGAACGGGGTGTGCGGCTTGGGGACGAAGCCGCCGATCGAGACCGTGCAGCGGATGTCGTTGGAGCCGGACACCTCGCGGCCCTTCTGGATCACGCGGGTCGCCATGTCGGCGATCTGGAGGACGTCCTCGTCCGTCTCCGTGGGCAGACCGCACATGAAGTACAGCTTCACCTGGCGCCAGCCGTTGCCGTAGGCCGTGGCGACGGTGCGGATCAGGTCGTCCTCCGAGACCATCTTGTTGATGACCTTGCGGATGCGCTCCGAGCCGCCCTCCGGGGCGAAGGTGAGGCCCGAGCGGCGGCCGTTGCGGGTCAGCTCGTTCGCCAGGTCGATGTTGAAGGCGTCCACGCGGGTGGAGGGCAGCGAGAGGCCGATCTTGTCGGCCTCGTAGCGGTCGGCGAGGCCCTTGGCGACGTCGCCGATCTCCGAGTGGTCGGCCGAGGACAGGGAGAGCAGGCCCACCTCCTCGAAGCCGGTCGCCTTCAGACCGGCCTCCACCATGTCGCCGATGCCCGTGATGGAGCGCTCGCGCACCGGGCGGGTGATCATGCCGGCCTGGCAGAAGCGGCACCCCCGCGTGCAGCCGCGGAAGATCTCGACCGACATGCGCTCGTGGACCGTCTCCGCCAGCGGCACCAACGGCTGCTTGGGGTACGGCCACTCGTCCAGGTCCATCACCGTGTGCTTCGACACACGCCACGGGACGCCCGACTTGTTGGGGACCACGCGGCCGATACGGCCGTCGGGGAGGTACTCGACGTCGTAGAAGCCGGGCACGTACACCCCGCCCGTCCTCGCCAGGCGGAAGAGGAGTTCCTCGCGCCCGCCCGGGCGGCCCTCCGCCTTCCAGGCGCGGATGATCTCCGTGACCTCCAGCACCGCCTGCTCGCCGTCGCCGATGACCGCGCAGTCGATGAAGTCGGCGATCGGCTCGGGGTTGAAGGCGGCGTGGCCGCCCGCCATCACGATCGGGTCGTCGATCGTGCGGTCGCTGGCCTCCAGCGGGATTCCGGCCAGGTCCAGGGCCGTCAGCATGTTCGTGTAGCCCAGCTCCGTGGAGAAGGACAGGCCGAAGACGTCGAAGGCCTTGACCGGACGGTGGCCGTCCACCGTGAACTGCGGGACGCCGTGCTCCCGCATCAGCGCCTCCAGGTCGGGCCACACGCTGTAGGTGCGCTCGGCCAGGACACCCTCGCGCTCGTTGAGGACCTCGTAGAGGATCATGACGCCCTGGTTGGGCAGGCCGACCTCGTAGGCGTCCGGGTACATGAGCGCCCAGCGGACGTCGCAGGACTCCCAGGGCTTGACCGTGGAGTTGAGTTCTCCGCCGACGTACTGGATCGGCTTCTGCACATGCGGGAGCAGAGCTTCGAGCTGCGGGAACACAGACTCGACGGTCTCGGCGGCTTCGGCAGGCATCTCGACGGACCTTCGTGAGCTGACAGGGGGGACCACCAAGCGTAACCCGGTCCCGGACCTGTCCCGAACGCCCGGAAGGCGGTCGCGGGAGCGCTCAGAGGGACGTCCCCTTCTCGATCGCCCGCCAGGTTTCCGGCAGCCGCGCCTCCAGCTCGGCCGCACTCCGCTCCTCGCGTCCGTGGAGCACCCCGTACGTGAACGCGCTCTCCCCAGCCTCGTGCGCCTGGCCGGCCAGCTCGCGCAGGGTCCGGCGGGCCATGACGCTGTCCTGGTGGTCGCCGAGCAGGCTCTGCAGCGACTTCGCCGCCTTCACCAGGCCGGCGGCCGGATCGCCGAGGGCGGGTACGGCCGCCTCGGCCGCGTACCGGGTGGCCTTGGCCTTCTTGCGGGCCTCGTGCAGGGCGAGGTCGCGGTCGTGGCCGGGCGGCAGGTCGAGGGCGTGCCGGAGCAGGGCGGAGAGCGCCGCGAAGTCCTTGTGTACGGTCTTGGTGATCACCTTGGCCGGTTTCCCGGCGGCGGCCGGGCGCAGCGGCGGGTCGGCCAGCAGGGCGTCGAGTGTGTCGAGGAGGGCCAGGTGGCGATCGCTGTCGAGGTCGGCGAGGAGGCGTCGGCGCGCGTCGCTGCGGGCGGTCTGCGACCAGGTGCGCAGCCGGGTGCGGACGGGGCCGGTGATCAGGGTGTAGGGCAGGTCGTCGAGGCCGGCGGTGAGACGTTCGGCGAGGACTTCCTGGTCGCGGCCGAGCCCGAGTTCGGTGCCGAGCCATTTCAGTTCCGCGCGGACCGGGTCGGTGGTGGTCCGGTCCAGGACCTTGCGGTAGGTGCGCAGGGCGCTGCGCAGGCGGCGGGTGGCGACGCGCATTTGGTGGACGGAGTCGTACTCGTCCCGGCGTACGGCGGGGTCGAGTGCGACGAGGGCGTCGCGCTGGGTGCGCAGGTAGGCGAGGACGTGGTCGCCGGCCGTCGTGGGGGCCGCGTGCCCGGCCGCCGTGGGGCGGGGGCGGTCGGGCGGGGCGGTCTCGGTCAGGGCGCGGGCCAGTTTGGAGGCCGCCGGGGAGGGGCGTACGCCCGCCTTGCGCAGGCGTTTGCCGACGGCGTCGAGGAGCGCCGGGTCGCCGTCGTCGGCGAGTTCCACCTCGATCTCGGTCCACTGGGCGGCGCCGCCGTGACCGGTCAGCCGTTCGGCCCGTACGGCGTCGACGGCGACCTCGGCGAGCGGGGTGCCGTCGGCGTCGACGAGGTGGCTGATCCCGCGGCGGGAGCGGATGCGGACCAGTGGGAGCAGTTCGGCGTCGCGGACGCGGGAGCGGACGAGTCCGGCGAGGGCGGGGGGCACGGTGTCGGAGAGGGGGGCGTGGATCTCGTCGCGCACGCCGGGGCTGACCGGGAACTTCAGGTGCCAGCCGGCGTCGGTGCCGCCGGTGCGGCGGCGCAGGGTGAGTCCGTCGGCGGTGAGGCGTTCGTCGGGGGTGTCGTAGTAGACGGCGTCGAGTTCGGCGACGCCCTGGTCGACGACGGCCGCCACCGGGCCGACGCCGGTCAGGTCGGGGAGTGCGCCGTCGCCGGCCTCGTACTTCCGCTCGATCTCCCTTTTCGCCCTCATGTCCGCCATGACCCGAATCTAGTGCGGGTCCGGCCCCGGCGGCAGGGGTCCGGGCGCGGGTCGCCGCCGCTACGCCGACATGGGCCGCTGCATTCTGATCGACTGGAGCAGTCCGACCGCCACCCAGACGGCGAACATCGACGAGCCGCCGTAGGAGACGAAGGGCAGGGGCAGGCCGGTGACCGGCATGATGCCCAGGGTCATGCCGATGTTCTCGAAGGACTGGAAGGCGAACCAGGCGACGATTCCGGCGGCGACGATGGTGCCGTACAGCTCGGTCGTCTCGCGGGCGATGCGGCAGGCGCGCCAGAGCACGATGCCGAGCAGCAGGATGATCAGGCCGGCGCCGAGGAAGCCGAGTTCCTCGCCCGCGACCGTGAAGACGAAGTCGGTTTGCTGTTCGGGGACGAACTGGCCGGTGGTCTGGGAGCCGTGGAAGAGGCCCGCGCCGGTCAGGCCGCCGGAGCCGATGGCGATGCGGGCCTGGTTGGTGTTGTAGCCGACGCCGGCCGGGTCGAGGCTGGGGTTGGCGAAGGCGGCGAACCGGTTGATCTGGTACTGGTCCAGGATGTGCAGCTGCCAGACGGCGATGCAGCCGACGACACCGGCGGTGAGCAGGCCGAAGACCCAGCGGTTGGAGGTGCCGGAGGCGAGCAGCGCGCCGAGGATGATGGTCAGCAGGACCAGGACCGTGCCGAGGTCGGGCATGAGCAGCACGACCATGATCGGTACGGCGGCGAGGCCGAGCGCCTGAAGGACCGTGCGGTGGTCGGGGTACATCTTGTCGCCCGCGTCGACCCGGGCCGCGAGCAGCATCGCCATGCCCAGGATGATCGTGACCTTCACGAACTCGGAGGGCTGGAGGGAGAAGCCGCCGCCGAGGACGATCCAGTTGCGGTTGCCGTTGATGGTGGCGCCGAGCGGGGTGAGCACCAGCAGCACGCCGAGGACAGAGAGTCCGTACAGGATGGGCACGACGTTGCGCAGGGTGCGGTGGCCGAGCCAGACGGTGCCGATCATCAGGGCGAACCCGATGCCGGTGTTCATGAGGTGCCGGATCAGGAAGTAGTACGGGTCGCCCTGGTTGATGCCGGTGCGGTTGCGGGTGGCGGAGTAGACCAGGGCGGCGCCGATCGCGGACAGCGCCAGCGCGCAGAACAGTATCGGCCAGTCGAGCCGGCGGGTGGCCGAGTCGCGGGCGAAGACCCGTGTCCAGCCGCCCTTTTCAGGGCCGTACCCGGAGATGGAGAAGCTGTTCGCGCCGGTCATGCGGTCATCCTCCGGCTTCCCCTTCGGCGCTGGCGCCTGCGGGTGTCGCGGTTGCCTGTGGGGGGCGAGGCGGTGGTCGCCGGCGGCTGCTGGTCGTTCGGTGCGGTGCCGCCCTGCTGGTCGTTCGCGGTGGTGCCGCCCTGCTGGTCGCCCGGCGCGGTACCGCCGCCCTGCCCGGCCTGCTCGGCGGCCTGCTTGGCGATCTCCTCCTGGTCCTTGGCCGGGTCGGCGGGGACCTTCGCGGCGGCGATCGAGCCGTCGGGCCGGATCTGCGGCAGGCTCTTCTGCGGGGTGGGCAGCAGGGCCTTCTTGTTGTCGATGGAGCCGTCGGCCTGGACGCCGTACATGGCGCTGTAGATGTTGCGGACGGCCTCACCGGAGGCGCCGGAGCCGGTACCGGCCTGGGCGATGGTCATGATGACCGTGTAGTCCTTGCTGTAGGTGGCCAGCCAGGACGTGGTCTGCTTGCCGTAGACCTCGGCGGTACCGGTCTTGGCGTGCAGCGGGATCTTGTCCTGCGGCCAGCCGGCGAACTTCCAGGCGGCGGTACCGCGGGTGGCCACGCCGGCCAGGGCCTGGTCCATCATGTCGCGGGTGGCCTTGGTGATGGGCAGCTTGCCGTGGGACTTCGGCTTGATCTCGGTGACGTGCTTGCCGTCGGAGCTGACGATCGCCTTGCCGATGCTCGGCGTGTACATGGTGCCGCCGTTGGAGATCGCGCCGTAGATGACAGCCTCCTGGATCGGCGTGAGAAGGGTGTCGCCCTGGCCGATGGAGTAGTTGATCGAGTCGCCCTCGCGCAGCTTGTTGCCCTCGAGGCAGTTCTCGTAGGCGATCTTCTCGACGTAGCTGCCGTCCTTCTTGCCGGTCTTGCACCAGGCGTCCTTGTTGGCCTCCCAGTACCGCTGCTTCCACTGGCGGTCGGGGACGCGGCCGGTGACCTCGCCCGGCAGGTCGATGCCGGTCTCCTTGCCGAGGCCGAACTGGTGGGCGGCCTTGTAGAAGTAGTCCTTCGGCTTGCCCTTCTTGGGGTTGATGCCGCCGTCCTTCTTCCACTCGTTGTCCGAGAGGTAGTAGAAGACGGTGTCGCAGGAGACCTCCAGGGCCCGGCCGAGTGAGATCGGGCCGAAGCTCTCCCCCTCGAAGTTCTTGAAGACCTGGTTGCCGACCGAGTAGGAGCTGGTGCAGGGGTAGTTGCCGTTGAAGTCGTAGCCGGCCTCGACCGCGGCGGCCGTGGAGACCACCTTGAACGTCGAACCGGGCGCGGACTGCCCCTGGATGGCCCGGTTGAGCAGCGGGTAGTCGGAGTCCTTGCCGGTGAGCGCCTTGTAGTCCTTGGCGGAGATGCCGCCGACCCAGACGTTCGGGTCGTACGTGGGGGCGGACGCCATGGCGACGATGCGGCCGGTCTTGGCCTCCATCACGACGACGGCCCCGGAGTCGGCCTTGTAGTTGCTCTCGGTGATTTTGTCCCACTGGGCCCGGGCGGCCTTCATCGCCTTGTCCAGCTCGTACTCGGCGATCCGCTGGACGCGGGAGTCGATGCTGGTGACCAGGCTGGAGCCGGACTCGGCGGCGTCCGACTGGGCCTTGCCGATGACGCGGCCGAGGTTGTCGACCTCGTAGCGGGTGACGCCGGCCTTGCCGCGCAGTTCCTTGTCGTACTGCCGTTCCAGCCCGGAGCGGCCGACCATGTCGGAGCGCAGGTAGGGCGAGTCGGTGTCCTTGGCCTTCTGGATCTCGTCGTCGGTGACCGGTGAGAGGTAGCCGAGTACCTGAGCGGAGTTGGACTTGCCGGGCCCGGGGTAGCGGCGCACGGCCGCGGGTTCGGCGGTGATGCCGGGGAAGTCCTCGGCGCGTTCGCGGATCTGCAGGGCCTGCCGGGGGGTGGCCTCGTCGGTGATGGGGATGGGCTGGTACGGCGAGCCGTTCCAGCAGGGCTGCGGGGTCTTGGAGTCGCACAGCCGGACCTTCATCATGACCTCGTCGACGTCCATGCCGAGGACGCCGGCGAGCTTGGTGAGGACCGCCTTGCCGTCGTCCTTCTGCTTCAGCAGGTCGGTGCGGGAGGCGGAGACCACCAGCCGGGTCTCGTTGTCGGCGAGCGGCACACCGCGGGCGTCCAGGATGGAGCCGCGCACGGCGGGCTGGACGACCTGCTGGACGTGGTTGCCGGAGGCCTCCTTCTGGTACTGGGCGCCCTCGCGGATCTGGAGGTACCACAGCCGGCCGCCGAGCGTGCCGAGCAGGGAGAGAACGAGGATCTGGATGACGACGAGCCGGGTCTGGACGCGTGGGGTCCGACCGGTCTCAGGGATGTTTGTCATGGGCGAAGCCCAGTCCTTGGAAGGGTGGTGGTGGGAGACGGGTGGGCGGTCACGGGTGCTGCCTCCCCCTCTCAGTGCGTGTAACGGACCTGTGCGGCCGGCAGGGCGGCCGACTGCCGTGCTGTCACAGCCGCTTGACCCCCTTGATGCGGCCGACCCGGGTGGTGCGGGTGCGGGCCTTGGCCTTCAGACTGCCGAGCGCGCCGCGCCGGCCCCCGATGCTCAGTCCGGTGCCGGAGGAGAGCCAGCCGGAGGAGATGTCGGTCTTCTTGGCGGCGGAGCCGGAGTCGGCGAGCGGATCGTTCTCCGCGCGCCTGGCCAGCCACATGATCCCGGGCACGACGAAGGGGGCCAGCAGCAGGTCGTACACGGCTGCCGTCAGCAGCAGTCCGCCCAGGCCGACATGGCGGGCGGCGGTGTCGCCGACGAGGGCGCCGACGCCCGCGTACAGCAGGGTGGAGCCGATGGCGGCGGCCACCACCACGGCCATGGGGCCGGTGGCCGACTTGACCTGGCCGGTCTCGGGTTTGATGAGTCCGGCGAGGTAGCCGATGACGCACAGGACGAGGGCGTAGCGGCCGGCGGCGTGGTCGGCGGGCGGGGCGATGTCGGCGAGCAGTCCGGCGCCGAAGCCGACCAGGGCGCCGCCGACGTGGCCGTAGACCATGGCCAGGCCGAGGACGGTGAGCAGGAGCAGGTCGGGGACGGCTCCGGGCAGGTGCAGCCGGGACAGGACGCTCACCTGGATCACCAGGGCGACGACGACCAGCGCGCTGGAGAGCAGGATCCGGTTGGGGCGCATGGGACGTGAAGCTCCTACTGCTGCGGATAGTCGTTGGCGTAGGCGTCGGCGGACGGGGTGACCGTCACGGTCACCGTGGGCGTCGGGGTCGGCTTGGGCTTCGGCGGCAGGACCTCGTCACGCGGGTCCTTCTTCGGGGCCTGGACGACGACGCCGACGACGTCGAGCTTGGTGAAGCCGACGAACGGCGTGACGTAGACGGTGCGGGTCAGGTCGCGGCCGGAGGGGTCGACGCGGGAGACGACACCGACCGGGACGCCCGGCACGAAGGGCTTGTCGCCCTGGGAGCCGAAGGTGACCAGGCGGTCGCCCTTCTTCACGTCCGCCTTGCCGTTGAGGAGTTGCACGCGCAGGGGGCGGTCGCCCTGGCCGGAGGCGAAGCCGAGTTCGTCGCTGCCCTCCATACGGGTTCCGACGGTGAAGTCGGGGTCGTTGGCGAGCAGCACGGTGGAGGTGCTGGGGCCCACGGTGGTGACGCGGCCGACCAGTCCGTCGGCGTTGAGGACGGTCATGTCGCGCTGGATGCCGTCGGCGGCGCCGGCGTCGATGGTGATGGTCCAGGAGAAGCCCTGGGACGCCCCTATGGCGATGACCTGGGCGCCCTTGATGCCGTACTGGCCGTCGCCGGCCAGCTTCAGCATCTTGTTCAGCTGGGTGAGACGGCTGCGTTTGCGGTCGTCGCTGCCGAGTTCGGCCTTGAGGGCGGCGTTCTCCTTCTCCAGCGCGGCGAGCCGGTCGTGGCGCTCGCCGGAGTCGCGGATCGCGGAGACCGCGTCGCCGACCGGGTTCACCGCGGCCGACACGCCGTTCTCGATCGGGCCGAAGACGGTGGCGGCGGCCCGCCGGGCGCCGTCCACCGGGGAGTTCTCCCCGCCGCGGATGTCCACCGTGATCAGTGCGAACGCGATGGCGATCAGCAGCACCAGGAGCAGCCGGCTCTCTTTCGTGTCCCTCACGTGCGGCGGCCGTGCCCTTCCTCATAGGAATCGGGTGGCCCCGGCGAAGCGCGGTCTGCGCGCAAATCCAAGGGGCCCGTTTGCGGGAGCTTATGCCTCTATATCAACGATCCGCCGCACGAGAGAAGATCATCTCGTACGGCGGAGTCGCTGAGTTGTGTCATCTGCGGGGCTGGGCGTCCAGGACCTGCTGGAGTGCCTCGAACTCCTCGACGCACTTGCCCGAGCCGAGCGCCACGCTGTCCAGCGGATCCTCGGCGATGTGGATCGGCATGCCGGTCTCACTGCGCAGCCGCTCGTCCAGGCCGCGCAGCAGAGCTCCGCCGCCGGTCAGAACGATTCCGCGGTCCATGATGTCGCCGGACAGCTCCGGCGGGCACTTGTCGAGGGTGGTCTTGACCGCGTCGACGATCGCGTTGACCGGTTCCTCGATCGCCCTGCGCACCTCGGCGGCCGAGATGACGACGGTCTTCGGCAGCCCGGACACGAGGTCCCGGCCGCGGATTTCGGTGTGCTCGTCGGAGTCGAGGTCGTACGCCGAACCGATCGTGAGCTTGATCTGTTCGGCCGTCCGCTCGCCCAGCAGGAGCGAGTACTCCTTCTTGACGTGCTGGATGATGGCGTTGTCCAGCTCGTCGCCCGCGACGCGGATGGACTGGGCGGTGACGATGCCGCCGAGCGAGATGACCGCGACCTCCGTGGTGCCGCCGCCGATGTCCACCACCATGTTGCCCGTGGCCTCGTGGACCGGCAGGCCGGAGCCGATGGCCGCGGCCATCGGCTCCTCGATGATGTGCACCTGGCGCGCGCCGGCCTGGGACGAGGCCTCGATGACGGCGCGGCGCTCGACGCCGGTGATACCGGAGGGCACGCAGACGACGACGCGCGGACGAGCCAGATACCGCCGCTTGTGGATCTTCAGGATGAAGTAGCGGAGCATCCGCTCGGTGATCTCGAAGTCCGCGATCACGCCGTCCTTGAGCGGACGCACGGCGACGATGTTGCCCGGCGTGCGCCCGATCATCTTCTTCGCCTCGGCGCCGACCGCAAGGATCCCACCGGTGTTGGTGTTGATCGCGACGACGGACGGCTCGTTGAGTACGATCCCGCGACCCCTGACGTACACCAGCGTGTTGGCGGTCCCGAGGTCGACAGCCATGTCACGGCCGATGAACGACATTGAGTTCCCCATCAGGATTCGTCTGGCCTTCCCTGGGAGCGTTTGACGGCATTTCAGGTACGGCGAGGTGGGTGCTGTGACGTGAAGGCTTCCATCGTAGACGCGCCTGCACGAACACTGCGCGAGGGTCTTCGCCATTGTCAGCAGATGGCGTACCGCCTCGCTTCTGGAGACGGTCCATCGGGGGCACTCGTTCCCCCGATCGGCACCGCATATGCCACCGGGCGACCGGGTTCGTGCGGCCGCCCAGGTCAGGCGGGCGGCCGAGCTGACAGAGCGTCAGCTCGGCGGGGCCGGGGAGGGCGCTCGGGGGTCAGCCGCGGCCGGGGAAGAAGATCTTCACCTCGCGCTCGGCGGACTCCTCGGAGTCGGAGGCGTGGATCAGGTTCTCCCGGACGATCACGCCGTAGTCGCCGCGGATCGAACCCGGAGCGGCGGCGATCGGGTCGGTCGGGCCGGCCAGCGCGCGCACGCCCTCGATGACCCGCTCGCCCTCGACGATCATGACCACGACCGGGCCGGACGACATGAACGCCACCAGCGGCTCGTAGAAGGGCTTGCCCTTGTGCTCGCCGTAGTGCTGTTCCAGCGTCTCCGTGTCCAGGGCGCGCAGGTCCAGCGCGGTGATCTGCCAGCCGGCCTTGCGCTCGATACGGCTGATGATCTCGCCGGTCAGGCCACGACGGACTGCGTCGGGCTTGAGGATGACGAGGGTGCGCTGGGTCACGGGTGGCTCCTTCTCCTGGCAGATGTGCGGTGGGACGAGGTTACAGGGCGTGTCGCCGCTCCTGTCACGCAGCGTCAGCCGGAGGGCCGACCTCGGCGGCCTGGGCCGCGAACCTGGCCTTGGCCTCCTCGATCTTCCGTCCGAAGTGCACCGACGCCCACCACAGCGCCGCGAAGACCGCACCGAGGAAGTACATCATCGGCACGACCAGGCCGGACGCGATCAGCGCGAACTGAAGCACCCAGCCGAGGACCACACCGGCGGGCCGGGTCACCACGCCGCACAGCAGCAGGCACAGCAGCATCGCGATGCCGCTGACCGTCCACACGGTCGCCATGGACAGGCCGGGGTCCTTCATCGCGACCAGCGCGGCGAAGCCGATGACGAAGAACTCGCCGATCAGGGTCGAGGAACACAGCGTACGCACGAGAAGTCAGCCCCTCCCCAGGAGCAGTCGGGCCTCACCGACGGTGATGACGGAGCCGGTGACGAGCACACCGCCGCCGGCGAACTCGCCCTCCTCCTCGGCGAGCGTGATCGCGGCCTCCAGCGCGTCCGGCAGCCGCGGCTCGACCTGGACCCGCTCCTCGCCGAACACCTCGACGGCCAGCGCGGCCAGCTCGTCGGCGTCCATCGCGCGGTGGCTGGAGTTCTGTGTGACCACGATCTCCGCGAAGATCGGCTCGAAGGCCTCCAGCAGACCGCGCACGTTCTTGTCGCCGCTGGCCCCGACCACCCCGATCAGCCGGCTGAAGTCGAAAGCCTCCCGGACCGCCTCGGCGGTCACCCGCGCGCCCGCCGGGTTGTGCGCGGCGTCCAGCACCACGGTCGGCGAGCGCCGTACGACCTCCATCCGGCCCGGCGAGGCGACGGACGCGAACGCCTTGCGCACGGTGTCCACGTCCAGCGGCTGGGCGCGCTGCGCGCCGACGCCGAAGAACGCCTCGACGGCGGCGAGCGCCACGGCGGCGTTGTGCGCCTGGTGGGCGCCGTGCAGCGGCAGGTACACCTCGGTGTAGTCGCCGCCCAGGCCGCGCAGGGTCAGCAGCTGCCCGCCCACGGCCACCCGGCGGGCCACGACACCGAACTCCAGCCCCTCGCGGGCGACCGTCGCGTCGACCTCCACGGCCTTCTTCAGCAGGACCTGCGCGGCGTCCACCGGCTGCTGGGCCATGATCACCGTGGCGTCCTGCTTGATGATGCCGGCCTTCTCCCCGGCGATCTCGCCGGGCGTGGTGCCCAGGCGGTCGGTGTGGTCCAGGTCGATGGGGGTCACCACGGCGACGTCACCGTCGATGACGTTCGTGGCGTCCCAGCTGCCGCCCATCCCGACCTCCACGACGGCCACGTCGACCGGCGCGTCGGCGAAGGCGGCGTACGCCATGCCGGTCAGCACCTCGAAGAAGGACAGCCGGTACTCCTGCGAGGCGTCGACCATCTCCACGTACGGCTTGATGTCGTGGTACGTCTCGACGAACCGCTCGGCGGAGATCGGCGCGCCGTCCAGGCTGATCCGCTCGGTGATCGACTGCACGTGCGGGGAGGTGTACCGGCCGGTGCGCAGTTCGAAGGCGCCGAGCAGGGCCTCGATCATGCGGGCGGTGGAGGTCTTGCCGTTGGTGCCGGTGATGTGGATGGACGGGTAGGACCGCTGCGGCTCGCCCAGGACGTCCATCAGCGCGGCGATCCGGCTGACCGAGGGCTCCAGCTTGGTCTCGCCCCAGCGGGTGGCCAGCTCCCCTTCGACCTCGCGCAGCGCCTTGTCGACCTCGGGGTCCTCCGGGCGCCCGGCTACGTCCGCCTGCGACGGGCCGCCCTGGGTCCGCAGGGTGCGGCTGCCGGCCTCGATGACCGCGAGATCGGGGTCGCGTTCGGTCTCCGTGGCGATGATCTCGTCGAAGGTGTCGAGAGGGTCTGGCTGGCCGCTGCTGTCCGGGGGGAGCTCACTCACGGGGCCAGTGTACGGAGGGTCGCCGACATACGTGGGCGAAGGCCCCCGGAGTCGCGTGATTCCGAGGGCCTTCGTCACCTCCGCGTGGACCCGTCCGTCCGCGGGCCGGGCGCTAGCCCTGCGGCAGCCGCTCCAGCTGCGCCGCGATCCGTGTGATGTCCTCCTCGGCCTTGGCCAGCCGCGTACGGATCTTCTCGACCACGTGGTCCGGCGCCTTCGCCAGGAACGCCTCGTTGCCGAGCTTGCCGTTCGCCTGGGCCTTCTCCTTCTCCGCGGCCGCCAGATCCTTCGCCAGCCGCTTGCGCTCGGCGGCGACGTCGATCGCGCCGGACAGGTCCAGCGCCACCTCGACACCCGCGACCGGCAGCGTCGCCGTGGCGGTGAATCCGTCGCCCTCCGGCTGGAGCCGCAGCAGCTGCCGGATGGCCGGCTCGTGCGTGGTCAGCGCCGTACCGTCCAGGACCAGGCGGGCCGGGACGCGCTGGCCCGGCTGGAGCCCCTGGTCGGCGCGGAACCGGCGCACCTCGGTGATCACGGACTGGAGGGTCTCGATCTCCCGCTCGGCGGCCGCGTCGCGGAAGCCGCTGTCGGTGGGCCACTCGGCGATGACGACGGACTCGCCGCCCGTCAGCGTCGTCCACAGCGTCTCCGTGACGAACGGGACCACCGGGTGCAGCAGCTTCAGCGTGACGTCCAGGACCTCGCCCAGGACGCGCTTGGAGACCTCGGCCGGCTCGCCGCCCGCCTGGAACGTCGTCTTGGACAGCTCGACGTACCAGTCGAAGACCTCGTCCCACGCGAAGTGGAACAGGGCGTCCGACAGCTTGGCGAACTGGAAGTCCTCGTAGTACGCGTCGACTTCGGCGACGACCGAGTTCAGCCGGGACAGGATCCAGCGGTCGGTCGCCGACATCTTCGAGGCGTCCGGCAGCGGTCCGTCCACCGTCGCGCCGTTCATCAGCGCGAAACGGGTGGCGTTCCAGATCTTGTTGGCGAAGTTGCGCGAGCCCTGGACCCAGTCCTCGCCGATCGGCACGTCGACACCGGGGTTGGCGCCGCGGGCCAGGGTGAACCGGAGGGCGTCGGAGCCGTACTTGTCCATCCAGTCCAGCGGGTTGACCGCGTTGCCGAAGGACTTCGACATCTTCTTGCCGAACTGGTCGCGGACCATGCCGTGCAGGGCGACGGTGTGGAACGGCGGGGTGCCGTCCATCGCGTACAGGCCGAACATCATCATCCGGGCGACCCAGAAGAAGAGGATGTCGTAGCCGGTGACCAGGACGGAGTTCGGGTAGAACTTCGCGAGGCTCTCGGTCCGCTCGGGCCAGCCGAGGGTGGAGAACGGCCACAGGCCGGAGGAGAACCAGGTGTCGAGGACGTCGGTGTCCTGCTTCCAGCCCTCGGCCTCGGTGCCGGGCGGCTGCTCGTCGGGTCCGACGCAGACGACCTCGCCGCCCGGCCCGTACCAGACGGGGATCCGGTGGCCCCACCACAACTGCCGCGAGATGCACCAGTCGTGGAGGTTGTCGACCCAGTCGAAGTACCGCTTCTCCATCTCCTGCGGATGGATCTTGACGCGGCCGTCCCGGACGGCGTCGCCGGCGGCCTGCGCCAGCGGGCCGACCTTGACCCACCACTGCATGGACAGGCGCGGCTCGACGGTGGTCTTGCAGCGCGAGCAGTGGCCGACGGAGTGGACGTACGGGCGCTTCTCGGCGACGATCCGGCCCTCGGCGCGCAGCGCCCCGACGATGGCGGAGCGGGCCTCGAAGCGGTCCAGGCCCTGGAAGGGGCCGTGGACGGTGATGACGGCGTGCTCGTCCATCACGGTGATGGCGGGCAGGTCGTGGCGTCGGCCGATCTCGAAGTCGTTCGGGTCGTGGGCCGGGGTGACCTTGACGGCGCCGGTGCCGAACTCGGGGTCGACGTGCTCGTCCGCGACGACCGGGATGGAACGGTCGGTGAGCGGCAGCTTGATGAGCTTGCCGACGAGGTGGCGGTAGCGATCGTCGTCGGGGTGAACGGCGACGGCGGTGTCACCGAGCATGGTCTCGGCACGGGTGGTGGCGACGACGATGGTGTCGTCCCCCTCGCCGTACTTCATCGAGACCAGCTCGCCGTCGTCGTCCTGGTACTCGACCTCGATGTCGGAGATGGCGGTCAGGCACCGGGGGCACCAGTTGATGATGCGCTCGGCGCGGTAGATGAGTTCGTCGTCGTAGAGCCGCTTGAAGATGGTCTGAACGGCCTGCGACAGCCCTTCGTCCATGGTGAAGCGCTCGCGCGACCAGGCGACGCCGTCGCCGAGGCGGCGCATCTGGCCGGAGATCTGGCCGCCGGACTCGTTCTTCCACTGCCAGACACGCTCGACGAAGGCCTCGCGGCCGAGGTCGTGCCGGGACTTGCCCTCCTTGCCGAGTTCGCGCTCGACGACGTTCTGGGTGGCGATGCCGGCGTGGTCCATGCCGGGCTGCCACAGCGTCTCGTATCCCTGCATGCGCTTGCGGCGCGTGAGGGCGTCGATGAGCGTGTGCTCGAAGGCGTGCCCCAGGTGGAGCGAGCCCGTGACGTTCGGCGGCGGGATGACGACGGTGAACGGCGGCTTGTCGCTCTTCTCGTCCGCCTCGAAGTAACCCCGCTCTACCCAGCGCTCGTACAGCGGCCCCTCTACGTCGGCCGGCGCGTACTGGGTCGGCAGTTCGGTGTCGGGCGCTGATGTCTGCTGCTGAGCGTTGTCGGTCACGGGGCCAGTTTAGAGGCGTCACGGCGCTGTCCCGAACCGCATTTGTTTCGTAACGGTGGCGACCCTGATGACATGGCATCGCCGTACCTGGGCCAGGATGTCAGGGACACATAAGCATCGGGAGGGGAACCCAGGAAATGAGCAACAACCAGCCGGGCCCGTACGGCGCGCAGCCCCAGCAGCCGGGGCCGTACGGCCAGCCTGGTCCCTACGGCCAGCAGCCGCCGCAGGGACCGCCCCAGCCCGGCTACGGCTACCCCCAGCAGGCCCCTCCCGCCCAGCCGCAGCCCGGTTACGGCTACCCGCAGCAGCCCGCCGCCCCGGGCGTCCCGCCCCAGCCGAACCCCTACGGCCAGCAGCCCCCGTACGGCCAGCCTCCCTACGGCGCCGCCCCGCAGCCTCCGGCCCCCGGTGGCGGCGGCAAGAAGACGGGCCTGATCATCGGCGCGGTGGCGGTCGTCGCGGTGATCGCGGTGGGCGCGTTCTTCGCGATCGGCCTGATCGGCGGGGGCGGCGGCTCCAGCGTCGCGGACGACGGCCCGCACAAGCTGATCACGCCCGCGGCGGTTCTCGACGGCCAGTACAAGAAGGCCGAGGACTCCGGGAACGACGGCATGTCCAAGTCGGACCTGAAGGACGCCGAGAGCTGGGGTGTGAAGAGCCCGAAGGACGTCAGCGCCAATTACCAGTCCGGGGACAAGAGCAACCCGCTCGCCATGAAGCAGATCAGCTTCGGCGGCGTCTACGGCACCATCGACGACCCCGAGAAGGCCGTCGACAACATGTTCGCGGACATGAAGAAGAACGCCGAGAAGGAGAAGAGCGACGGCGGAGAGCTCCTCGGCAGCCCGAAGGCGTACAGCCCGAGCGGCCTCGACGGCGCCGTCCTCAAGTGCCAGGAGATCAAGGTCGACCTGGGCTCGTCGGGCGGTACGGCCGGCGCCCCCAAGGACATGACGATGCCGGTCTGCATCTGGGGTGACCACAGCACCCTCGGACTGGTGATGCCGGTCGACATCGCATCCGCCATGACCGGCAAGGCGAGCACCCCCGAGGACGCCGCCGAGACCACGGCCAAGCTCCGCAAGGACGTGCGCGTCAAGGCCTGACGCCGGCACCCGGCAGACGAGGAAGGGGCCCTGGTCGGTCGACCGGGGCCCCTTCCTCGTTCGTGCGGATTCCTCGTTCCCGCGCGGCGGTTACGCCGTCTTCTGCTCGCCCGGACCGCGGCCGCGCGAATCGCGGGGGATCAGGGTCGGGTTGACGTTGGAGAGGACGACGTCGGCCGTGATGACCACGCGGGCCACGTCCTTGCGGGACGGGACCTCGTACATCACGCCCTGGAGCACCTCCTCCATGATGGCGCGCAGGCCGCGGGCGCCGGTCTGGCGGAGGATGGCCTGGTCGGCGATGGCCTCCAGGGCCTCGCGCTCGAAGTCCAGCTCCACGCCGTCGAGTTCGAACAGGCGCTGGTACTGCTTGACCAGGGCGTTGCGCGGCTCGACCAGGATCTTCAGGAGCGCCTCGCGGTCCAGGTTGTGGACCGAGGTGATCACCGGCAGGCGGCCGATGAACTCCGGGATCATGCCGAACTTGACCAGGTCCTCGGGCATGACGTCCTCGAACTGGTCCTTGGTCTCCAGCTCCCGCTTGGAACGGATCGTCGCGCCGAAGCCGATGCCCTTGGCGCCCGCCCGGCCCTCGATGATCTTCTCCAGGCCCGCGAAGGCGCCACCCACGATGAACAGGACGTTCGTCGTGTCGATCTGGATGAACTCCTGGTGGGGGTGCTTGCGGCCGCCCTGGGGCGGAACCGAGGCCGTGGTCCCCTCGAGGATCTTCAGCAGGGCCTGCTGGACGCCCTCGCCCGACACATCCCGCGTGATGGACGGGTTTTCACTCTTCCGCGCGACCTTGTCGATCTCGTCGATGTAGATGATCCCGGTCTCGGCCTTCTTGACGTCGTAGTCGGCCGCCTGGATCAGCTTCAGCAGGATGTTCTCGACGTCCTCGCCTACGTACCCCGCCTCCGTCAGCGCCGTGGCGTCGGCGATGGCGAACGGGACGTTCAGCATGCGGGCCAGCGTCTGGGCCAGCAGGGTCTTGCCGGAGCCCGTGGGGCCCAGCAGAAGGATGTTGGACTTGGCGAGCTCGATGCCGTCGTCACGGCCCTGCGCGCCGCCGTTCTCGCCGGCCTGGACGCGCTTGTAGTGGTTGTACACCGCGACGGACAGGGCTTTCTTCGCGGCCTCCTGGCCGACGACGTACCCGTCCAGGAACTCGTAGATCTCGCGGGGCTTGGGCAGTTCCTCCCAGCGCACCTCGCTGGTCTCCGCGAGTTCCTCCTCGATGATCTCGTTGCAGAGATCGATGCACTCGTCGCAGATGTACACACCGGGCCCTGCGATGAGCTTCTTGACCTGCTTCTGGCTCTTGCCGCAGAACGAGCACTTGAGCAGATCGCCGCCGTCACCGATGCGTGCCACGGTGTGCTTCCCCTTCGCCTGGGAGACGCCTACGTCCAGCGGCTCCTGGTGCTGCCTTATGTCGACGGTACCTTGCCGGGCCCCTCGTTCGGGCCCCCCTTGGCACGGTTCGCTTTGACGTGCACCGTGCCAAGGAGTGGCAGACGATACTGCCTCCCGTCAGCGGACGGACGCGTTGTTCATCTTCCGGGTCGAGATGATCTGGTCGATCAGCCCGTACGACAGAGCCTCCTCGGCCGTGAGGATCTTGTCGCGCTCGATGTCCTCACGGATCTTCTCGATCGGTGTGCTGGAGTGCTTGGCCAGCATCTCCTCCAGCTGCGAACGCATCCGGAGGATCTCGTTGGCGGCGATCTCCAGGTCGGAGACCTGACCGCGACCGGTCTCGCTGTACGGCTGGTGGATCAGCACCCGGGCGTTGGGCAGCGCCATGCGCTTGCCCGGCGTGCCCGCGGCCAGCAGGATGGCGGCGGCCGAGGCGGCCTGGCCCATGCACACGGTCTGGATGTCGGGCTTCACGAACTGCATGGTGTCGTAAATGGCGGTCAGCGCCGTGAAGGAACCGCCGGGGCTGTTGATGTAGACCGAGATGTCCCGGTCGGGGTCCATCGACTCCAGGCACAGCAGCTGCGCCATGACGTCGTTGGCGGAGGCGTCGTCGATCTGGACGCCGAGGAAGATCACGCGCTCCTCGAAGAGCTTCGCGTACGGGTCGTACTCGCGGATGCCCTGGGAGGTGCGTTCCACGAAGCGCGGGATGACATAGCGGGACTCGGCCGTGGGGCCGGTGTACTCGGCACGCGTACGGTCGTAGAGGCCACTGCCGGGGAAGTCGTTCACGGTGTCTCCTGGAAAAGGGCTGGGCGGTCGGCTGGGGCTGGCTGGGCTGCGCGGAGGTTCGGACACCCGCACGGGGCCGGGAACTCCGCGGGAGCGGCTCAGGGGGCCTCCTGGACCCCGTGGGAGCGGCTCAGGCCCCGGTGCCACCGCCGCCCGGCATGCCGGCGGCCGAGGTGATGACGTCGTCGATGAGGCCGTACTCCTTGGCCTCGTGGGCGTCGAACCAGCGGTCGCGGTCGGAGTCGCGGGTGATCTGCTCGACGGACTGGCCGGTGTGGAAGGAGGTCAGCTCGGCCATGCGCTTCTTGGTGTGCAGCAGCCGCTCGGCGTGAATCTTGATGTCCGAGGCCGAGCCGGCCAGACCGGCGGAGGGCTGGTGGATCAGGATCTCGGCGTTCGGCAGCGCGAAGCGCTTGCCGGGGGTGCCCGCGCTGAGCAGGAACTGGCCCATCGAGGCCGCGAGGCCCATGGCGATGGTCACCACGTCGTTCTTGATGTACTGCATGGTGTCGTAGATCGCCATGCCGGCCGTGATCGAGCCGCCGGGGCTGTTGATGTACAGGTAGATGTCCTTGTCCGGGTCCGCGGCAAGGAGCAGCAGCTGTGCGGTGATCTTGTTCGCGATGTCGTCGTCGACCGGCTGGCCGAGGAAGATGATCCGCTCGTTGAGCAGCCGGTTGTAGACCTGGTCGCCGAGGCCACCACCGATGGAAGGCTCGCCGGCGGCGGAGGGCATCAGATTCGTCACGTATCCACCTGCTCGTCTTACGACGGCGCCGGGCCGTCTCACGTGTTCCTGCCAGGGGCTGGGGACTCCCCTGCCCCCGTACTCATGGACCCTAACGCGCGGCTCCCTTCGGCGAATCCCGCTGAGGGGAGTGTTCGCCGGGGGCGTAGCGCGCGGCCTCCGGAAAAGCGAACGGGCCCCAGGTCACCAACGTACCCGGGGCCCGCCCTCCGCGCGCATCCGTATGCCGTACGGATCAGGCCTCGGCCTTCTCCTCGCCCTCGCCCTCGGCGGCGGCGTCGGCGGTCTCCGCCTCGTCCTCCTCGTCGTCCAGGTCGACGATCTCGCCGTTGGTGTCCTTCACGGTCGCGGCCTCGACCACGACGGCCAGGGCCTTGCCGCGGGCGACCTCGCCGACCAGCAGCGGAACCTGGTTCTGCTCGACGACCGCCTGGGCGAACTGGTCGGGGGACATGCCGGAGGAGGCGGCGCGCCGCATGAGGTGCTCGGTGAGCTCCTCCTGGTTGACGTTGAGCTTCTCCGTCTTGACCAGCTCGTCGAGGACGAACTGGGTCTTGATGCCCTTGACCGCGGCGTCGCGGGTCTCGGTCTCGAACTCCTCGGCGGTCTTGCCCTGGATCTCCAGGTACTTGTCGAGGGTGAGGCCCATCTGGCCGAGCTGGTGGTGCTCCAGGTTGTGCTTGCGGGTGTTGATCTCGTCCTCGAGCAGCTTCTCGGGGACCGGGACCTCGACCAGCTCGAGCAGCTTGTCCAGGACGCGCTCCTGGGCCTGCGTGGCCTGGTCGTACTGCTTCATGTTCTCCAGGCGCTTGCGGCTGTCCGCGCGCAGCTCCTCGAGGGTGTCGAACTCCGAGGCGAGCTGCGCGAAGTCGTCGTCCAGCTCAGGCAGTTCGCGCGCGGCGACCTGGGTGACCTTGACGGTGACCTCGGCCTCCTTGCCGGCCGCGGAGCCGCCCTTGAGCTCGGAGGTGAAGGTGGCCTCGCCACCGGCCTCCAGGCCCTTCACGGCGTCGTCGATGCCGTCCAGCAGCTCGCCGGAGCCGATGGTGTAGGAGACGCCGTTGGCCACGCCGTCCTCGAGGACCTCGCCGTCGACCTTGGCCTCCAGGTCGATGGTGACCACGTCGCCGTCCTCGGCGGCGCGCTCGACCGGGCTCGTCGAGGCGAAGCGCTCGCGCAGCTGCTCGACGGCCTTGTCGACGTCCTCGTCGGTGACCTCGACGGCGTCGACCTCGACCTCGATGCCGGAGTAGTCCGGGATCTCGACGGCCGGGCGGACGTCGACCTCGGCGGTGAAGTTCAGCGTCTCGCCGTCCTTCAGCTCCGTGATGTCGACCTCGGGCTGGCCCAGCGGGCTCAGCTCCGCCTCGTTGACCGCCTCGGTGTAGAACTTCGGCAGCGCGTCGTTGACGGCCTCCTCCAGAACCGCACCGCGGCCGAACCGCTGGTCGATGACGCGGGCCGGGATCTTGCCCTTGCGGAAGCCCTTCACCGTGACCTGCTGGTTGATCTTCTTGTACGCCGCGTCGAGGCTGTCCTTGAGCTCCTCGAAGGGCACCTCGACAGTGAGCCGAACCCGGGTCGGGTTCAGGGTCTCCACGGCGCTCTTCACGGTTCGGTCTCCTTGTGGCTGACTGCTTGGATTCTGCCGGGGCCAGACAGGTCCGGCGGATTTCGCCCCGCCCGGAGGAGTTCGCAGGCCCAGCAGGACCGGACACACGGGCGCGCAGTCTGCATAGTAACCGCAGCCACTCCGCGCCCCCAAAGGCGATCACGTGTGGTGACGCCGACCGGCGGCCGGCGGATGGTCGGGGTGGCGGGATTTGAACCCACGGCCTTCCGCTCCCAAAGCGGACGCGCTACCAAGCTGCGCCACACCCCGTCTGGTGCGACAGGTAGGGTACATGCCCGCAGGCAGTGCGGACGCCGCATTCCACGACCACCGGGAACGCGCCGGGCGCGGACGCGGTACGGCAGTGGCTCGCGGGGACCTCGCGGGAACGGAGTGTGCGTACACGGCGCACGACCCGCTACGATGCCTTGTGTGCCGCGGTCGGCAGACCAGCGGCGCCTTGTGTGCGGGCGTAGCTCAATGGTAGAGCCCCAGTCTTCCAAACTGGCTACGCGGGTTCGATTCCCGTCGCCCGCTCTGTACGGCTCAGGGCCAGGTCGGAGGATGTCTCCTCCGACCTGGCCCTGATCGTTTCCGCGCGCACTGACGGCTCGCGCCCCGTCCCGCCGGGTCAGCGGCGCGTCACCTGCTCGTCAGAAGCTGATCGAGTTGATCGTGTGCGCTATCGAGTTCAGGAAGCGGTTGATCGACGGCGCCATGCCGGTGGAGGCGAGGAAGAAGCCGAAGAGTACGGCGACGATGGCCGGGCCCGCCTTGATGGAGCCCCCTCGGAGCAGCACCACCAGGATGATCGCCAACATCAGCACCACTGACAGTGAAATGGCCACAACTGATCACACCCTCGGTCGGTCGCTCTCCCGGCCCGCGGACGCCAGCCCCGCGCACCCCGCTGGAACCATCGTGCCACCAACCCGGCCCCCCTATGCGGCGGCTGACACATCATCGGCCAAACCGTCCGCTCCCGGGATCGCGCCCCTTGGGGCGGGACGCTTCTCCGACCGTGATCCGTAAGGCAATTCGGCGCCGTTCGCGGCACCGCCTCCGCAGGGAATTCAGCGAGATCTTTTACACGCCTGCACATTATGTTCGCAAGGAATTCGAATCGTCACCCAGAACGTGAACTCCCGCACCAACTCATCAGGATGAGTCTGGACATTGGGGGTCCCACTGCGCACACGACGGGCACATGAGATGTGTCGACCATCACCCTGAAGGCATGCCGACTTCGTCGAATACGGGGTAGCCGCAGCGAATAACCGGCGTATGACGTCGGCGCTTTCACGGAACCCCGCGGACAACACTAGGGTGCCTCAGATGTTCCACGCTGCCTCGTCCCCCGGTCAGAACAGAACGCCGCTCCCCCCTGCACAGTCGCCGGCCCCCGCGGTACCGAGTCCGCGCCGATCGGGCGAGTCGGACGGAAGACCGGCCAAACAGCGCGACGCGTTCTTCGACAACGCCAAATACCTGGCGATCGTGCTGGTGGCAGCGGGTCACTCCTGGGCGCCGCTCATGGACGACAGCCGCGTCCTGCGAAGCCTGTACATGTTCGTGTACGCCTTCCACATGCCGGCCTTCATCGTCATCTCCGGCTACTTCTCGCGCAGTTTCGACGCCCGGCCCGACCGGCTCAAGCGGCTGATCACCGGTGTCGCGGTTCCGTACGTCGTCTTCGAGACCGCCCTCTCCCTCTTCAAGCGCTACGCCGGCCACAGCCCCGAGCAGGACATCAGCCTCCTCGACCCCTGGTACCTGACCTGGTTCCTGTGCGCCCTGTTCATCTGGCGGCTGACCGCACCCCTCTGGAAACTGGTCCGCCGGCCGCTGCCGCTCGCGCTCGTCATCGCCATGCTGGCGTCGGCCGGCTCGTCCATCGGCGACGACCTGGACCTTCAGCGGGTGCTGCAGTTCCTGCCGTTCTTCGTGCTGGGGCTGTCGATGAAGGCCGAGCACTTCCGGCTGGTGCGCCGCCGTTCGGTGCGGATCGCGGCGGTGCCGGTGTTCGCGGCGGCGCTGGTCACCGCCTGGTGGGCGGCGCCCCGGATGAACTCCTCCTGGTTCTACCACCGTGACGCCGCGCAGGATCTGGGCGCGCCCTGGTGGGCCGGCCCGGTGATGACGCTGGCGCTGTTCGGCTGCTCACTGGTGCTGACCGCCTGCTTCTTCGCCTGGGTGCCGGGCCGGCGGATGTGGTTCACCGCGCTCGGCGCGGGCACGCTGTACGGCTACCTGCTGCACGGCTTCGTCATCAAGGGCGCCGGCTTCCAGGGCTGGTTCGACCACGCCTGGCTGCACCGTCCGCTCGGCGAGATCCTCGTCACCGTCGTGGCGGCGACGGTCATCACCCTGCTGTGCACGCGCCCCGTGCGGCGGGTCTTCCGCTGCGTCATGGAGCCCGAGATGAAGTGGGCCTTCCGGCAGGACGCGGGCGAGCAGGCCCGCGAACGCCGGGAGGCGCAGTGGCCGCAGTGGGAGAAGGCCGGCTCGGTCAGCGCCTGAGAGGGCCGTCCGGGAGCCCGAGAAGTGCGCGCATCCGTGCGTACTTCCCGGTCAGCCGGGTGCGGGTGGCCTCGTCGAGGACCGCGAGGCGGACCGGGTCGGCGTTGTGCGCCAGGTCCGCCTCCTTCACCAGCAGCGCGCCGGGCGTGGCGAGGATCCGCCGCGCGTACGCCTCCGGGTCCTCCCCCGCCCGCTTGGTGACCGCCAGCACGATGTCCTTCGTACGGCGGCTCAGCGCGGCCTCGCGCAGCCACCCCTCGGACAGGGCGCCGTCCTCCACGGAGTCGTGCAGCCAGGCCGCCGCGATCTGCTCGCCGTCGCCGCCCAGGACCCGTACGCCCTCGGCGACGGCCCGCAGGTGCTCGGCGTAGGGCCGGCCCGCCTTGTCGGTCTGCCCCTGGTGAGCGGCCCTGGCGACGGTCTCGACCTCGGCCAGGGACATGGTGCGCGGGGTGCGGGGCGTGTCGGTCACCTGCCCAGTGTGTCAGCGTGCCGCCAGGGCCGTGGGCCCCTCGCGGCAGATCAGGAGCAGGGCGCGGTCGTCGTTGACGTCCTTCGCCACCGCTTCGATCAGGTGCCAGGCGGCGCCGTGGAAGCCGCCGGCGACATAGCGGTCGGCCTCGCCGGTGAGGCGGTCGATGCCCTCGACGATGTCGCGGTCGGACGTCTCCACCAGGCCGTCGGTGAACAGCATCAGGACGTCCCCGGCGCGCAGGGAGCCCTTGACCGGGTCGAACTGGGCGCCGTCGTACACGCCGAGGAGCGGGCCCTCGGCGGCCTTCTCCTCCCAGCGGCCGCTGCCCGCGCTGAGCTGGAGGCCCGGCGGGTGCCCCGCGGAGTACAGCTCGTAGTCGCCGGAGTCCAGGTCCAGCACCAGATGGATGGAGGTCGCGAAGCCCTCGTCCCAGTCCTGGCGCAGCAGGTAGCCGTTGGCGGCGGGCAGGAACGCGTGCGGGGGCAGGCTGCCGAGCAGACCGCCGAACGCGCCCGACAGGAGCAGCGCCCGCGACCCCGCGTCCATGCCCTTGCCGGAGACGTCCGTGAGGACGACCTCCAGGGTGCGGCCGCCGTTCGTACGGGCGGCGACCACGAAGTCGCCGGAGAAGGACTGGCCGCCGGCCGGGCGCAGCGCCATCTCGTGGTGCCAGCTTCCGGGCAAATGCGGCAGCTTGCTCTGGACGCGGATGCGTTCGCGCAGGTCGAACAGCATGGTGCCGCCGCGCCGCCAGGGCACGCCGACCCGGCTGCGGAACTGGGCGATGAGCAGCCCGAAGAAGCCGCAGGCGGCGACCACGAGCACCACGCCCGGGGTCACCCGGGACGGGCCCTCGGTGTACGGCCCGAGCCGCACCGACTCCACGATCAGCGCCGTGGCCGCAGCGGCGTACAGGCCGAGCAGGCTCGCCGGGCGCAGCAGCAGCCCGCCGGCGACGATGGGCAGCACCAGCGCGACCGGGGAGAACCACACCGAGTTGGCGAGCGTCAGCACCAGGATCAGCGGGATGGTCAGCAGCAGACCGCCGAGCGCGATCCAGTCCGAGCCGTCCCCGCGGAAGTAGTCGACGGCGGCTCGGCGCACGCCGACGCGGGCCCGGTGCCACTGCATCTTCAACCGGGCCGTGAACGTCTCGGCTTCCGCGCGCCGCTGTCGTCCTGCTGCCATTAGTTGGGGACCCTATCCATCGGACCTGACGCTTGGCACGGGAGGTCCCACTTGTCCCCCGTCCGAGGCTCGGATTCACAGTGAACTTCACCGGCGGCCGTCTCGCTGCCGCCTGGGCGAAATTCGTTCGCCCGGTCCGTGGCGCGCTGGTAGGCATGGCGCATGGCGACTGAGCGTGCGACCGAGCCGAGGGTGCTGCGGCGGGACGAGTGGGACCGCTGGTACGACAACCTGATCCGCGCCTTCGGAGGGGTCCCGGAGCCGGCCGAGGAGCGGGAGGCCTGGAAGTCCCTCACCGAGCCGGACCGTTCTCTGGGTGTCTGGGACGGGGACATGTGTGTGGGCACGGCGGGGGCGTTCCGCTTCCGGATCACCGTGCCGGGCGGCGACTCGCTGCCGGCGGCCGGCATCACGATGGTGAGCGTGGCCGCCACGCACCGGCGGCGCGGTGTGCTGACGTCGATGATGCGTCGGCAGCTGGACGACGTGCGTGCCTGGGGCGAGCCGCTGGCGGTGCTGACCGCCTCCGAGCCGGCGATCTACGGCCGCTTCGGGTACGGCGCGGCGACCTTCCAGCTCAGCGCCGAGATCGACACCGACCGGGCCGGTCTGACGGTCCCGGCCGGCACGGACGACGTACGCCTGCGGTACGCGGCGCCCGCCGACGTGCTGGACGACTGCGAGGCGGTGTACGCGCGGCTGGTGCCCGGCCGGCCCGGGATGCCGGCCCGGCAGCCCGGCTGGGGGCGGCTGGCGCTGCTCGACCCGGAGAGCGCACGGGACGGCGCCTCGCCGCTGCAGTGCGTGGTCGCCGAGCGGGCGGGCGAGGTCACGGGGTACGCCCGCTATCGCGTCAAGCCCGGCTGGGGCGTCGGCGGGCACGAGGGCACGGTGCTCCTGAACGACCTGGACGCGCTGGACCCGGAGAGCGACGCGGCCCTGTGGCGCTTCCTGTTCGGCATCGACCTGACCTCGACGCTGATCGTGCGGGAGCGGCCGGTCGACGACGCCTGGCAGTACCTGGTGTCCGACATCCGGCGGTGCCGGCCGCAGCTGCGGGACGTGCTGTACGTACGGCTCGTGGACGTGGGCGCCGCGCTCGCCGCGCGGACCTACCAGACGCCGGTGGACGTGGTGTTGGAGGTGGCGGACGAGTTCTGCCCCTGGAACGCCGGGCGGTGGCGGCTGACCGGAGACGCGAAGGGGGCGTCCTGCGAGCGGACCTCGGACGCGGCGGAACTCTCCTTGTCCGTACGCGAGTTGGGGGCGGCGTACCTCGGCGGCGTGCCGCTGTCCGGACTGGCGGCGGCCGGGCGGGTACGGGAGCTGCGGCGGGGGGTGCTGTCCCAGGCGTCGGTGGCGTTCGGCTCGGCGGTGGCGCCGTGGCTGCCGCACGGATTCTGAGACGGGCGTCTCATCCCGCCTTCGCGGGCTGCTGGCAGGCGGGGCACCAGAAGAGGTTGCGGGCGGCGAGGTCGGCGGTGCGGATGTCCGTGCCGCAGATGTGGCAGGGCAGGGTGGTACGGCGGTAGACGTAGACCTCGCCGCCGTGGTCGTCGACGCGGGGCGGACGGCCCATGGCCTCGGGGGTGTGCTCGGGGCGGACGGTGTCGATGCGGTTGTTGCGGACGCCCTCGCGCATGAGGGCGACGAGGTCGGCCCAGATGGCGTCCCATTCCGCCGGGGTGAGGTCCCTGCCGGGGCGGTAGGGGTCGACGCGGTGCCGGAAGAGGACCTCGGCGCGGTAGACGTTGCCGACGCCGGCGACGACCTTCTGGTCCATCAGCAGGGCGGCGATGGTCGTACGGCTGCGGCGTATGCGGGCGTAGGCCTGGTCCGGGTCGGCGTCGGGGCGCAGGGGATCGGGGCCGAGGCGGTCGTGCACGGCCTGCTTCTCGGCGTCGGTGATCAGGGCGCAGGTGGTGGGGCCGCGCAGGTCGACGTACGAGGTGGCGTTGGCGAGGCGCAGGCGGACGGTGTCCGTGGGCGGGGGTGCGGGGGCGTCGCCGAAGGCGACCTTGCCGAAGAGGCCGAGGTGGATGTGGATCCAGTCGCTGTCGCGGAAGCGCAGGAAGAGGTGCTTGCCGTGGGCTTCCGTGCGGGTGAGCTCCGCTCCGGTGAGGAGGGTGGCGGAGGTGGAGAACTTGCCCTGGGGGCTGGTGACGTGGGCCTGCCGGCCTTTGAAGCGGGCGGCGTAGTCCAGTGCGAGGCGGTGGATGGTGTGCCCCTCCGGCACGGGGTGTCCCTTCTTGGTTCTTCGCCCACCCGCCCGACTCGGTGGGTGGAGGGGCACCGGCCCTGAGGCTCCGCCCCGGACCTCGCCGGGGCTTCCCCCCGCGCACCCCTGGCAGCGTTACGAGGCGGCACGGCTCCCCTGAGGGCGCCGTGCCGTGGAGTGGTGCGTCGGTTACTGCTGGGGGTGGTGGGGCGGAATCGGGGGAAGGTCGCCCGTCGATTCGTAGGCCGTGAGCATGTCGATGCGGCGGATGTGACGCTCGTCGCCGGAGAACGGGGTGCCGAGGAAGGTCTCGACGAACTTCGTCGCCTCCTCCGTGGTGTGCATGCGCGCGCCCACCGCGACGACGTTCGCGTTGTTGTGCTGGCGGCCGAGGGAGGCCGTCTCGTCGCTCCAGGCGAGGGCCGCGCGCACGCCCTTGACCTTGTTCGCCGCGATCTGCTCGCCGTTGCCGGAGCCGCCGATCACGATGCCGAGGGAGTCGGGGTCCGCGGCCGTGCGCTCCGCGGCGCGCAGGCAGAAGGGCGGGTAGTCGTCCTGGGCGTCGTAGATGTGCGGTCCGCAGTCGACGGGATCGTGGCCCGCCGCCTTGAGCCACTCGACGAGGTGGTTCTTGAGTTCGAAGCCCGCATGGTCGGAGCCGAGATACACGCGCATGGTCCGAGTGTGACATGGCGGAATGCGGGCGGCAGCGCCGGGTCACGTGCACTATCACATCCGCAAGAAGAATGTGGCTAAACTTGCAAAGCTCAAAGAAACCTCAAGTAACAATTACATTTCGAAGGTTCACGGATTCCAATGCCTCCGTTTCACTGGAGCATCCCGTACACCGCTCGTACGGGGCAGTGCTCCACCCGAGCAAAGGAATTCCCCCCATGACTTCGCAGCCGACCCTTTCGGAGACCGGAAGCGGCCATACGAACCCCGAGGGCCCCGGTTCGGGGCTCCAGGCCGGGCTCAAGAACCGCCATCTGTCGATGATCGCCATCGGCGGTGTCATCGGCGCCGGTCTCTTCGTCGGTTCCAGCTCGGCCATCGCCACCGCCGGACCGGGCATCCTCCTCTCCTACGCACTCGTCGGCACGCTCGTCGTCCTCGTGATGCGCATGCTCGGCGAGATGTCCGCCGCCAACCCCACCTCCGGTTCCTTCTCCGCGCACGCCGACCGGGCGCTCGGCGGCTGGGCCGGGTTCTCCATCGGCTGGCTGTACTGGTTCTTCTGGGTCGTCGTGCTGGCCGTGGAGGCGACGGCGGGCGCCAAGATCCTCTCCGGCTGGGTGCCGGCCGTGCCCCAGTGGGGCTGGGCCCTCATCGTGATGGTGGTGCTGACCGCCACCAACCTCGTCTCCGTCGGCTCCTACGGCGAGTTCGAGTTCTGGTTCGCCGGGATCAAGGTCGTGGCGATCGCCGCGTTCATCGTCGTCGGCGGGCTGGCCGTCTTCGGCGTACTGCCCGGCGTGCACAGCGACAAGGCGGGGCTCGGCAACCTCACCGACCACGGCGGGTTCCTGCCGAACGGGCCCGGCGCCATCCTGACCGGTGTACTGCTCGTCGTCTTCTCCTTCATGGGCAGCGAGATCGCCACCCTCGCGGCGGGCGAGTCGGAGGACCCGCAGCGCGCCGTCACCAAGTCGACCAACAGCATCATCTGGCGTATCGGCGTCTTCTACCTCGGTTCCGTCTTCGTCGTGGTCGCCCTGCTCCCCTGGAACGACAAGGCGATCACCGAGAAGGGCTCCTACGTGGCCGCCCTCGACTCCCTCGGCATCCCGCACGCCGGTCAGATCATGAACTTCATCGTGCTGACGTCGGTGCTTTCCTGTCTCAACTCCGGCCTCTACACCGCCTCCCGGATGGCCTTCTCGCTCGGCGAGCGCGGGGACGCGCCGAAGGCGTTCGCACGAACCACCCGCCGCGGTGTGCCGATGGCCGCGATCGTCTCGTCGGTCGTGTTCGGCTTCGTGGCCGTGTTCTTCAACTACAGGTTCCCGGACTCCGTGTTCCTCTTCCTCGTCAACTCCTCCGGCGCGGTCGCCCTGTTCGTCTGGCTGGTGATCTGCTTCTCGCAGCTGCGGATGCGGAAGATCATCCAGCGGGAGGCGCCGGAGAAGCTGGTCGTGAAGATGTGGCTGTACCCGTATCTGACGTGGGCGGCGGCCGGGCTGATCGTCTTCGTCTTCGGCTACATGCTGACCGACACCGAGCACGACGGCCGCGAGACCGTGCTGCTGTCGCTGCTGGTCGCGGCGATCGTGCTGGTGATCTCCTTCGTCAAGCAGAGGCTCGGGAGCGGCCGTACGGCGGTCGCGGCCCCGGCCGCCGAGGAGACGGACAAGGTCGCGGCCGGCTGACGACGGTCGCGGCAGGGCCCGGCAGGCGCAGGCAGGTCTGACGGTCCGGAACGCGAAAGAGGCCCGCCGGGGAACGTCGCAGAGCGACGCGGCGGGCCTCTTTCGTAAGATTCGCGGGATTTCCGCGGGATATTCGCGGGATTCCGGCGGGCTTTCGCAGGAGCCGGCGGGAACGGGACCTACGGCATCGCGAAGCGGAAGGTCACTTCCCGGCCAGCTTCCAGGCGGTGGGCAGCAGGCCCATCGCCAGGGCGGCCTTGAGGACGTCGCCGATCAGGAACGGCGTGAGGCCCGCGGCGAGCGCGGCGGACGTGGACATGCCGGTGGCCAGGGCCAGGTAGGGCACGCCGACCGCGTAGATGATCGCCTGGCCCAGCACCATCGTGCCGGCGGTGCGCCAGACGTTGCGGTCACCGCCGCGGCGGGCCAGGGCGCCCACGACGGTGGCGGCGAGCAGCATGCCGAGGACGTAGCCGAAGGAGACGGAGCCCGCGCCCGAGGCACCGCCCGCGAACCACGGCACGCCCGCCGCGCCCGCGAGCACGTACAGCGCGAGGGCGAGGAACCCGCGGCCGGCGCCCAGCGAGGTGCCCACGAGCAGCGCCGCGAAGGTCTGACCGGTCACCGGCACCGGGGAGTGCGGGACGGGCACCGAGATCTGGGCGGCGAGTCCGGTGAGCGCGGCGCCGCCCACCACGAGGGCCACGTCCCGGACTCGGGACGCGGGCAGCAGGTCGGCGAGGACGACCCCGGTACGGGCGGGGGTGGCGGCAGCGGTACTCATGGGGACTCCGCGGAGTGAGGGCAGTTCGGGACAGCGTGACGCTATCCCAGCGGCGGCGCGGCGATCACCGTCAGCGGTCGACAAGGGGGGAACGGACGCTTGGTCGGTTTCGCACAAAGGAAACGCCGTACACCCTGCGGGACGTGACGCCTGTCACTGAGGTGGCGCGGTTTCCGCCACTCGGGCCGAGGGCACGGCGACTGTAGGGTCCCGCCAAACGGCGCTCGGTGGCTGGATCAAGGGCGGCGCCGCGCGCCGCACACCGGTGGCGACACCTCGCGCGGGTAATCACCGTCTCACTCTGCGCACAGAGCACGTCCGGATGGTGAGCGGGCGCTCCGTCGCGGCGGAGCGGCCGCCCAGACTGTGGGGGTTTTCGCAACTGCCCCCCACCGGACGAGCCTCCCCCATGCCAAGCGACACCACCTCCCCCGAGCTCTCGGCTTCGCCGGAGCAGGGGGGATCCCCGTCGGCGCCCTCTCGGGCGGACGACGTCTCCCTGTCCCACGGCCTGAAGCAGCGCCACCTGTCGATGATCGCCCTCGGCGGTGTGATCGGCGCCGGCCTCTTCGTCGGCTCCGGCGCGGGCATCGCCGCCGCCGGCCCCTCGATCGTCGTCGCCTACGCCCTGTCCGGCGCGCTCGTGATGCTGGTCATGCGGATGCTGGGCGAGATGTCGGCCGCGTACCCGTCGTCGGGCTCGTTCTCCGCGCACGCCGAGCGGGCGTTCGGTCCATGGGCCGGTTTCACCGCGGGCTGGTCGTTCTGGGTGCTGCTGTGCACCGCGGTCGGCCTGGAGGGCATGGGCGCCGCGAAGATCGTCACCGGGTGGCTGCCGGGCACGCCGGAGTGGGTGTGGGTGGCCCTGTTCATGGTGGTGTTCTGCGGCACGAACCTGGCCGCGGTGAAGAACTTCGGCGAGTTCGAGTTCTGGTTCGCCGCGCTGAAGGTCGGCGCGATCGCCCTGTTCCTGGTCCTCGGTGTGCTGGCCGTCGCGGGCGTGCTGCCCGGCACGGACTCCCCGGGTGCCTCGAACCTCACCGACTTCCTGCCGCACGGCGGCCACGGCCTGGTCATCGGCCTGCTCGCCTCGGTCTTCGCCTACGGCGGCCTGGAGACGGTCACCATCGCGGCGGCCGAGTCGGAGAACCCGATCCGCGGCGTGGCGAGCGCCGTGCGTACGGCGATGTGGCGCATCGCGCTGTTCTACGTCGGCTCCATGGCGGTGATCGTCACGCTCGTCCCCTGGGACTCCGAGGAGGTCGTCGCGAAGGGCCCGTACGTCGCCGCGCTGGACCACCTCGGCATCCCGGGGGCCGGTCAGCTGATGAACGTGGTGGTGCTGGTCGCGCTGCTGAGCGCGATGAACGCCAACATCTACGGCTCCTCGCGCATCGCGTACTCGCTGGTCGAGCGCGGTCAGGGCCCGAAGGCGCTGGCGAAGGTCTCCGGCGGGGTGCCGCGGATCGCCGTGCTGGCCAGCTCCGTCTTCGGTTTCGTCTGCGTGCTGCTGAGCCACTGGCGGCCCAACGACGTCTTCCCCTGGCTGCTGAACATGATCGGCGCGGTGATCCTCGTCGTCTGGATCTTCATCGCCGTCTCGCAACTGCGGCTGCGCCGCAGGCTGGAGCAGGAGGCGCCGGAGAAGCTGGTGGTCCGGATGTGGGCGTTCCCGTGGCTGACCTGGGTGGCCCTGGCCGGCATGGCGGCGGTCTTCGCCCTGATGGCCGGCGAGTCCGGCACGCGGGTGCAGCTGTACTCGACGGGCGCCATGACGCTGTTCCTGGCGGCGGCCGGGTACATCCGGCAGCGCAGGCGCGCCCGGAGCTGACGCGTCCCGGAACGCCGTCCGGGACCGTCCGGCCTCGTGACCGCCTGCTCACCCTTCGCCCTTCACCCGGCAGGCGTAAAGAAGGAAGCCCCCGCGAGAACGTGTCTCGCGGGGGTTCCGCGTTCGGATGCCGCCGCGGCGGGACCGGTTCCGGGCTCGCGGCGCGGCACTCGCGCCCTTACGATCCCAATTCCGGCGAATCGTACAGCGATCCGACGACCGGACCGGAGGCGCGCATGCCCGACTACATCCACTGCCCCAACTGTCCCGAGAAGAAGCCGCACCCCTTCGGCAAGGTCGGCCCGGACGAGGCGAAGCACATCAACGAGGCACGCGGAGTGCGGGACGGCCACGGCTGGTGGCGGTGCGAGAGCCAGGGCCCCAAGGGGCGCTGCCTGTGGGTCCAGCCCCGCTGGGCCCAGGCGAAGGGCTTCAGCCTCCCCGAGAGCTTCCGCTGACCGGCCGGGTCACAGGTTGCTGAAGTCCGGTCCCACCGTGCGGGTGCGCTTGATCTCGTAGAAGCCGGGGACGGAGGCGACCGCGAGGGTGCCGTCCCAGAGCCGGGCGGCCTGCTCGCCCTTGGGGGTGGGGGTGACGACCGGGCCGAAGAAGGCGATCTGCTCGCCGTCCGGGCCGGGGACCGCGATGACCGGGGTGCCGACGTCCTGGCCGACCTTCTCGATGCCTTCCTTGTGCGAGGCGCGCAGTTCCGCGTCGAACTCGAAGTCCTCCTGGTCGGCGTAGTCGATCAGGTCGGCGGGCAGGCCCACCTCGTCGAGCGCGGCGACGACGGCCTCGCGGGTGGGGCCCTCGCCCCGGTTGTGGAAGCGGGTGCCGAGCGCGGTGTAGAGCGGGCCGAGGACGTCCTGGCCGTGCTTCTGCCAGGCCGCGGTGACCACCCGTACCGGCCCCCACGCCTTGGTGGTCAGCAGCTCCCGGTATTCCTCGGGCAGTTCGTCCAGCCTCGGCTCGTTGAGCACCGCGAGGCTCATGATGTGCCAGCGGACCTCGATGTCCCGCACCTTCTCCACTTCCAGCACCCACCGGGACGTCATCCAGGCCCAGGGGCACAGCGGGTCGAACCAGAAGTCGACGGGAGTCTTGCCGGACGACGGGGTCGCGGCGGGGGCGGTCTCGGACATGGCTCTCCTCGGTAAAGGGTCGTTGAACTGCCAACATCGACGGTCGTGCACGGCATTCCCGGCTGCCGCGCGGCAAACCCGCATGGCAGGATCGGTGCTGTCCACATCGTGAAACGATCCGAGGGAGTGCCGCCTGTGCCCGGTGAGAATCTGTCCCGCGACGAGGCCCGGGAGCGGGCCGCCCTGCTGTCCGTCGACGGGTACGAGGTGTCCCTGGACGTGCGGTCCGCGGTGGGCGAGGACACTGGGAACGGTCCGCGGACGTTCCGGTCCGTGACGACGATCCGGTTCCGCTGCAACGAGCCGGGCGCGTCGAGCTTCGCGGACCTGCTCGCGCCGAGCGTCACCGCCGTCTCGCTCAACGGCAGGGACCTCGACCCCAGCGAGGTCTTCGACGGCTCCCGGATCCTCCTGGAGGACCTGTCCGCCGACAACGAGCTCGTCGTGGACGCGCAGTGCGCCTACTCGCGCACCGGCGAGGGCCTGCACCGCTTCGTCGACCCGGAGGACGGCGAGGTCTACCTCTACACGCAGTACGAGCCCGCCGACTCCCGCCGGGTCTTCGCCAACTTCGAGCAGCCCGATCTGAAGGCGCCGTTCCGCTTCGAGGTGCGGGCGCCCGAGGACTGGCCGGTGTGGAGCAACGGCGCCGGTGAGCGGCAGGACGGAGTGTGGCGGTTCGCCGAGACCAAGCCGATCTCGACGTACATCACCTGCGTGGTCGCGGGCCCGTACCACCGGGTGACGGACTCCTACGAGCGGGTGTTCGAGGACGGTACGCGGCTGGAGATCCCGCTGGGCGCGCTGTGTCGCAAGGGGCTCGCCAAGCACTTCGACGCCGAGGACGTCTTCCTGGTCACCAAGCAGGGCCTGGACTTCTTCCACGACCACTTCGACTACCCGTACCCGTTCGGCAAGTACGACCAGGCGTTCGTGCCCGAGTACAACCTCGGCGCGATGGAGAACCCGGGCCTGGTCACCTTCCGGGAGGAGTACATCTTCCGCGGGAAGGTCACGCAGGCCTCCTACGAGGCCCGGGCCAATGTGATCCTGCACGAGATGGCGCACATGTGGTTCGGCGACCTCGTCACCATGGAGTGGTGGGACGACCTGTGGCTGAAGGAGTCCTTCGCCGACTTCATGGGCTCGTTCTCGCTGGTCGGCGCGACCCGCTTCACGGACGGCTGGATCACCTTCGCCAACCGCCGCAAGGCCTGGGCGTACCGCGCGGACCAGCTGCCCTCCACGCACCCGGTCACCGCGGACATCCGCGACCTCCAGGACGCCAAGCTGAACTTCGACGGCATCACCTACGCCAAGGGCGCCTCGGTGCTCAAGCAGCTGGTGGCCTACGTCGGCCAGGACGCGTTCCTGGAGGGTGCGCGGCGCTACTTCAAGCGGCACGCCTACGGCAACACCCGGCTGGGCGACCTGCTCGCGGTGCTGGAGGAGACCAGCGGCCGTGACATGGGCGCGTGGGCGCGGTCGTGGCTCCAGACGGCCGGGGTCAACTCGCTGACCCCGCAGGTGGTGCTGGGCGCCGACGGCCGGATCGAGGAGCTGGCCGTGGTGCAGGAAGCCTCTGTCATTGCCCCGGCGGGCCACCCGGAGCTGCGCCCGCACCGGGTGGCGGTGGGCCTGTACCAGCGGTCCCAGGTGGGGGCGCTGGAGCGATACGCGCGCGCCGAGACCGACGTGGCCGGCGCCCGTACGGTGGTGTCCGAGCTGGCGGGTGCGGACGCGCCCGATCTGGTGCTGGTCAACGACGACGACCTGACCTACTGCAAGATCCGCTTCGACGAGACCTCGCTGGCGACCCTGCGGGAGCACCTGGGCGGCCTGACCGACCCGCTGGCCCGCGCGCTGTGCTGGTCGGCGCTGTGGAACCTGACCCGGGACGCGCTGCTGCCGGCGCGGGACTTCGTGGGCCTGGTGCTGCGCTTCGCCGGCCGTGAGACCGACATCGGCGTGCTCCAGATGCTGCACGCCTGGGCGGAGTCCGCGCTGGTGCACTACGTGGCGCCGCAGTGGCGGGAGACCGGAGGGCGGTCGCTGGCCGAGGGCGCGCTGGCCGAGCTGCGGCAGGCCGAGCCGGGCAGTGAGCACCAGCTCGCGTGGGCGCGCTTCTTCGCCACGGCGGCCTCGGCGCCGGACGACCTGGAGCTGCTGAAGGGCCTGCTGGACGGCACGCAGGAGATCGCCGGCCTGGAGGTCGACCAGGAGCTGCGCTGGGCGTTCCTGGAGCCGCTGGCGGCGCACGGGGTGGCGGACGAGAAGGTGCTCACCGCCGAACTCGCCCGGGACGACACCGCCTCCGGCAAGCGGCACCAGGTGCGCTGCCTGGCCGCGCGGCCCTCGGCCGCCGTCAAGGCGCGGGCCTGGGAGCAGGTGGTCGACTCGGACGCGTTGTCGAACGCGCTGGTGGAGGCGACCATCGCGGGCTTCGGGAAGGCCTCCCAGCGGGAGCTGCTCGCGCCGTACGCGCCGAGGTACTTCGAGGCGATCGAGCGGGTGTGGACGGAGCGGTCCATCCAGATCGGCATGGACGTCGTACGGGGGCTGTTCCCGGCGTTGCAGGACTCGCCGGAGACCCTGGAGGCGGCCGACGCGTGGCTCGCCGCGCACGAGGGCGCCGCTCCCGCCCTGCGCCGCCTGGTGCTGGAGGCCCGGGACGACCTGGCCCGGGCGCTGCGTGGACAGGCGTGCGACGCGGCGGCCGGAACGTCCGCCGGCTGACCCGTAGTCCTGGCCAAGGGTCGGGCACGCCGTAGCTGTTACAGGATGCGTGCCCGGCTCGCCGTAACCCCTGGTCCACCCACGACGGGACCAGGGGTTTCCGGCATCCGAACAACCGTCCTTCAGGGCGGGCTTGTCCATGTTTGTCAACGGGCGTGTAACACCGGTTGAGGGCCGGTCACGGCGCGGGAAGCGTGCCGTACATGAACCACGAAACCCCGCTCTCCCCCCGCCCCCTGCACCATCTAGCCGAGGCGCCCCGCCGGGTCCTGACCACCGCTCAGCTGCGCGAGCACGGAGTACCGGCGGCCGAGACGGCCGTGCGGTGCCGTGCCAAAGGACCCTGGCAACAACTCCTGCCGGGCGTGTTCCTGTTGCATCCGGGCCCACCGACCAGCGAGGAGCGGCTGCACGCGGTGCTCCTGTACGCGGCGCGCGGACCGCTCCCGCGCACGGCCGCCGGGGTGCCGGCGCAGCCGACCGCCGGGGATCCGCACCGTCCGGTGTACGCGGAGGTGATGGTCACCGGTCTGGCGGCGCTCACCCTGCACGGCTTCGCCACGTCGCCCTGCCTGCCGGCCCTGGAGCAGATCGACGTCCTGGTGGAGCGCGGCCGGCGGCTGCGTTCGGCCGGCTGCGCTCGGATCGTCCGGGCGGCCGGCCTGCCCGCCGCCGAGGCGGTCACGGGTCTGCCGGTGGCCCCGGTGCCGCGCGCCCTGGCGGACGCGGTCGCCGGTCTGTCCGACGCGGGCACGGTACAGCGGCTGCTGACGGAGGCGGTGCGCGGCGGGTACTGCGAACCGTCCGCCGTGGTCCGCGAGCTGACCGGGGCCGGGCTGCTGGACCGGCCGCACGTGGTGGACGCGGTGGGCCTGCTGCTGGCCGAGGGGCGGGCGCTCGCGGAGGACCGGCTGTACCGGATGGTGCGTGAGCACGGGCTGCCGGACCCGGTCTGGAACGTGGACCTGCGGTTGCCGGGCGGCCTCCGTCTCGGCGGCGTGGACGCGTACTGGCCGGTTCAGGCGGTCGCGCTGGAGCTGGACACCCGCGCACCCCGCCGGGGCGGCCGGCCGGCCGACGAGACCCTGTGCTCCGAGTACGCCCGCAAGCGCGAGCACCTGGAGCGGCTGGGCATCACGGTCGTCCACCTCACCCCCCGGAAGCTGCGGGAGTCCCTGTACCAGCAGGCGACCGTCGTCCGCACCGCCCTGATGGCGGCCATCGGACGCGAACCGGCCGCGCACGTGGTGGTGCTCCCCCGGTAGTGCCCGAGCGCCCGCCGGGGGCACGTCAGGAGGGGGAGAGGAGGGGCCGCCGGACCACGTCCCGGCGGCCCCTCCTCGCACACCACAGGACGTGCGGGCGGGTGCCGCGGACGGCCGGGGCGGCAGGCGGGTGCCGTCAGGCGGGGTTCCCCGCAGGTGGGCGGTCGTGCCACAGGCGCAGGCCCACGTCGACCAGGCCGACGCGGCGCAGTGCGGGTACCGCGTCCAGGGGGTGCCAGGCGGCCCGGTCCGTGGAGCCGCCCGTCTCGTGGCGCAGTTCGCCGCCGGTGACACGGCCCTCGTAGAGGATGCGCAGGCCGTGGAAGTCGGCCTGGGCGCCCAGGGGGCGCGGGTAGTTGCGGCGGACGGAGTCCAGGCCCAGGAGGGCGACCGGTTCGACGGTGTAGCCGGTCTCCTCCTCGGCCTCGCGCACCACCGTGTCGTAGGGGTCCTCGCCGTGTTCCATGCCACCGCCGGGCAGGGTCCACCGCCGGGTGCCGTCGCCCGCCACCCAGCGGGCCAGCAGCAGCCGCCCGTCCCGCACACACACGGCGTAGGCCGCCACCCTCAACTCCTTTTTCATGGGTGGACGTTACGGCAGGAACGGGGCTGTCCGGCGTGAATCGGCGAGGACGGGGCCCAGCACACGGCCGAGTGAACGCCCGTTCCGGCAGCAGTGGTTGTCCTCCTGTGGCACTGAGGGAAGCGCCACGGTTTGGACCGCTATGCCCTTCGTGACGCATGGCGGAAGTACGCCATGCTCCCATCTCGCCAGGACCAAGTCTCGTCAAACATCTTTCCTTTGGGTAAAGCTGAGCGATCATCCGACTCCGAAATCCGGACGATCGCGATCGACCCCGATCGCACCTCGCTTGGTTCCTTTACCTGCAAGGGATGCCGATGACCCCCGACCCCCAGCGCGCACCGCTCACGGGCGCGAGACGCCTGGCCCGCATCGCCATGGCCGCCGGCGTGGTGGCCGCGCTCTCCGTGGCCGGCCCGATACCCCTGGCCGTCGCCCAGGACGGCCCCGCGTCCACCGACCCGACCGTCAAGCCGGCGGGCGACAAACTCGGTTCGGCCGACGCCGAACTGCTCGCCGAGGCCAAGGCCGAGGGCGCCAAGAACGTCACCATGATGATCGCGACCGCGCCCGGGCAGACCGCGCAGGTCGCCAAGCAGCTGGACGCGATCGACGGCGGCGCCGTGGGCCGCACCTACGACAAGCTCGGCTACGTCCGCGCCACCGTGCCGACGGACAAGGCGGACTCGGCGATCGCCGCCGCCGCGAAGCTGTCCTCCGTGCAGGCCATCGACCTCAAGCAGGACATCCCGCTCGACGACCCGAGGCCCGAGGCCGACGCCCCCCAGGGCAAGGACAAGGGCAAGGGGAAGGACAAGGGCACCTACGCGGCGCCGGACAAGAACACCCCCGCCGAGAACCCGTACAACCCGTCCTTCGAGACGGGCGCCGTCGACTTCGTGAAGAAGAACCCGAAGGCGGACGGCCGGGGCGTCACCATCGGCGTCCTCGACTCCGGCGTGGACCTCGGCCACCCGGCGCTCCAGAAGACCACCACCGGTGAGCGCAAGATCGTCGACTGGGTCACCGCGACCGACCCGATCGTCGACAGCGACGGCACCTGGCGCCCGATGACCGCCAGCGTCACGGGCCCCCAGTTCACCTCGGGCGGCAAGACCTGGAAGACCCCGGCGGGCTCCTTCCTGTTCAACACCTTCAGCGAGTCCGCGACCAAGGGCGGCGACGCCGACGGCGACCTGGACCGCGACGGCAGGACCACCAGCGTGTGGGGCGTCCTGTACGACCCGGCGAACGGCACCGTCCGTGTCGACCTGAACAACAACAACGACTTCACGGACGACGTCCCGATGAAGCCGTACAAGGACGGCTACCAGGTCGGCTACTTCGGCCAGGACAAGAAGGACCCGGCGACCGGCGCCGACCTGCGCGTGCCGTTCGTCGTGGAGATCCGCAAGGACGTGGCGATGGACCCCTACGGCGGGTCCTGGATCGGCAAGAAGGCCGACTTCGTCAACATCGGCGTGATCGAGTCCGAGCACGGCACGCACGTCGCCGGCATCACCGCCGCCAACAGCCTGTTCGGCGGCAAGATGAACGGCGCCGCCCCGGGCGCGAAGATCGTCTCCTCCCGCGCCTGCACCTGGAGCGGCAGCTGCACCAACGTCGCGCTCACCGAGGGCATGATCGACCTCGTCGTCAACCGCGGCGTGGACATCGTCAACATGTCCATCGGCGGCCTGCCGGCGCTCAACGACGGCAACAACGCCCGCGCGGAGCTGTACACCCGGCTCATCGACACCTACGGCGTGCAGCTCGTCATCTCGGCGGGCAACAGCGGCCCGGGCCTGAACACCATCGGCGACCCCAGCCTCGCCGACAAGGTCATCTCGGTCGGCGCGACCATCTCCAAGGAGACCTGGGCGGCCAACTACGGCTCCGTGGTGAACAAGTCGTACGCCATGATGCCGTTCTCCTCGCGCGGTCCGCGTGAGGACGGCGGCTTCACGCCGATCATCTCGGCGCCCGGCGCGGCCATCAACACCACCCAGACCTGGCTGCCCGGCGGCCCGGTCGCCGAGGCCGGCTACTCGCTGCCGGCCGGATACTCGATGCTCCAGGGCACCTCGATGGCCTCCCCGCAGGCGGCCGGCGCGTCCGCGCTGCTGCTGTCGGCGGCCAAGCAGCAGCGCATCGACCTCACCCCGGCGAAGCTCCGCACCGCGCTGATCTCGACCGCGCAGCACATCAAGGGCGAGCAGCCGCACAGCGAGGGCGCGGGCCTGATGGACATCGTCAAGGCCTGGAAGTCGATCGAGAAGGGCGCCTCGGCGCACGAGTACACGGTCAAGGCCCCGGTCAACACCTCGCTGTCCTGGGCGCTGAAGACCCCCGACTTCGGCACCGGCCTGTACGACCGCGAGGGCGGTCTGAAGAAGGGCCAGAAGAAGACCTACGAGGTCCAGGTCACCCGTACGACGGGCCAGGCCGGTTCGGTCAAGCACCACCTGAGCCTGAAGAACGACGACGGCACCTTCAAGATCGTCGGTTCGCCCGAGGTCTCGCTGCCGCTGAACAAGCCGGTGACGGTCAAGATCGAGGCGCGTCCCGCCTCCGCCGGTGTGCACAGCGCGATCCTCGAGGTCGACGACCGCCGCACCGAGGGCGTGGACAAGCAGATCATGCTGACCGTCGTGGTCTCCACGGAGATCGCCAAGCCGTCCTACACCTACTCGGTGTCGGGCGTCGCGCAGCGCAACAGCACCACGTCGTACTTCGTGACCGTCCCGGAGGGCGCGAAGACCCTCGAGGTCTCGATGAGCGGTCTCAAGGACGGCAGCCAGACCCGCTTCATCGCGATCCACCCGTACGGCACCCCGGTGGACAACACGTCGACGCCGTACTGCTACCCGAACTACAACAACCCGGCCAACACCTGCCGTCCGGACGTGCGTTCGTACGCCAAGCCGATGCCGGGAGTGTGGGAGATCGAGGTCGAGTCGCGTCGTACCTCGCCGCTGCTGGACAACCCGTACACGCTGAACGCGGCGGTGTACGGGCTGGACTTCAGCCCCGCGGTGCAGACGGTCGACGAGGCGAAGGCCGGTACTCCGGCCCCTGTGTCCTGGACGCTGACGAACAAGCTCGCCGGGCTGGACGCCAAGCTGAAGGGCGGCTCGCTGGGCTCGTCGAAGTCGGACCGCCCCACCATCGCCGACGGTGACTCCAAGACCATGACGGTGGTCGTCCCCGCCGGTGCCGAGCGCCTGGACGTCGCCATCGGCAACGTCTCGGACGCCGGCGCCGACCTGGACCTGTACGTCTACAACGCCGCCGGCACGCGCGTCGCCTACTCGGCCGCGGGCGGCTCGGAGGAGGCTGTCTCCATCGCCAAGCCCGCCGCGGGCACGTACACCGTCCTGATCGACGCCTACTCGGTGCCGGCCGGCACCACGGCCTACGACTACCGGGACGTGTACTACTCGGCGGCGCTCGGCTCGGTCAAGGTCGACGAGGCGAAGGTGTACTCGCTCGCCCCGAACGGCACGGCGCAGATCTCCGCCGACGTCATCGCGAACGAGCCGGCCCCGGCGGGCCGCGAGTTCTTCGGCGAGGTGCAGGTGCTGAACACCCGCGGCACCGCCGCGGGCCTCGGCAGCGTGAAGATCGGCAAGGTCGTCCAGTAACGGCGGTCTCCACCTCCGGTACGTGACGGCGGGGCGGGCTCCACTCGGAGCCCGCCCCTTGCGTTTCCGGCGGAGCCCGCCAACCTGCCGTCCCGCGCCGTCCCACTCCGTGGGCAATGGATTGGACAGACGGACCCGGGACAGACGCATGATGGAACCGTCCTGCGCGTACCGCGTACGCAGAGTCAGTGAAGTGAGCAGAAGGAGTCACCGTGAGGATCGGAATCGTCGGAGCCACCGGTCAGGTCGGCACGGTCATGCGCGGGATCCTCACGGAGCGCGATTTCCCGGTCACCGAGCTGCGCCTGTTCGCCTCGGCCCGCTCGGCGGGGACGGTCCTCGACGGGGTCACGGTGGAGGACGCGGCCACCGCGGACTACACCGGCCTGGACATCGTGCTGTTCTCGGCGGGCGGCGCGACCTCGAAGGCGCTGGCCGAGAAGGTCGCCGCGCAGGGCGCCGTGGTGATCGACAACTCCTCGGCGTGGCGCAAGGACCCGGACGTCCCGCTGGTGGTGTCCGAGGTGAACCCGCACGCGATCGCCAACCGTCCCAAGGGCATCATCGCCAACCCGAACTGCACCACGATGGCCGCGATGCCGGTCCTCAAGCCGCTGCACGCGGAGGCGGGCCTTCAGGCGCTGGTCGTCGCCACCTACCAGGCGGTGTCCGGCTCCGGCGTCGCGGGCGTCGCCGAGCTGCACGGCCAGACCCAGAAGGTCGTCGCGGACGCCGACAGGCTGACCCACGACGGCGCGGCCGTGGACTTCCCCGAGCCGTCCGTCTACAAGCGCCCGATCGCCTTCAACGTGCTCCCCTTCGCGGGCAACCTCGTCGAGGACGGCCTGAACGAGACCGACGAGGAGCAGAAGCTCCGCAACGAGTCCCGCAAGATCCTGGAGATCCCGGAGCTGAAGGTGTCCGGCACCTGCGTGCGCGTGCCCGTCTTCTCCGGCCACTCCCTCCAGGTCAACGCCCGTTTCGCGCGCCCGCTCAGTGTGGAGCGCGCGACCGAGCTGCTGGGCGGGGCCCCCGGTGTCGCCCTCTCCGACATCCCGACACCGCTCCAGGCGGCCGGCCAGGACCCGTCGTACGTCGGCCGCATCCGCCGCGACGAGACGGTGGACAACGGCCTGGCCCTGTTCATCTCCAACGACAACCTCCGCAAGGGCGCGGCCCTGAACGCGGTGCAGATCGCGGAGCTGGTGGCGGCTGAGCTCAAGGGCTAGTCGGTGCCCACCTGGTTCCTGCGCACCTCGTAGAGGAAGCAGCCGTACTCGACGGCCCGGACGTGGACGAGCGCCACGGCCGGGTCGTCGAACGCCTCCGCGAAGGCCGCGTCGAACCGGGGGGAGCCCTCCCCGACCAGCCGCCCGCCCAGGATGTGCCCGTCGGCGCCGTAGCGCCGGACCACACGGTGGGCGTTGGTGAACGGGTGGTCTTCACCGGCCGGCCCCGCGCACTCCCGCGCGTGGATGAAGACCGGCCCCTGCTCGTCGTACGCGCCCAGAGCGGCGCCCGTCTCCGCCGCCCAGCGCCGCAGCGGGGCGTAGGAGACCAGCGCTGTCCGCTCCCCCGGCTCGCTCCTGCGCAGACAGCAGCGCAGGGGCGCGCCGCCCTCCTCGTCGGTGAACGGGGCCGCCGGACGTCCGGCGTCGTCCCGTTCCCGCAGTCGCGCCAGCACGGCCGGGGCGATGGCACGCGCGCTGTGTCCCGTCGTTTCACTCACTGTCGTCATGCCCTCAGCCTCACGCCCCGCCGCCCCGGTCACCGGCGGGATCCGGTCGTCGCGTTCCGCGCGGGTCACGTGGAAGGATGGCGCAATCCACACATCACGAGGAGATGACCGCGTGCCTGGCACAAACCTGACTCGCGAAGAGGCGCAGCAGCGGGCGAAGCTGCTCACCGTTGACTCGTACGAGATCGATCTCGACCTCTCCGGCGCGCAGGAGGGCGGCACCTACCGGTCCGTGACCACGGTGCGCTTCGACGTCGCCGAGGACGGCGTCGCCTCCTTCGTCGACCTGGTGGCCCCGGCCGTCCACGAGGTGACCCTCAACGGCGACTCCCTCGACCCCGCCGAGGTCTTCGAGGACTCCCGGATCGCCCTGCCGGGACTGCTCCGGGGCCGCAACGTGCTGCGCGTCGTCGCCGACTGCGCGTACACCAACACCGGTGAGGGCCTGCACCGCTTCGTCGACCCGGTCGACGACCAGGCCTACCTCTACACCCAGTTCGAGGTCCCGGATGCCCGCCGGGTCTTCGCCAACTTCGAGCAGCCGGACCTGAAGGCCACCTTCCAGTTCACGGTCAAGGCGCCCGAGGGCTGGACGGTCGTGTCCAACTCGCCGACCCCCGAGCCCGAGAACGACGTCTGGGTGTTCGAGCCGACGCCGCGCATCTCGACGTACATCACGGCGCTGATCGTCGGCCCGTACCACAGCGTGCACAGCGTGTACGAGAAGGACGGGCAGTCCGTCCCGCTCGGCATCTACTGCCGGCCCTCGCTCGCCGAGTTCCTCGACGCGGACGCGATCTTCGAGGTGACCCGGCAGGGCTTCGACTGGTTCCAGGAGAAGTTCGACTACGCCTACCCGTTCGAGAAGTACGACCAGCTCTTCGTGCCGGAGTTCAACGCGGGCGCGATGGAGAACGCGGGCGCGGTCACCATCCGCGACCAGTACGTCTTCCGGTCCAAGGTGACCGACGCGGCGTACGAGGCGCGGGCCACCACGATCCTGCACGAGCTGGCCCACATGTGGTTCGGCGACCTGGTCACCATGGAGTGGTGGAACGACCTGTGGCTGAACGAGTCGTTCGCCACCTACGCCGAGGCCGCCTGCATGGCGTACGCCCCCGGCTCGAAGTGGCCGCACTCGTGGACCACGTTCGCCAACCAGATGAAGACCTGGGCGTACCGGCAGGACCAGCTGCCGTCCACCCACCCGATCATGGCGGAGATCCGCGACCTGGACGACGTGCTCGTCAACTTCGACGGCATCACCTACGCCAAGGGCGCGAGCGTCCTCAAGCAGCTGGTGGCCTACGTCGGCATGGACGAGTTCTTCCGCGGCGTGCAGGCGTACTTCAAGCGGCACGCCTACGGCAACACGCGCCTGTCCGACCTGCTGGGCGCGCTGGAGGAGACCTCCGGGCGCGATCTGAAGACCTGGTCGAAGAAGTGGCTGGAGACGGCCGGCATCAACATCCTGCGCCCGGAGATCGAGACCGACGCCCAGGGCGTCATCACCTCCTTCGCCATCCGCCAGGAGGCCCCCGCCCTGCCCGCCGGCGCGAAGGGCGAGTCGACCCTGCGCCCGCACCGGATCGCGGTCGGCCTGTACGACCTCGACGAGGCGAGCGGCAAGCTGGTGCGCGCCGCGGACGGCCGGATCGAGCTGGACGTGGACGGCGAGCTGACCGCCGTGCCGCAGCTGGCCGGCCGGCCCCGCCCGGCGGTGATCCTGCTCAACGACGACGACCTGTCGTACGCCAAGGTGCGCCTGGACGAGGGGTCGCTGGCCGTCGTCACCGAGCACCTGGGCGACTTCGAGTCCTCGCTGCCGCGCGCCCTGTGCTGGGCGTCGGCCTGGGACATGACCCGGGACGGGGAGCTGGCGACCCGCGACTACCTGTCGCTGGTGCTGTCCGGGATCGGCAAGGAGTCCGACATCGGTGTCGTGCAGTCGCTGCACCGCCAGGTGAAGCTGGCCGTCGACCTGTACGCCGACCCGGCCGCCCGCGAGGCCCTGCTCACCCGCTGGACGGACGCCACGCTGGCCCATCTGCGCGCGGCGGACGCGGGCAGCGACCACCAGCTGGCGTGGGCGCGCGCCTTCGCGGCGACCGCCCGTACGCCGGAGCAGCTGGACCTGCTCGAGTCCCTGCTGGACGGCTCGCAGACCATCGAGGGCCTGGTCGTCGACACGGAGCTGCGCTGGGCGTTCGTGGAGCGGCTCGCGGCCGTCGGCCGGTTCGACGAGGCGGAGATCGCGGGCGAGTACGAGCGCGACAAGACCGCGGCCGGTGAGCGGCACGCGGCCACCGCCCGCGCCGCCCGCCCGACCGAGGAGGCCAAGGCGGAGGCCTGGGCGTCCGTCATCGAGTCCGACAAGCTGCCGAACGCCGTCCAGGAGGCGGTCATCGCGGGCTTCGTCCAGACCGACCAGCGCGAGCTGCTGGCGACCTACGCCGACCGGTACTTCGAGGTGGTCAAGGACATCTGGGGCGCCCGCTCCCACGAGATGGCCCAGCAGATCGCGGTCGGCCTCTACCCGTCGATCCAGGTGTCCGAGGACATCCTGCGCAAGACCGACGAGTGGCTGGCCTCGGCCGAGCCGAACGCGGCACTGCGCCGGCTGGTCTCCGAGTCGCGGGCGGGCGTCGAGCGCGCCCTGAAGGCCCAGGCGGCGGACGCGGCGGCCCAGCCGTAACACCGCCGGTACGGCGATGCCGTACCGCCGTCCGTGCGGCGACAGGGGGCGCCCGGTGTTCGACCGGGCGCCCCTTTCCCTTCCGGTCTCCGTCTTCTCCCGTCACTCGGGGCGGGCGAGCCCGGCGGCCGCGGACCGCAGTGCCTCCAGCACCCTCGCGGGCGCGGGCGCGTCCCGCGCCCCCTTGCGCACGGCCGCCACCACATGCCGGTACGGCCGGTCGGCGGCCAGGGCGCGCATCACGACGCCCTCCCTGCTCACCGCCGCCATGCGCGGGACGAGTGCCACGCCCATGCCCGCCTCCACCATCGCCAGGATCGCCGTCCAGCCGGCCGCCGAGTGGCCCTGGTACGGGCTGAACCCGGCCGCCTCGCAGGCCGTGCGCGTGATGTCCGACCAGGGGCCGCTGCCGCCGAAGATCCACGCCTCCTCCGCCAGCTCGGCGAGCCGTACCCGGGCCGCCGAGGCCAGCCGGTGCCCCGGCGGCAGAGCGAGGTCGAGCGGGTCGGCGAGCAGCGGCACCAGCGTGAACCGCGGGTCCACCGCGCTGGGCGCCTGCGCGGCAAGGGACAGCGCGAGGTCGACCTCTCCGGCCGCCAGCAGCTCGTAGGCCTCGCCCGCCTCCGCCTCCCGGACCCGGACGGTCACCGCCGGATGCGTGCCGCGCAGCGCCCGTACCGCCGGCACCACGAGCGCGGGCACCGCGGTGGAGAAGGCACCCACCCGCACCTCACCCGCCTCGCCCTTGGCATACGCGGCCAGCTCGGCGTCCGCGCGCTCCAGTTGTTCGAACACGGCCTCGGCGTGCCGCAGCACGAGCCGCGCCGCGTCCGTGAGCCGCACCCGCCGCCCCTGCGCCCGCAGCAGTTCCACCCCGAGCTGCCTGGACAGGTTGGTCAGCTGCTGCGAGACGGCGGACGGCGTCATGCGCAGCGCCTCGGCCGTCGCGGTCACGGTCCCCTGCTCCCGCAGGGTCCGCAGGATCAGCAGCTTCCGGATCTCCCACTCGGCCATGGCGGCAACCTATACGGGCTGTACGGGGCCGCCTTGCGGAGTTCCCGCGCGAGTGGCCTCAGCGGCGCGAAGCCGTGCCGAGGACCACCCCGCCCAGGATCAGCGCCATGCACAGCGCCTGCCGGGGGCCGATCGCCTCGCCGAGCAGGGCCCACGACAGCAGGGCCACGCAGACCGGTTGCAGGTAGTAGACGAGTCCGGCGCGGGTCGGGCCGACGAGGGCGATCGCCTTGCCCCAGGCGAAGAACGCCACGGCGGAGGACATGACGCCGACGTAGAGCAGGGGCAGCACCGTGCCGGGGGCCGGTTCGAAGCCGCCCTGGACGGCGAGGCTGACGGCCTGCGCGGGCAGGAGCAGCACGGTGCCGAACAGGAACGTGGTGAACAGGAAGGCGACGCCGTCGAACTCGGCGGGGCGGCGGCGCAGCAGGGCGCTGTAGGAACCGAAGCAGCAGGCCGCGACGATCATCCACAGGTCCCCGGCCGTGAACGACGCCGCCCCTCCCCCGCCCACGAGCAGCAGCACGCCCGCGCAGGCGGTCAGCAGCCCCACGACCCGGCGCGCTCCGAGCCGTACACCGCTCGCCCGTTCGAAGACCGCCATCAGTACCGGCGAGGCCGCCATGATCATGCCCATGTTGGCCGCCGGGGTGGTCAGGCCCGCCTGGTTGACCAGGGTGTTGTAGACGGCGACGCCGAGGAGGGAGGTCAGCAGCACATAGCCGAAGTGGCGCCGGACCAGTTCCCGCTGCCGCCAGGCCGCGCGGGCGCCGAACGGGGCGACGGCGGCCAGTGCCACCACCCAGCGCCAGAACGCGTGCTGCACCGGCGGCACGCTGTCGTGCAGGGCGCGCGAGGTGACGAAGCTGCCGGCCCAGACGACGGTGGCGAGGGCGGCGAGCGCGGTTCCGAGGGCGGGGGCGCCCGCCCTCGGGCCGCTCGTGGCGGTGGGGCGGGCGGTGGGGCGGCTGCCCGTGGCTGGGGGCGGTGTGGTGGTCCGGGGGCGGACGTCGGCCACGTAGGTCCTCTCGCTGATGGGTGAGCGGGGTCCGCTCTACCGTCGCAGCACCGAACCGGTCAGGTCCATCGAATCTTTTCGAGCATTCCTTTCAGTGGAGCTGAATGGTTTCGGCGGTGCGGCCGCCGGGCGGGCGGTGCCGAGCTGTCCCGCCAGCGTCGCCCCGAACGCCAGCGCCATGCCGACGAGCTGGACCGGGGTGAGCGCCTGCCCGAGGGCGGCCCAGCCGACCACGGCGGCGGTGAGCGGTGACAGCGGGCCGAGGAAGGTGACCCGGGTGGCGGAGAGCCTGCCGATGCCGCGGAACCAGAGCCAGTAGGCGAGTGCCGTGTTGGCCAGGGCGAGATAGGCGTAGCCGCCGAGGGCCCGGGCGTCCAGGGCGGGCGGCGGTCCCTCGGCCAGCAGGGCGAGGGGCGCGATCAGCAGTCCGCCCGCGGTGAGCTGCCAGCCGGTGAGCGCGAGCGGACCCACACCGGCCGGGCGGCCCCACCTCTTGGCCAGCACGGTGCCGGTGGACATCGAGGCGGTGGAGGCGAGGGCGGCGGCGACACCCACGCCGTCCAGCGCCCCGGCCGCCCTCAGCACGACGAGGCTGACCCCGAACGCGGCCGCGGCCCCGGTGAGCAGTGCCCGCCCCGTCGGCCGCTGCCCCAGCAGCGGTGCCGAGAGTCCCACGACGAACAGCGGTCCGACCGAGCCGACGACCGCCGCCATCCCGCCCGGCAGGCGGTACGCGGACAGGAACAGCAGCGGGAAGAACGCGCCGATGTTCAGCGCGCCGAGGACCGCCGCCTTCCACCACCAGGCGCCCTTCGGCAGCACCCGGGCCAGCGCGAGGAGCAGCAGCCCGGCGGGCAGCGCCCGGGCCAGCGCCGTGAAGAGGGGCCGGCCGGGCGGCAGGAACTCGGTGGTGACGGCATAGGTGGTGCCCCAGGAGACGGGGGCGAGGGCGGTGAAGGCGGCAAGGGACCAGGTGGCGGCGGGACGCCGGGAGACAGCCATGCAATTAGCTTAGCTGTAAGCTACTTACCGTCAAGCTACTTTCTTGCGGTCGACCGTAAGGCGACGGATACTCGGTCCATGAGTGAACGCCCCCAGCAGCGCAGGGACGCCGTCGACGCGATCATCGGCCAGTGGGCGGCCGTGCGGCCCGATCTCGACACCGCGGGGATGGAGGTCTTCGGGCGGATCTTCCGGCTCTCGCGGGCGATGGGAGACCGGATGGAGAAGGCGTACGCGCCGTTCGGGATCTCGCGGGGCGAGTTCGACGTGCTGGCCACGCTGCGCCGGGCCGGCGAGCCCTACACCCTCTCGCCCCGGCAGCTCTCGGCGACGCTCATGCTCACCACGGGCGGGATGACCGGGCGGCTGGACAAGCTCGAGGCCGCGGGGCTGCTGCGCCGCTCGCCGGATCCGCACGACCGCCGCGGTCTCAAGGTCACGCTGACCGACAAGGGGCTGCGGCTCATCGACGAGGCGGTCGGGGCGGGACTGGCCGCGCAGACGGAGGCGCTGTCCGCCCTGGACGCCGAACGGGCGGGCGAGCTGGCCGCTCTGCTCAGGGAGCTGCTGGCCGGGACGTCGGAGTCACCGGGGGCGCCGGCGTAGGGGTCGGCCGGTGATCAAGCGGTCGCCCGGCCCGCCGGTCCCGCAACGCACCCGGGGCGCCCACCTCGCCCACGTACGGCGGCTGTGCGCGTACGTACGGCGAGGTCGACGCCCTCGGAGAGAGTGTGCTGCGGACGGGCCCGCGGCGGGAGAAGGACTCGGTCAGGCCTTGGCCTTGACGTCCACGTCCCGGCTCGCGCGCGGCTGCCGGTCCTTGGACTTGTCCAGGACCATGACCAGGCCGGTGATGACCAGGAACAGCAGGAGGGGGAGGCCGACGAAGAGACCCAGCGTCTGGACGACGCTCAGGCCCGGGCCGGGGTCGTCGCCGTCGTCGCGGGTCAGCGCGAGCGCGGGAGACGACATGAGCAGCATCATCAGCGTCGTACCGGCGGCCAGAGCGCCGGCGCGCAGGGCGTTCTTCTTGTCCACGGTGCAAACGTAGCGAACCCCGAAACGGGTCGCGCGCCCGGGGTGCCGTATCCGCTGTCCGGCAGCGGTGCGAGTGGACCGGCGGTCAGCCCGCCTCGCCCGGCGCGGCCCGAGCGGCCGCCCGCAGCACGTCCGTCAGGGCGTGCAGCCGGGGGGACGCGGCGAGGTCCTCCAGGGTCACCGGGCGGCCGTCGGCGTCGGCGACGGGCAGGCGCCAGTTCGGGTACTGGTCCCAGGTTCCGGGCAGGTTCTGCGGACGCCGGTCGCCGACCGTGTCGGGCAGCCACAGGCCGATCATGCGGGCCGGGGTGCGCAGCAGGAAGCGGTGGACGGCCTGGATCCCGGCCTCCTCCGAGCAGCCGCCGGCACCGGCGTCCGTGCCCGGCAGCAGGCCCAGCTCCGCCAGCAGGGCCAGCCACTCGCTCGTGTCCGCGGCGGCCTCAGCGCGCTCCTCCTCCAGGGGGCGGGTGAGCAGGCCGAGGCGGTGGCGCAGTTCGACGTGTTCGCCGGTGAGGCGGGCCGCGGTGGACGGCAGGTCGTGGGTGGTGGCGGTCGCCAGGCAGTCCGCGCGCCAGCGTTCGGGGGGCAGCGGGCGGCCCGACCCCTCCCAGTCCCGTTCGAACCACAGCACCGAGGTGCCGAGCACCCCGCGCCGGTCCAGGGTCTCCCGCACTCCCGGCTCGACCGTCCCCAGGTCCTCGCCGATCACCACGGCCCCCGCCCGCGAGGCCTCCAGCACCAGCACGGCGAGCATGGCCTCGGCGTCGTAGCGGACGTACGTGCCCTCGGTGGGCGGCAGGCCCTGCGGGATCCACCACAGCCGGAACAGGCCCATGACGTGGTCGATGCGCAGGGCGCCCGCGTAGCGGAACAGGGCGCGCAGCAGCCGGCGGAAGGGCGCGTAGCCGGAGGCGGCGAGGCGGTCGGGGCGCCAGGGCGGCAGGCCCCAGTCCTGGCCGCGCGCGTTGAAGGCGTCCGGCGGCGCGCCGACCGACATGCCGGCCGCGAAGTGGTCCCGCTGCGCCCAGGCGTCGGCCCCGCCGGGGTGCACGCCCACGGCGAGGTCGTGCACGATCCCGATCCCCATGCCCGCCTCGCGGGCCGTGCGCTGGGCGGCGGTGAGCTGGGCGTCGGTGAGCCAGGCGAGCCAGGAGTGGAAGTCGACGCGGTCCGCCAGCGCGGCGCGGGCGCGGGCCGTCTCCGTCGAGCGCGGGTCGCGCAGCCCCTCGGGCCACCGGCTCCAGTCCGAGCCGTGCACCTCGGCGAGGGCGTACCAGGAGGCGTGGTCCTCCAGGGCCCGGCCCTGCCCGGCGAGGAAGTCGGCGTAGGCGGCGCGGCGGCCGGGACCGAGCGGCACCCGCCGCACCAGCTCCAGCGCCTCCCGCTTGAGCTCCCACACCGCGTCCCGGTCGATCAGCGCGCCCTCGTCCAGTACGGCGGCGCGCAGCCGGCCGGCCCGCTCCGGCAAGGGCCGCAGCCGGTCCTGCTCCTCGACGTACGCGAACTCCGGGACGTCCTCGACGCGCAGGTGCACCGGGTCGGGGAAGCGGCGCGAGGAGGGGCGGTAGGGGGACGGGTCGGCGGGTGGTCCGGGCACGGCCGCGTGCAGCGGGTTGACCTGCACGAATCCGGCACCCAGCGCCCGTCCCGCCCAGCCGCTCAGCTCGGCGAGGTCACCGAGGTCGCCCATGCCCCAGGAGCGGTGGGAGAGGAGGGAGTACAGCTGGACGAGCAGCCCGTACGAGCGTCCCGCCGGGGTGGGCAGCCGGGGCGGGGCGGCGATCAGGTGCGCCTGCCCGGTGCGGCCGTCGGGGGCGGTGGCGGTCAGCCGGTGGACGCCCGGCGGAAGGCCGGCCAGGCGGTCCGTCCCGTCCACACCGTGCACCCAGGAGCGGGTCCCGCCCCGCTCGGTCTCGACGTCCAGCCGGGTGCCGGGCGGCAGCCCGGCGAGGACGGCCGGCGGCAGCCCGGCGTCCGCCTCGGCCGCGGGGTCGCCGCCGGTGACGGGATGATCCGTCGCGGGACCGCCGGTGGGGCGGTCCGTGGAGCCGTCCGTGGACCGGCCGGTCGGACTGTCCGTGGGGCCCAGCCAGCACACCACCGTCGGCGGCAGCAGCCGTTCGTCCCGTTCCCGTTCGCGAGCGGTGAGCGCGGCGCGGGCGGCCGCGGTGGTGCTCGCGTCGACGTCCAGGGCGGCCAGGGCCGCGACGACCGCGGTGGCGGAAGCGGTGACGGTACGGCCCGGGGAGGGGCTGTAGGAGGTGGCGACGCCGTGCAGCGCGGCGAGCCGGGTCAGCTCGTCACCGAGAGGTCCGGGAGATCCGGGAGCTTCGGAAGGTCCGGGAGGTTCGTCCGGCCGCGGTTCCGTCATCTACAACTCCGCTCGACAGGGGTCCTGTTCGGCCGACTCGGCGACCGATTCGCTGGTCAGGGGGGCAGTCTCGGCGAGCGGCGGCTCGCTGGTCAGCGGCTCGGCGTCGGGCAGCGGCGGCTCGCTGGTCAGCGGGACGTCGGCGCGGGTGCCCTCCGCGCTGAACACGCTCAGGCCGGGGTCGGCGGGCAGCAGGTGGTCGGCGGGCGGCTCCGCCACGTGTTTGGACAGGGCCGAGAGCAGAAGATGTGCCGGTGCGGCCACGGGGGCCTCCTTGTCGAGTACGGCGTCAAGGGGATTACCGCAGCCCTACCCAGTGCTCGCCGCGGCAGACGTATGAGAACGACCTACGTGCCGCTGGTCACATTCCCCTTCACCAGGTTGGGGCAATCACGGCACAACGGCCACTCTCGTTGACACCTTCCCGCAGGGATGGTGTGGTCAGGACTCTTCGACACTGCCTTCGGCCCCGCCCGGCGAAGGCCGATCGACGAGGAGGGGCCGTGCGGCGTCGGCGCGGTATGGGGCATGGGAAGAGCGCGGCCGCACTCGCGTTCGCCGTCATGGCCGGAACACTGGGAGCCGCACCCGCGGCCGTCGCGGCGCCGTCCGCACCCGACCCGGGCGCCGGCCTCCCGGCCGCGAAGCCGGAGCATCCCGCCGCGGACTCCTCCGGCCCCGCGGTGTGGCCGCGCCCGCAGTCCCTGCGGACGACCGGCGGCGCGGTGAAGGTCGCCGACCGGGACGTCGCCCTCGTCACCGACACGGAGGCGGACCCGTACGCCCTGAGCGCGCTGCGCTCGCTGCTGTACGGGGCCGGGGCCCGGTCGGTCACGGACCTCGCCGTGACGGACCCGGTTCCGGCGGGCGCCCTGGTGGTGCGCGCGTACACCGAGCGGGCGCACGGCGACCCGCGGCACGCGCTGCCCTCCGGCGGCTACCTCATCACCACCGGCGGCGGCGCCCTGACGCTCACCGGCGCAGGCGAGGACGGCCTGTTCCACGCCGTGCAGACGCTGCGGCAGCTGCTGCGCCCCGACGGGACCGTCCCCGGCGTGACCGTCCGGGACTGGCCGGGCACCGCCGTGCGCGGCACCACCGAGGGCTTCTACGGCACCGCCTGGACGCAGCAGCAGCGGCTCGCCCAGCTGGACTTCATGGGCCGCACCAAGCAGAACCGGTACCTGTACGCCGCGGGCGACGACCTCTACCGCCAGGAGCGCTGGCGCGAGCAGTACCCGGCCATGCAGCGGGCCGCCTTCCGGGAGCTGGCCGACCGGGCGAGCGCCAACCACGTCACGCTCGGCTGGGCGGTGGCGCCGGGCCAGTCGCTGTGCTTCGCCTCGGACGACGACGTACGGGCGCTGACCCGCAAGCTGGACGCGATGTGGGAGCTCGGTTTCCGGGCGTTCCAGCTCCAGTTCCAGAACGTCAGCTACAGCGAGTGGCACTGCGACGCGGACCCGGCCCGTTTCGGCTCCGGCCCGGACGCGGCGGCACGGGCGCAGGCGCGGGTGGCCAACGAGGTCGCCCGCCACCTGGCGGAACGGCATCCGGACGCGGCGCCGCTGTCGTTGATGCCGACGGAGTTCTACGAGGACGGCGCGACGCCCTACCGGCGGGCGCTGGCGACCGCGCTGGACGCGTCGGTGCACGTCGCCTGGACCGGGGTGGGCGTGGTGCCGCGGACCATCACCGGCGACGAACTGGCCGACGCCCGCGCCGCGTTCGCGCATCCGCTGGTCACCATGGACAACTACCCGGTCAACGACTACGCCGAGGACCGGATCTTCCTCGGCCCGTACACCGGGCGCGAACCGGCCGTCGCCAGCGGCTCGGCCGCCCTGCTGGCCAACGCGATGGAGCAGGCGGAGGCCTCCCGCATCCCGCTGTTCACGGCGGCCGACTACGCCTGGAACCCCCGCGACTACCGCCCCGAGGAGTCCTGGCAGGCGGCCATCGCCGACCTCGCGGGGGGCGACGCACGGCGCCACGAGGCGCTGTCGGCCCTGGCCGGCAACGACGCGTCCTCGGTGCTCGGCGGCACCGAGTCGGCGTATCTGCGCCCGCTGATCGCGGACCTGTGGCAGGCCCGTACGACGACGGACCGGGCCGCGAACGAGCGTGCCGAGCAGCGGCTGCGCGCCGCCTTCACGGTGCTGCGCGAGCTGCCGCGCGGACTGGCCGGCGAGGGCACCCTCGCGGCCGAGGTCGCACCGTGGTCCGCGCAGTTGGCCCGCTACGGCAAGGCGGGCGAGGCGGCGCTCGACATGCTCCGCGCCCAGCGCGCGGGCGACGCGGCGGGGGCCTGGACCGCGTACCGGACGCTGGACCGGTTGCGGGTCGAGGCCAAGCAGGCCGATGTGACGGTCGGCAAGGGCGTACTGGACCCCTTCCTCGACCGGGCGCGGCAGGAGTACGAGACCTGGGCGGGCCTGACGCACGAGCCGGAGGCGGACCCGGACGGGGCGCCGGACGGCCGCACGATCCGTTTCCCGCACGCCCGCGCCCTCACCGCCGTGACGGTCCTCAGCGACCCCGAAACCATCGGTGACGTCGAGGTCCACGTCCCCGGACACGGCTGGCTGCGGGTGGGATCGCTGGCGCAGGGGGGCGCGACGGAGCTGGAAACCACGCAGTCCCCGTCCCCGGGCGGCCCGGTGACACACCCGCCTGCCCTCTGGCCTCCGGTCTCCCCGGCTCCGGGCCTCTGGACGCGCCCGCCGGCCCTCGTGCAGCCCACTCCCCCGCCGGCCGGCACCCGCGTCGACGCCGTCCGCGTGACCGGCGCCTACCCGTCCCGGGTGCGCCACCTGGTCCCCTGGTTCGCCGACACCCCGGTCGCGGACCTGGAGCTGCCGCGTGCCGAGGCCGACGCGGAGATCGGCGGCACGGAGCGGCTGACCGCCCGGCTGTCCTCCGGCCGTCCGGCCGACGTGCGGGGCAAGGTCACCGTCGAGGCCCCCGAGGGCATCGAGGTCCGTGTTCCCGCCGGCTCGCTCACCGTGCCCCGCGGCACCACGGTGGACGTGCCCGTCGAGGTGACCGTGCCGCCCGGCACGCCCGCACGCGCGTACGACATCCGCGTCACCTTCGCCGGGGTGACCCGCACCCTCACGGTCCGCGCATTCCCGCGCACCGCCGGCCCCGACCTGGCGCGCACCGGCACGGCGAGTTCCTCCGCCGACGAGACCCCCGACTTCCCTGCCTCCGCCGCGATCGACGGCAACCCGGACACCCGCTGGTCCTCCCCCGTCGACGACGGCGCCTGGTGGCAGGTGGAGCTGCCGCGCTCGGTGCGCCTGGGCAAGGTCGCCCTCCACTGGCAGGACGCCCACCCCTCCGCCTACCGCGTCCAGGTCTCCCCCGACGGCCGCCGCTGGCGCACCGCCACCACCGTCCGCGACAGCACCGGCGGCCGCGAAACCCTGCGCATGGACGCGCGGGACGTCCGCTACATCCGCGTGCAGGGCGACAAACGAGCCACCCAGTACGGCTATTCGCTCTGGTCGGTGGAGGCGTACGCGGTCGCGGACTGAGCCCACCGGGCAGCCGGCGCGTTCAGATCGTCCGGCGGAATCGTCCGGCGGGAATTTCCGCCGATCACTATTCACTCAGTACATGTACTCAGTACATACTGAGCGCATGAGCACCCGCCACATCCTGCTGGGCCTGCTCGCCGGAGGGCCGAGCCATGGCTACGACCTGAAGCGACGCCACGACGAACACTTCCCGCAAGCCCGCCCGCTGGCCTACGGGCAGGTCTACACGACCTTGCAGCGGCTGGTCCGCGACGGACTGGCCCAGGTGGAGGGCACCGACTCCGACGGCGGCCCGGAGCGCACGCTGTACCGCCTCACGGCCGAGGGCTCCCGGGACGTGGCCGTCTGGGCCGGGCAGGTCACGCCTCCCGCGCCGTTCGTGACGAACGAGATCTTCGCAAAGGTCGTCGTGGCGATCCTCACCGGCGGCGACCCCGCCGCCCACCTGCTCGCGCAACGCGCCGCGCACATGGAGCGGATGCGGGAGCTGACGGCGGTCAAGACCGCCCCGGGCGCCGACCTGACGACGGTGCTCTCGGCGGACTACGCCCTCAACCACCTCGACGCCGACCTGCGCTGGATGACCACCACCCAGGCCCGGCTCACCACTCTGACCGCTCTGACCGTGGAGGTCGACCGAGCATGAGCAACCCTCCGGTGCCCCTTCTGGTGGCCCGAGACCTCGTCAAGTCCCATGGCAGGACCCCGGCGTTGCGCGGGGCCTGCCTGGAGCTGCGCGAGGGCGAGATCGTCGCCGTGACCGGCGCCAGCGGCAGCGGGAAGTCCACGCTGCTGCACTGCCTGGCGGGCATCGTCCGGCCGGACGCTGGCTCGGTGACGTATCGCGAGGAACGTGTCGACGGGCTGCCGGAGCGGCGCCTGAGCGAGCTGCGCCGCACCGACTTCGGGGTGGTGTTCCAGTTCGGCCAGCTGATTCCCGAGCTGACCGCCGTGGACAACGTCGCGCTGCCGCTGATGCTGGCCGGGACCGCGCGGGGGGCGGCCCAGGAGCAGGCGGGGGCATGGCTGGAGCGGTTCGGCGTGCGGGAGCAGGAGGCCGCACGACCAGGGGAGTTGAGTGGAGGACAGGCGCAACGCGTCGCGCTGGCACGGGCGTTGGTGACCGCTCCGAGGGTGGTGTTCGCGGACGAGCCGACGGGGGCACTGGACTCGCTGGCGAGCGAACAGGTGATGACGGCCCTGGTGGGAGCCGCCCGGGAGGCGGGCACGGCGGTGCTGCTGATCACGCACGACGCCCAGATGGCGGCGTACGCCGACCGCGAGGTGCGGTTGCAGGACGGCGTGACGGTCGCGTCGGGGGTGCTCGCGTGAGGACCGATCTGCGGCTGGCCTGGCTGCTCGTGCGAGGCTCGGACCGGCGGGAGTGGTGGCGGATCGCGCTCACGGCGGCGGGGGCGATGTGCGCGACGGGGCTGGGCCTGGCGGCCGCCGTCCTGGCCTCGGTGCACGGGCAGTACCGCTTTTCCTTCGGCAACGGCCTGCTCGACCATCCCGGCGAGCGCTCCGGGGTGATCGTCACGCTGCTGCTCCTGCTGGTGCCCGTCCTCGGCTTCCTCGGGCAGTGCGCCCGGATCGGCGCGGTCCACCGCGACCGGCGGACGGCCGTGCTGCGGCTGGCGGGCGCGGAGCCGGGCCGGGTACGGCGGATCGCCGCGCTGGAGACCGGGCTCGCCTGCCTGCTGGGCTCGGCGCTCGCCACGGCCGGGGCGGTGGCGGTGCTGGTGGCCGTGTCGGAGCGGCCGACCGCGTCGGCCTGGGCCGGGATGGCGCTGGTCGCGGTCCTGGTACCGGCGCTGGGCATGGCGGCCGGGGTGCTGGCGCTGCGCCGCGTGGTGGCCTCACCGCTGGGGTGGGTGCGGCGGAGCCCTACGCGCTCGGGGCGCGGTCCGGCGCTGCTGTTCGTGGGCGGACTGCTGGTCGTGGGCGTGGTGGCGCTGGGGGCGGTGGCCGGTACGTCCGCCGACTCCCGGAATGCGGGTCTGGCCAGGGGCCCGGTCATCGTCATGGCGGGGGTCCTGGCCGTCGGCGCGGGCGCGGTGTGGCTCACGGGCGTCCTGTCCCGGCTGACCGGCCGGCTGCTCGCGGCCCGGACCGGCTCCCCGGCGGTGCTGATCGCGGCGGAACGGCTGCGGGACGACCCGTGGGCGGCGGCCCGCACCCATGCGGCGGTGCTGCTGGTGACGGTGGTCGGGGCCGGGTACCTGGGGGTACGGCAGGCGCTGCTCGCCTGGCTGGAGGCCGCGGACGACACGCACGGTTTCGCCGAGGACGCCTCCTACTACACGACGGGTCTGGACCTGACGGCCGCGGCCATCGTCCTGGCCCTCGTGATCACCCTCGCCGCGCTGGCCGTCGGGACCGCCGAGTCCGTCGCCACCCGGCGCCGGGCCCTGGCCGCGCAGGTGGCCGCCGGAGTACCGCGGCGGGTGCTCGCCCGGGCCCTCCTGCTGGAGACCGCCCTGCCCCTGGCCCCGGCCGTCCTCGTGGCGGGCGCGGGCGGCCTGGCGATCGGCGTCTGGTACGGCCTCGTCGCCGCCGGGACCGTGCCGTACACGGCACTCCTGGTCCCAGCCGGCGTGTACGGCGCCTGCCTGCTGGCCGCGGCCGCCTCGCTGCCGCTGCTGCGGCGCTCGGTCCGCCCCGCGGAGCTGCGGTACGCGTGAGTCCTGCGTATCAGCTTGATGCGCTTGTGGGAGGTCGGGGACCGGCATGCGCGCCGCCCGGCGACTGCGTCGCCGCGGCCGGACAGCTCGGGTTCTCGGCGACGAAGAGGCGCTCGCGGCCGTCCGGCACGCCCTGGCGAGCCTCGGCACCACCTGATCGTTCCGGTCCTCGCGACCGGCCCCGGTGAAGCACGCCGCCCACGGCCCGCGTCCGGAGCGTGATCCCCGGCGGGTGCCGTGGGAACCGCGCTCCGGGCGGGTGGCCGTGGGGCAATGCGAAGGCCCGGAATCGTCAGGCGGAGATGCCGTCGATCCGGGCCAGGGCGTCGTCCGCGCCGTACGGCTGCAGGTAGGGCAGCCAGCGCGGGTCCCTATGCCCGGTGCCGATGATGCGCCAGGCCAGGCCCGTGGGCGGGGCCGGCTTGTGGCGCAGGCGCCAGCCGAGCTCGACCAGGTGGCGGTCGGCCTTGACATGGTTGCAGCGGCGGCAGGAGGCCACCACGTTGTCCCAGACGTGTTTGCCCCCGCGCGAGCGCGGGATGACGTGGTCGACGCTGGTGGCGATGCCACCGCAGTACATGCACCGGCCGCCGTCGCGCGCGAACAGCGCCCTTCGGGTCAGAGGAACGGGCCCCCGGTAGGGAACCCGTACGAAACGCTTGAGCCGGACCACGCTGGGTGCGGGGACGGTAACGGTTGCGCTGTGCAGATAGGCGCCGGACTCCTCGAGGCAGACTGCCTTGTTCTCGAGGACGAGGACGAGCGCGCGGCGGAGCGGTACGACGCCGAGCGGCTCGTACGACGCGTTGAGGACCAGGACATGCGGCACGGATGCCTCCTTGTACGCCGGCGGCGCGTGGCTCGCGCCGGGGCTGCCTGCAGTCAGTTTCCCCTCATGCCTGGTGAACGCGCCACCATGTCCCGGTAACGGGCTGGGAGTGTTTTCGACCACACCCCATTCATCCCCCGGATCACGGCCCCTTCACACAGCCTGATCAGAGGCCGGTGGTCACCGTGTCCCCATGCGCCCTTCCCCGAACTTCACGCGAACCCACACACCCTGCCCCGTTAGTGTGGTGGTTCTGCCCGTCCGGTGATCTCCTCGTGACCCAGTCGATATTGACCCCGTGCCGGAGGGCGGATGCACCTGGAGGTACCTGCCGTGTCCTTGCCCGCCGCCCTGCCGGCCGCCGGTCCGTCGCCGTCGCCGTCGCCCTCCGAGTCGCCGGCTCTGACGGTCCCGACGTTCCAGGACGCCCACGAGACCGCGACGAACGCCGCCAGCTGGGTCGAGCAGAACTGGTCCACGTGGCTCGCCATCGGCCTGAAGATCCTGCTGATCCTGGTGATCGCGGCGGTGCTGAGAGGGGTGGTCCGGCGGGCGATCACCAAGGTCATAGACCGCATGGCCCGTACCGCCCAGGCGGTGGACGGCACCGCGCTGGGCGGGCTGCTGGTCAACGCCGAGCGCCGCCGGCAGCGCTCGCAGGCGATCGGCTCGGTGCTGCGTTCGGTGACCAGCTTCCTGATCATGGGCACGGCGGCGCTGATGGTGCTGTCCACCTTCGAGATCAACCTGGCGCCCCTGCTGGCCTCGGCCGGTGTGGCCGGTGTGGCGATCGGTTTCGGCGCCCGCAACCTGGTCACCGACTTCCTCTCCGGCGTCTTCATGATCCTGGAGGACCAGTACGGCGTCGGCGACTCGATCGACGCGGGCGTCGCCGCCGGCGAGGTGATAGAGGTCGGGCTGCGCGTGACCAAGCTGCGCGGGGCGAACGGCGAGATCTGGTACGTCCGCAACGGCGAGATCAAGCGCATCGGCAACCTCTCCCAGGGCTGGGCCACGGCCGGCGTCGACGTCACCGTCAGGACGAACGAGGACCTGGACAAGGTGAAGGCCACCCTCGACGAGGTCGCCGAGCGGATGAGCAAGGAGGAGCCCTGGAACGAGCTCCTGTGGAGCCCGATCGAGGTGCTCGGCCTGGACAGCGTGCTGATCGACTCCATGGTCGTCCGCGTCACCGCCAAGACCATGCCGGGCAAGTCGGTGACCGTCGAGCGGGAGCTGCGCTGGCGCGTCAAGCGCGCCTTCGACGCGGCCGGCATCCGGATCGTGGGCGACGCGACGGCCCCGGCGGAAGAGGCCGCGGCAGCCGACCCGACGGCGGGCATGTCGGCCCCCTCGGCGTTCGCCAGCACCACCTCCCCGCAGTCCCTTGCGGCCTCGCCGATCCCGCCGCAGTCGCTGTCGAAGTAGAACCACCGTGCCCCCCACGGCGTGAAGAGGCGGCGCCCGGAAAGCCCCGGGCGCCGCCCCGCCGCCTCACCGCCTCACCGCCTCACCGCCTCACCGCCCCCGCGGGCAACTGCTCCGCTGCCGGGAGCGCTTTTCTCTTGACGTTCGCTTCGTCCCGGGCATACTTTCCTCCCACCCAAACAGGAAACTTTCCTAACAGTGATGTAGGGGAGGGGAGGTGCCACCCATGTCAGGAACCGCCGGCACGCCGGGCACCCCGCGGGTCCTGCGCGCCATGAACGACCGGGCCGCCCTGGACCTCCTGCTGGAGCACGGGCCGCTGTCGCGCACCAGGATCGGCAAGCTGACCGGCCTGTCCAAGCCGACCGCCTCCCAGCTCCTGGCCCGCCTGGAGGCCGCCGGGCTGGTTCTCGCCACGGGGACCAGCGAGGGACGCCCGGGCCCCAACGCCCAGCTGTACGCGGTCAACCCGGCCGCCGCCCACGCCGCCGGGCTGGACGTCACTCCCCTCCGCATCCGCGCGGCCGTCGCGGACATCACCGGCCGCACCGTCGGCGAGTACGAGCTGCCGACCCCCGGCCGGCGCCCGTCCCAGCCCGTCGTACGGCAGGTCACCGACGCCCTCGACGGCGCGGTGAAGGCGGCGGGACTGGCCCGCGGCGACGTGCACCGGCTGGTCATCGGCACCCCCGGCGCCTTCGACCCCAACACCGGCCGCCTGCGCTACGCCTCCCATCTGCCCGGCTGGCACTCCCCCACCCTGCTCGACGAACTCGCCGCCGCCCTGCCGATGCCGGTGGAGTACGAGAACGACGTCAACCTCGTGGCCATGGCCGAGCAGCGGCTCGGCGCGGCCCGCGGCCACCGGGACTTCGTGCTGCTGTGGAACCAGGAGGGCCTGGGCGCCGCCCTGGTGCTCGGCGGCCGGCTGCACCGCGGCTGGACCGGCGGCGCAGGCGAGGTCGGCTTCCTGCCGGTGCCGGGCACCCCGCTGGTCCGCCAGGTGACCAGGGCCAACAGCGGCGGTTACCAGGAACTGGCCGGCTCGCAGGCGCTGCCGAAGATGGCCCGCGAGCTGGGCATCGAGGACCTGCCCACGGGATCCTCCGCCGAGGCCGCCGCCGAACTCGTCGCCCGCGCCGCCGACCACGCCACCGGCCCCCACCGCACGCTCCTGACGACGTACGCGACCCGGCTCGCGACCGGTCTCGCCTCCCTCGTCTCCGTCCTCGACCCCGAACTCGTCGTCCTCAGCGGCGCCTCGCTCACCGCCGGCGGCGAGGTGCTGCGTGCCCTGGTCCAGGCCGAACTGGAGGAACTGGCCGCCTCCCGGCCCCGCCTGGTGGTCGGCGACGTCCGTGAACACCCCGTGCTGCGCGGCGCGTTGGAGAGCGCGCTCGCGACCACCCGCGACGAGGTCTTCGACACCTCGCGCTGACCGCCGTACCGGCTGCCGTACCCGCCCCGCCCCTTCCCTCACCGCCCGCCCGTCCCAGGGAGATCCAGCCATGCCCGAAGTGTCCCGGAAAGCGGCCCTCGCCCTCGCTGCCTCCGCCGCCATGGCGCTGCTCGCCACCGCCTGTACCGGTCAGCCCGACGCCGGCGCGAACGACGACGCGTCGAAGGACACCACCATCAACTTCTGGCACGCCTGGAGCGATCCGAGCGAGGTGAAGGCCGTCACGTCGCTGGTCGACGGCTTCCGGAAGGCGCACCCCAACATCCGTGTCAACGTCGTCGGCAACATGACCGACGACAAGATCAACCAGGCGCTGCGCACCGGCGGCGGCAAGGCGCCCGACGTGATCTCCTCCTTCACCACCAACAACGTCGGCAAGTTCTGCTCCTCGGGCGCGCTGGTCGATCTCAACCCGTTCTTCGAGAAGGCGGGCACGGACCCGGAGAAGACCTTCCCGAAGGCGATGAACGAGTACACCCAGTTCGACGGCAAGCGCTGCACGGTGCCGCTGCTGGGCGACGCCTACGGCCTCTACTACAACAAGGACGCCTTCGCCGCCGCTGGCATCGAGAACCCCCCGAGGACCTGGTCCGAGTTCGAGGCCGACGCCAAGAAGCTGACGATCCCCCAGGGCGACGGCTACCGGCAGCTCGGCTTCATGCCGAACTACCACGGCTGGGAGTCGACGACCGAGCACTACTTCGCACAGTTCTCCCCGGCGTACTTCGACTCCAGCGGCAAGTCGAACCTGGCGAAGGACCCCGCGTTCGAGAAGGGCTTCACCCTTCAGAAGCGGCTCGTGGACGAACTCGGCGGCTACCGGAAGCTGGAGAAGTACCGCGCCACCCTCGGTGACGAATGGGGCCCCAAGCACCCCTTCCACACCGGCCAGGTGGCCATGCAGCTCGACGGCGAGTGGCGGCTGGGCATGGCCGAGGAGGCCAAGCCGAAGTTCGAGATGGGCGTCGCCCCGCTGCCCGTCCCCGACGACCAGGCCGACCAGTACGGCAAGGGCTACATCACCGGCACCATCGCCGGCATCGCCGCCACCAGCAAGAAGCAGAACGCGGCCTGGGAACTGGTGAAGTACATGACCACGGACACCGACGCGGTGGTCGGCTTCGCCAACGACATCCACAACGTGCCCTCCACGCTGGCCGCGCTGAAGTCCCCGAAGCTGAAGTACGACCCGCGCTTCAAGACCTTCCTGGACATCGCCGCCGACCCGCGTTCGACCACGACGCCCGCCTCCGTCAACGGCGGCCAGTACCTGGTGACGATCCAGCAGTTCGGCTACGACTACGAGAGCGGCCGGGCGAAGGATCTCAAGGCCGGCCTGCGCAAGGCGGCCCAGCAGATCGACACGGACATCGCGCAGGCGAAGTAGGCGCGCATGACCACCGTCACCCTGGCGTCCAAGCGCCGCCGTTCGGCGCTGAAGACCCTCGCCTTCATGTCGCCGTGGCTGATCGGCTTCGCGGTCTTCTTCGCGTACCCGCTGATCTCCACCGTCTACTTCTCGTTCGTGCGCTACGACGGCTTCCAGCCGCCGACGTGGCGCGGCACCGGGAACTGGACGTATGTCTTCGAGAACTACCCGCTGTTCTGGCCGGCCCTGCGCAACACCCTGTGGCTGGTGCTGGTGATGGTGAGCCTGCGCGTGGTCTTCGGACTCGGCGTGGGCCTGCTGATCACCAGGATCAGGACCGGCACGGGCGTCTTCCGCACCCTGTTCTACCTGCCCTACCTGGCCCCGCCGGTGGCGGCGACCATGGCCTTCGCCTTCCTCCTCAACCCCGGCACGGGCCCGGTCAACTCCCTCCTGGAGCGGGTCGGGATCTCCGCGCCCGGCTGGTTCAACGACCCCGCCTGGTCCAAACCGGCCCTGACGATGCTCGCCCTGTGGGGCGTGGGCGACCTGATGGTCATCTTCATGGCCGCGCTGCTCGACGTGCCCACGGAGCAGTACGAGGCCGCGGAGCTGGACGGCGCCTCGCCCTGGCAGCGCTTCCGGTACGTCACGCTGCCGAACATCTCGCCGATCGTGATGTTCGCGGTGGTCACGGGTGTGATCCAGACGATGCAGTACTACACCCAGCCGCTGATCGCCGGAAAGGTCGCCTCGGGCGTGATCCAGGGCGCGGGCACCCAGTTCGAGCCCGGCTACCCGGACAAGTCCACCCTCACCCTCCCCCAGCTCGTGTACAACCTCGGCTTCCAGCGCTTCGACTACGGCTCGGCCTGCGTGGTGGCGCTGGTGCTGTTCGCCCTGTCGATGGTGTTCACCGCGTTCCTGATGCGGCGCCGGGGCGGTCTCATCCAGGCAGGTGACTGACGATGGCCCAAGTGCTCGACAAGCCGGCTGGGTCGAGGACACGGCCCTCCCCCGCCGAGCGCACGGCCCGCCGCAGGGCGGTGCTGGAGTGGATCGCGGTCCACTCGCTGGGCGTGGCGGCCGCGCTGTTCTTCGTCCTGCCCTTCGTGTTCGTCCTGCTGACCTCGCTGATGAGCGACAGCCAGGCCCTCAGCCGCGACCTGGTCCCGCACACCTGGGAGTGGGGCAACTACAAGAGGGTCCTCGACACCCCGGGCTTCCTGACCTGGTGGCGGAACACGCTGGTCTACGCCGGTCTCGGCACGGTCCTGACGGTCGCGTCCTCGCTGCCCGTGGCGTACGCGCTGGCGAAGTTCCGCTTCCGGGGCCGCAACCTGTCGCTCATGCTGGTGATCTCGATGATGATGCTGCCCCCGCAGGTGATCATCATCCCGATGTACCTGTTCTGGGCCAAGCAGCTGGACCTGTCCGGCACCCTGTGGCCGCTGATCATCCCGATGGCGTTCGGCGACGCGTTCTCCGTCTTCCTGCTGCGGCAGTTCCTGACGACCATTCCGAACGAGTACCTGGACGCGGCGAGGGTGGACGGCTGCGGCGAGCTGCGCACTCTGCTGAAGGTCGTCGTCCCCATGGCCAGACCCGGTCTCGCGGCCGTCGCCCTCTTCCAGTTCTTCTACGCCTGGAACGACTACTTCGGCCCGCAGATCTACGCCTCGGAGAACCCGGGCGCGTGGACCCTGTCCTACGGCCTGGAGTCCTTCAAGGGGGCCCACCACACCGACTGGAACCTCACCATGGCCGCGACCGTTCTGGTCATGGCCCCAGTGATCCTCGTGTTCTTCTTCGCCCAGAAGGCGTTCGTCGAGGGAGTCACACTCACCGGAGTGAAGGGTTGAACAGCATGAAACTCACCGTGGTCGGCGGCGGCTCGACCTACACCCCCGAACTCGTCGACGGTTTCGCGCGTCTGAGGGACACCCTGCCCGTCGAGGAACTCGTGCTGGTGGACCCGGCGACGGACCGGCTGGAGCTGGTGGGCGGACTGGCCCGCCGCATCTTCGCCCACCAGGGCCACCCCGGCCGTGTCGTCACCACCTCCGACCTGGACGCGGCCGTCGACGGCGCCGACGCGGTACTGCTCCAGCTGCGCGTCGGCGGCCAGGCGGCCCGGCAGCAGGACGAGACATGGCCCCTGGAGTGCGGCTGCGTGGGCCAGGAGACCACCGGCGCGGGCGGTCTGGCCAAGGCGCTGCGCACGGTCCCGGTGGTCCTGGACATCGCCGACCGGGTCCGCCGCACGAACCCGAACGCCTGGATCATCGACTTCACCAACCCGGTCGGCATCGTCACCCGCGCCCTGCTCCAGGCCGGCCACCGGGCGGCCGGCCTGTGCAACGTGGCGATCGGCTTCCAGCGCAAGTTCGCGCAGATGCTCGGCGTCGCGCCCGCCGACGTCCACCTGGACCACGTGGGCCTGAACCACCTCACCTGGGAGACGGGGGTGCGTCTGGGCGGCCCGGAGGGCGAGGACGTACTGCCCGCGCTCCTGGCCGAGCACGGCGAGTCGATCGCAGGCGGTCTGCGCCTGCCCCGCCCGCTCCTTGACCGCCTGGGCGTGGTGCCCTCCTACTACCTGCGCTACTACTACGCGCACGACGAGGTCGTGGAGGAGCTGCGCACCAAGCCGTCCCGGGCGGCCGAGGTGGCGGCGATGGAGCGGGAGCTGCTGGCGATGTACGGCGACCCGGCCCTGGTGGAGAAGCCGGCCCTGCTGGCCCGGCGGGGCGGCGCCTACTACTCGGAGGCGGCCGTGGACCTGGCGGCGGCCCTGCTGGGCGGAGGGGGCAACCCGTACCAGGTGGTGAACACGTACAACAAGGGCACCCTGCCCTTCCTCCCGGACGACGCCGTGATCGAGGTGCAGGCGGCGGTGGGTTCCAAGGGCCCGGTCCCCCTCCCCGTCTCCGACGTGGACCCGCTGTACGCGGGCCTGATGGCGGACGTGACGGCGTACGAGGACCTGGCCCTGGAGGCGGCCCTGCGCGGCGGCCGGGACCGGGTCTTCCGCGCCCTCCTCGCGCACCCCCTGATCGGCCAGTACGCCTACGCCGAGGCCCTCACCGACCAACTGGTCGCGCACAACCGGGAGTACCTCGCGTGGACCTGACCGCAAGCGTCCTCGCCATCGACGCGGGCAACAGCAAGACCGACGTGGCGGTGGTGGCGGCCGACGGGCACGTCCTCGCCACGGCCCGCGGCGACGGGTTCCGGCCGCCGGCCGTGGGCGTCGGGACCGCGGTGGACGCCCTGGAGGAAACGGTCCGGCGGGCGTACGCGCAGGCCGGCGTCACCGCCGCCGGCCATGTCTCGGCCTGCCTGGCCAACGCCGATCTTCCGGTGGAGGAGGAGCAGTTGGCGTCCGCCCTGCACGCGCGCGCGTGGGGCACGACGGTGGAGGTCCGCAACGACACGTTCGCGATCCTGCGCGCGGGCGTGGCCGAACCGCGCGGGGTCGCGGTCGTCTGCGGCGCCGGCATCAACTGCGTCGGCATGCTCCCGGACGGCCGCACCGCGCGCTTCCCCGCGCTCGGCCGCGTCTCCGGCGACTGGGGCGGCGGCTGGGGCCTGGCGGAGGAGGCCCTGTGGTACGCGGCCCGCGCGGAGGACGGCCGCGGCGCGCCCACCGCCCTGTCCCGCACCCTCCCCGCCCACTTCGGGCTGGCCTCCGTGTACGCCCTCGTCGAGGCGCTGCACCTGGGGCACGTCGACCACCACCGCCGGCACGAAATGGCCCCGGTCCTGTTCGCCACGGCCGAAGAAGGCGATCCGATCGCCCGCACGATCGTCGACCGCCAGGCCGAGGAGGTGGTGGCCATGGCCACGGTCGCCCTGACCCGCCTCGGTCTGCTCGACGAGGAGACACCGGTCCTCCTCGGCGGCAGTGTCCTCGCCGCCCGCCACCCCCGGCTCGACGACGCCGTACGCGGCCTCCTCGCCGCCCGCGCCCCCAAAGCGGTCCCGCGGGTCGTCACGGCCCGTCCGGTCCTGGGCGCGGCCCTCCTGGGCCTGGACCACGTGGGAGCGCCGGCGGCGGCCGGGGAAAGGGTGCGGGCCCACTTCGAACAGTGAGAGCCGGTGGGCATCCCGACGGTGGGCATCCCGACGGTGGGCATCCCGACGGTGGGCATCCCGCGAGCGCGGCCGGGGGAACCGAACTGGTTCCCCCGGCGTATTCATGGGCAGGGGGTGGTACGGGGCGGGCGCACTGCGGGCCGGCCGAGTTCCGGTGAAGGCCGGTGCGGATGCCGGTCCCGGCAGCGATACTTGCGGCGACGGATGACCACGGGGGAGGTCAGCAGTGACACAACCGCCGACGAGCAGTTCGGCACCGCCGGGCCCGGGCCTGCCCACCCTGCCGGCGGTTCCGCCGCAGCCCGCGGTCCCCGCCCCCGCCGCGCGGCCCCCCGCGCCCCCGCGCCGCACCGCCTTCGCGGAGGGCGCCGAGCGCCTGCGCGCCGCCGCCACCACGGAGCCCGGCCGCCTCCGCGTCATCGGCGCCGTCATCGCCCTTCTCGTCCTGGCCTTCGGCGCCGTCACCGCCCTCCAGGCCACCGACCGCTCCTCGGCCGCCGACGACGTCCTGCACCGCAGCCAGCCGCTCAGTTCCGACGCGGCGGACATCTACCGCTCGCTCGCCGACGCCAACACCATGGCGACCAGCGGCTATCTGGCCGGTCTCCAGGAGACGACGGCCACCCGCGAGCGCTACGAGTCCGATGTCCGCACGGCCGCCGCCAAGCTGGTCACCGCCGCCGCCAACTCCGCCCCCGGCAGCCCCTCCGCGGCCACCATCACCAAGCTCAACGAGCTTCTGCCGCGCTACAAGGGCCTGGTCGAGTCCGCCCGCGCCAACAACCGCCAGGGCTTCCCGGTGGGCGGCGCGTACCTGCGCGCCGCCAACGAGACCATGCAGGACGAGATGCTCCCGGCGGCCGAGGACCTGTACCAGAAGGAGAACCAGCGGCTGCGCTCCGACTACGGGGACGCGACACCGTACCCGTGGGCCGCGATCGCCCTGGGCGTCGTCGCCCTGGCCGCCCTGGCCTGGGCCCAGCGGCGCAACTACCGGCGCACGAACCGGGTGCTGAACCACGGCCTGGTCGCCGCGACCGCCGCCACCACCGTCGTCCTGCTGTGGCTGGTGATCGGCCACAGCGTCGCGCGCGCGGGACTCAACGGCTCCTACACGCACGGCGTGCGCTCGCTGAACGTGCTGCACGACGCCCGTATCGCCTCCCTCAAGGCACGCAGCGACGAGAATCTGACCCTCGTCAGCCGCGGCGCGGAGACCAAGACGCTGAAGGACGGCACGGTCATGGACGCCTACGACTGGGCGTACGACCAGGAACTCGGCACCCTCGCCCGGACGTTGTCCCGGGCCGGCGCCCTCGCCGAGGACCCGGGGGGCAGGAAGCCGGTGGACACGGCGAACGAGTCGATGAAGGTGTGGAAGCAACGACACGAACTGGCCCGCCAGGCCAACGACTCCGGCGACTACCAGAAGGCACGCGACCGGGTCATCGGCACCACCGCCAAGGACCGGACGGAGTCGACGGGTGAGTGCTTCGACAACGTCGACGCCTCCCTCGCGTCGGCGCTCACCCATGAGACGGGCCGGTTCCGGCAGGCCGCGGAGGACGGCCGGGCCGCGATGACGGGCCTGCCGGTCGGCTCCGCGGTGCTCGCGGTGTTCGGCGCGGCCGGCGCGGTGCTGGGCATCGGGCGCAGGCTTTCGGAGTACCGGTGAAAGGGAGCGTGTCAGCGGTGAAAGGGGGCGTGGCGATGCGAGCACGGCGTCTGCGGGCCGGCCTGAAGGGCTGGGGCGGTGTCGGCGCGATGGCGGCCGTCTGCGCCCTGGCACTGGCGTTCGTCCTGCTGCTGCCCCGCACCCAGCCGCAGGGCGCCGGCGACCCCACCGCAAGCGGCTCGCGAGCCGCGCAGGGCACGCAGTCCAAGGCGGACAACTGCCAGGACAGCCAGGCGCAGAACCTGAGCCCGTCCCCGTCCGGCGCCGGCGGCCCCACGCTGAGCGCCATCCGATCACGCGGCTATCTGACGGTCGGCGTCGACCAGAACAGCTACCGCTGGGGCTACCGCAACCCGAACAACGCCTCCGGCGCGCTGGAGGGCTTCGACATCGACCTCGTGCACCGCATCGCCGAGGACATCCTCGGCGACGCGAACAAGGTCCAGTTCAAGGCCATCCCCACCAACGAGCGGATACCCGCGATCCGCAGCGGCCGGGTGGACATGGTGGTGCGCACCATGACCATCACCTGCGACCGGCTGAAGCAGGTGGCGTTCTCCGCCCCCTACTTCCTGACCGGCCAGCAGGTCCTGGCCCCCAAGACCTCCGGCATCACCGGCTACGACGGCTCCCTCGCCGGGAAGAGGATCTGCTCGGCGACCGGCTCCACGGCCTACGACCACCTGTCAGCCGACACCAGGGACGGCAGGCTCCCCGCGTCCACCGACATCACCACCACCGTCCCCAACCAGCTGGACTGCCTGGTGCGGCTCCAACTCGGCGAGGTGGACGCGGTGGTGACGGACGGCGCGCTCGCCGCCAGTCAGGCCGCGCAGGACCCCACGGTGGCCTTGAAGGGCGCCTCCTTCACCAAGGAGTTCTACGGTGTGGCCATGAAGCTCGGTGCCGACGATCTGGTCCGCCAGGTCAACCGGACACTGGAGAACTACCGCAAGGACGGAGGCTGGAAGGCGTCGTACGGGACGTGGCTGTCCGCCACGCTGGGTAAGGACTCACCGTCGGCCACCGCGCCGACGCCGAGCTACCGGTGACCGGTCACCGGCCGGCGCGGCACCGACGGAACAGCAGAACCGGCAGCACACAGGCGACACGCAGCAGCGAGAGGTGATCGATGGGCGTCACGGACCCCGCCGGGCCCGTCATGGACCGGGACGAGGTGGACCGTGCGCTGGCGCGGCTCGGCGCGGAGCACGAGGCCATCGAGACCTCGCTGCTCGCCCTTCAGGACCACGCGGGCCGCAGACTCCTGGAAGGCGCCGAGCTGACCGGCGTCACCGAGGAGCGCTGGGCCGCCACGGAGGCGTCGATCACGCTGCTGTGGGCGTACTTCGACGCCTACAGCGGCGCGCTGCGCACCGCCCGTGAGATCCGCGCCCGCCGCCGCTGGTCCAGCCGCGAGGACCTGGTGGAGCTGACCGGGCTGCTGCGCGGCGAGTCCGTCACCGTCCCCGGCGCGGCCGCCGCGGGCGCCCCCGCCCTGCCCGGTCCGGGCCGGCTCAGCCAGAGCTTCTCCCTGGCCACGCTGGTGGACCGGATGAACGAGCTGTACGCGACCGGTCTGGACATGGTGGTCGCCGCCGACGCGGTGTGGTCGGCGCTGCCCGCGCGGATCGATCTGCTGGCCGCGGAGCTCCAGCGCACCCGCCGGCTCGCGCACTCGGTCGGCGTCCGCCCCGGCGAGCACCCGGCGGGCGACGACCTGGAGCGCGTCACGCGCACGCTGACGAGGCTGCGCGCGGAGGTGATCTCCGATCCGCTCGCCTTCTGGGTGCCCGCGCAGGGCAGTTCGGCGCCGGGCGGCGGACGGCCGGACACCACGGTGTACGACCGGGAGGCGCGGGCGCTGGACGAGGTGCGCCGGGAGATCGACGCCGTGCTCGGGGTCCGGCAGGACGCCGAGCAGCGGCTGATCAGGCTGCGGGACGTGCTCTCGCGCGCGGACCGCACGCTCGCCGAGGCGCGCACCGCGCGCGGTGAGGTGCTGGCGAAGATCGCCGCCACGGAGGTACCGGTGGTCAGCGGTCCGCCGACCGCCCTTCAGGAGCAGCTGGCGGCGGCCGCCGAGTACCGCAGGCAGGCCCGGTGGCACCGGCTGTCGCCGCTGCTGGAGTCGCTGGAGCAGAAGGCGGAGGACGAACTTCAGCGCGCCCGCGAGTCGTTGACGGCGGTCACCGCGCCGCTGGCGGTCCGTGCCGAGCTGCGCGGGCGGCTGGACGCGTACAAGGCGAAGGTCGCCCGCCACGGCCTGGCGGAGGACCCGCTGCTGGTCGAGCGGTACGACGCGGCGCGCCGCATGCTGTGGAGCGCGCCCTGCGACCTGCGGGTGGCCGAACAGGCCGTGCTGCGCTACCAGCAGGCGGCGGCCGAGTCGCTCGGCGGCTCACGGGTGCCGGAGCAGGGCGGGCCCGAGGGACGGTAGGGGGAGTCATGAGTCAGGCGGGGCAGACCTGTCAGCGGCCGGGCTGCGGCGGGTCGTACGAGGACGTCGGCGGCGGCGAGCTGTACTGCGACACGTGCGGTCTCGCGCCGGTCGTCTCGGCGACCGGCATGGTGGGCTCGCCGCCCACCGGCGTCACCGGCGGCGGGGGCTCGCGAGGTTCGGTGGGCAGCGGCGGCTCGGCCTCCAGCGCCCGCAGTTCCCGTACGTCGTCGCAGTCGTCGAAATCGCGCCGCTCGGTGTCGGGACGGCTCTCGCGCTCGCTGTCGGGCAAGGCGACCGGCCGGTCGGTGTCGGTGCGCAGCTCCGGCTCCACGACGGGCTCCTCCGGCCGCGGCCGGCTGGGCGCGGGTCTGGTGCAGGTGCCGCAGGTGCCGCGGCCGGACCCGCGTTCGATGGTGCTGGAGAACCCGGAGGTGCCGGAGCGCAAGCGGTTCTGCTCGCGCTCGGACTGCGGTGCGCAGGTCGGGCGCGCGCGGGGGGACCGCCCGGGCCGTACGGAGGGCTTCTGCACCAAGTGCGGGCACCCGTACTCCTTCGTGCCCAAGCTGAGGGCCGGGGACATCGTCCACGGCCAGTACGAGGTCGTGGGCTGTCTGGCGCACGGCGGCCTGGGCTGGATCTACCTCGCCGTGGACCGGGCCGTGTCCGACCGCTGGGTGGTCCTCAAGGGCCTGCTGGACACCGGCGACCAGGACGCGATGGCGGCGGCGATCTCCGAGCGGCGGTTCCTGGCGGAGATCGAGCACGCCAACATCGTGCGGATCTACAACTTCGTCGAGCACCTCGACCAGCGCACCGGCTCCCTCGACGGCTACATCGTGATGGAGTACGTCGGCGGCAAGTCGCTGAAGGAGATCGCCAACTCCCGCCGCACCCCGGAGGGCAGACGCGACCCGCTGCCGGTGGAGCAGGCCTGCGCGTACGGGATCGAGGCGCTGGAGGCGCTCGGTCATCTGCACAGCCGCAACCTGCTGTACTGCGACTTCAAGGTCGACAACGCGATCCAGACCGAGGACCAGCTCAAGCTGATCGACATGGGCGCGGTGCGCCGTATGGACGACGACGAGTCGGCCATCTACGGCACCGTCGGCTACCAGGCGCCCGAGGTCGCCGAGGTCGGCCCGTCGGTGGCCAGCGACCTGTACACGGTGGGCCGTACGCTCGCCGTCCTCACCTTCGACTTCCAGGGCTACACGAACGTCTTCGTGGACTCCCTGCCCGACCCCGACAACATCGAGGTCTTCCGCCAGTACGAGTCCTTCTACCGCCTGCTGGTCCGTGCCACCGACCCCGACCCGGCCCGCCGGTTCGCCTCGGCGCAGGAGATGTCCGAGCAGCTCACGGGCGTGCTGCGGGAGGTCGTGTCCCTCCAGACCGGCCGGGCCCGGCCGGCCCTTTCGACGCTGTTCGGCCCGGAACTGCGCGTGACGGACGCGGAGTTGTTCCCGCGGCTGGACGGGGACGTGTCCCGGCTGGGAGCGCGGGCGACACGCTCGCGCGGATCGGCCCCGGCCCTCGCGGCCGGTACCGCGCACGGCCACGGCGCCCCGGGCACGCCGACCGCCCCGGCTCCACCGGCGCTCGTCAAGCCCGTCGACACGCCCGCCGCCGCGCTCGCCCTGCCGGTCCCCCACGTCGACCCGGGTGACCCGAACGCGGGTTTTCTGGCAGGCCTGTTGACGTCCGCGCCCGGGGAACTGGCGCACGCGCTCGCGGCGGCGCCCACGCAGTCGGCCGAGACCCGGCTGCGCCAGGTCAGGGCCCGGCTGGAGACCGGCGAACCGGCCACCGCGCTGGAGGTCCTGCGCCAACTGGAGCAGCGGAACCCGGACGACTGGCGGGTCGTCTGGTACCGGGGCGTGGCCTCCCTGGTCACCGGCGACCACGAGGAGGCGGCCCTCGCCTTCGACGCGGTCTACGACGCCTTCCCCGGCGAGGTCGCGCCGAAGCTGGCGCTCGGTCTGTGCGCCGAGGTGCTCGGCCAGCTCGACAACGCCGCCGAGTACTACCGCCTGGTGTGGTCGACCGACCCGAGCCAGGTCAGCGCCGCGTTCGGGCTGGCCCGCGTACAGCTCGCCACCGGCGAACGGCCCGGCGCGGTAAGGACCCTGGAGTCCGTTCCGGAGTCCTCGATCCACTACACGGCGGCGCGCGTGGCGGCCGTACGGGCACGGCTGAGGCACCGTACGGCGGCGGCGTCCGACACGCCGTTCCTGGACGATCTGACGGCCGCCTCCGGGCAGGTCGAGGCACTTCAGGCCTACGGTCTGGACCCGGCGCGGCGCGAGCTGTTGTCGGCGGAAGTCCTCGGCTGCGCCCTGGACTGGGTACTCTCCGGGGGCCGGGCCACCGACCCGGCCGCCCGGCGGGTGCTGCTCGGGAGCGACCTGGACGAGCGGGGACTCCGCTTCGGCCTGGAGCGTTCGTACCGCACGCTGGCCCGGCTGGCGCCCGGTGGCGAGGAGAGGATCGACCTGGTGGAACGTGCCAACCGTTACCGCCCCCGGACGTGGGTGTAGTTGATGTCGCAGATGCACCAGCAGGCCGCGCTGCCGAAGTGCCCGAGCTGTGCGGAGCCGCTCGAATCGGGTGACCGCTTCTGCGGCGCGTGCGGGTACGACCTGTCCGCGGCCGCCGGGCGACCGGGCGACACGCCGACGCTCACCATGGACCGGGGCGCGGTGCCGCGCCCGGCCGGCCCCGGCGAGCGTGCCGACGACGCCGTATGGCCGCGCGCACCGCACCCGGACGCCTCCGAGGCCCCGCCACGGCTGCACCTGCCGGCGGACCTGCCGGGCACGGACTCGAGCGGCTCCCCGCTGCCGGCGCCTGCACGGCAGGCACAGGCGCAGGCTCAAGCCCAGTCCCAGGCGCAGGCCCAGGCGGCGGTTCAGGCTGCGGTTCAGCACCGGCCGCATCCGGTGGCGCAGTCCCCGCAGCAGCCACAGACGGCTGAACCCCAGCCGCAGCCGCAGCCACCGGCCGAGGCCCGGGCGGCGGTCCGGCCGCAGCAGCAGGCTCAAGCCCAGGCCGCAGTTCAGCAGCAGCCGCAAGGACAAGGACAGGCGCAAACACAGCCGCAGCAACACCCTCAGCCGCAGCCGCAGCCGCAGCCGCAGCCGCAAGGCCAGGGTCCGCAGCCGCAGGGACAGCCGCAGGGACAGCCACAGCAGCAAGGGGCGTCCGCCTCGGGCGTGCGGTTCGACCGGCCGGCGGAACCCGACGAGTACCCGTTGCAGGCACCGGACCCGCGCGTTACCGCCGACTCCGACACCGCCGCTCCGGCCGAGGGCGCCCCGGGCGACGGCACCCCGGGCGAGGCCACCACGGTGTGCGTGGCCTGCCGGGCCGGCCGGGTCGACAGCGACGGCTACTGCGAGAACTGCGGGCACGCCCAGCCGCGCGAACGCGACCACATGGAACAGGAGTCGGGCCCGATCGCCGCCGTGAGCGACCGCGGCCTGCGCCACCACCGCAACGAGGACGCCTTCGCCCTCGGCCGTACCGCGCTGCCCGACGGCTCTCCCGCCCTCGCGGCGATCGTCTGCGACGGCGTGTCCTCCGCGACCCGCCCCGACGACGCCTCCCTGGCCGCCTCCCGAGCGGCGAGCGAGTCGCTGCTGGCCGCGCTGCCCCGCGGCACGCACCCGCAGCAGGCCATGCACGACGCGATCGTCGCCGCCGCGCAGGCGGTCGACGCGCTCGCCGGGGAGCCCGCGCCGGCCGGCCGGCACTCCGCCCACCAGAACGCGCCGGCCTGCACGTTCGTCGGCGCGGTGGTCACCTCCGGACTGCTGGTCGTCGGCTGGGTCGGCGACAGCCGCGCCTACTGGATCCCGGTGGACCGCGGCGCGCCCCCGGCCCGGCTCACCGAGGACGACTCGTGGGCCGCACAGATGGTCTCCGCGGGCCTGATGTCCGAGGCGGAGGCGTACGCCGACGAGCGCGCCCACGCGATCACCGGCTGGCTCGGCGCGGACGCCTACGAACTGGAGCCGCACACCGCCTCCTTCAAGCCGGACCGGCCGGGAGTGGTCGTGGTGTGCACGGACGGGCTGTGGAACTACGCCGAGACGGCCCGGGAGATGGCCGAGGCCGTCCCCCTCGACGCCGCCGTGCGCCCGCTGCACAGCGCCCGGGTCCTGGTCGGCCACGCCCTGGACGGCGGGGGCCACGACAACGTAACAGTGGCCGTCCTGCCGTTCCCGGCCGCGCCGCAGGGGGCAGGATCGGCCTGAGGGACGTACGCGGGGGTGCGTGACGAGACCCCCCGGCCGAGCCCTCGGCGCGGGGAAGCTCCGCGGGCCGGCGGGGGCCGGTCCGTCCACAGTCGTCGTCCCCGTTCACGGGGTCCAGAGGGGGATCTGGGACAGCATGGCGAACTTCTCGAAGTCCAGCGTGCCGCAGTTCTCGGTGGACGTGTACCAGAACGAGTACCTGCCGGAGGGCGGCCGGGAGGTCAACTCGATCGTCACGGTCAGCGCGACCGGCGGCGGCACGATCGGCAGCGCGGTCGCGGCACCGCACCTGTACACGCCCGGGCAGGGACCGTCCGCCGCGGTGGCGATCATGGTCGACTGCTCGGGTTCGATGGACTATCCGGCGACCAAGATGCGCAACGCCCGGGACGCCACGGCCGCCGCGATCGACACCCTGCGCGACGGTGTGCACTTCGCGGTGATCGGCGGCACGCACGTGGCCAAGGAGGTCTATCCGGGCGGCGGCCGACTCGCGGTCGCCGACGCGACCACCCGCGACCAGGCCAAGCAGGCGCTGCGCAAACTCAGCGCGGGCGGCGGCACGGCCATCGGCACCTGGCTGCGGCTGGCCGACCGGCTGCTGTCCTCGGCCGACGTCGCCATCCGGCACGGGATCCTGCTCACCGACGGCCGCAACGAGCACGAGTCGTCCGAGGACCTCCGGCGGACACTCGACGAATGCGCGGGACGCTTCACATGTGACGCGCGGGGCGTGGGCACCGACTGGGAAGTGAAAGAAGTCACACAGATCGCCTCCGCGCTGCTCGGCACCGCCGACATCGTCGCCGACCCGGCGGGCCTGGCCGCCGACTTCACGCGGATGATGGAGACGGCGATGGGCAAGGAGGTCGCTGACGTCTGGCTGCGGGTATGGACGCCGGTGGGCACGACCATCAAGTTCGTCAAGCAAGTCGCCCCAGCCGTTGAGGAGTTGACCGACCGCCGGGCCGAGGCGGGTCCGCGCGCCGGGGACTATCCCACCGGATCCTGGGGGGACGAGTCCCGCGACTACCACCTCTGTGTGGAGGTGCCCGCGGCCGGCATCGGGCAGGAGATGCTCGCCGCCCGGATCTCCCTGGTGGTGCCCAAACCGGACGGTACGGTGCAGAACCTCGGCGCCCAGGGCCTGGTACGGGCCGTGTGGACCGACGACATGACCGCCTCCACCTCGATCAATCCGCAGGTGGCCCACTACACCGGGCAGGCCGAACTGGCGCAGGCCATCCAGCAGGGCCTCGACCTTCGTAAAGCAGGCGATTTCGATGGGGCAACGGCCAAACTGGGCCGCGCTGTTCAGCTCGCCGGAGCCTCGGGGAACGCGGATACTGCGAAACTGCTTGCGAAGGTGGTGGACGTGGTCGACGCCGCGACGGGTACTGTGCGACTGAAAGCGAAGGTCGACGAGGCCGACGAGATGACTCTCGAAACCCGGTCCACCAAGACCGTTCGCGTGAAGAAGTGACACGGGAAGACCGCCCAGGACAGCGAGCCCGACCCCTCAGGGGTGGGAGAAATCCGGCCGCACCGGCCGGAGAAGGAGAGGGGGAAGCGCCGACATGCCGACCTGCCCGAACGGACACCAGTCGGGTTCCGACGACTGGTGCGAGGTGTGCGGTCACCGCATGGCCGGTGCCGTGCCTCCGCCTCCCCCGCCGCCCCCGGTCGGGGGCTACGGCTTCCCGCCCGCGCCGGGGCCCGGCGGTCCCGGTCAGCCGGGTGCGCCCGGCGTGCCCGGTGGGCGCCCGCACCTGTCCGCCGTACCGAACCCCGAGCCGGAGCTCTGCCCGCAGTGCCGTACGCCCCGTGAGGGCGGCGCGCCGTTCTGCGAGGAGTGCCGCTGGAACTTCCTGACGAACACGGCGACCTCGTACACGCCGGCCGCGCCGCCCGGTCCCGGTCCTGGTCCCGGCCCGCGTTTCCCGCAGCCGCCCGGTCCGGCCTTCGGCGGCGACACGTTCGAGTACCAGGGCTCCCGGCCGTCCCAGGTGAACCGGCCCGCCGAGCCGATCCCGCACGCCCCGCCCTTCGGCACCGAGCCCCCGGGCCGCCCCGGCCCGCCCAACTTCGGCACCGAGCCTCCCGGCCGCCCCGGCCCCCCGAACTTCGGCACCGAGCCCCCCGGCCGCCCCGGCCCGCCCAACTTCGGCGGCGACCCGTCACGACCGGTTCCGCCGCCGCCCGGTGCCCCCGGAGCGCCCGGTGGCGCCCCGCAGGCGTTCCAGCAGCCGGGCCCGCCGGCACCCCCCGGGTTCCCGCAGGAGACCGGCCGGCCGCAGCACGGCGGTGACGACGACTGGGTGATCTCCCCGCCGTCGTCCACGGGCCCCTCCGGTCCGGGCGCCCCCGGCCGTCCCGGCCCCGGCCAGGCGGGCGGCTACGGCTACCCGCAGCCGGGTGCCACCCAGGCCCCGCCGGGACCGGCCTTCCCGCAGCAGCCGCACCAGCCCGCGACCTGGACGGCGACGATCGGCCCGGACCGCGACTACTTCATGGCGATGATGCAGCGCTCCGGCCCCGAGGCCGCGGGTCTGAACCTGCCCGCGTACTCGCCCGAGCAGCAGCGCACGCTCAACGGCAACCAGGTCACCATCGGCCGCCGCCGGCACTCCACCGGCGACACCCCCGACATCGACCTGTCGGTCCCGCCGGAGGACCCGGGCGTCTCCCACCAGCACGCGGTGCTGGTCCAGCAGCCCGACGGCAGCTGGGCGGTGGTCGACCAGAACTCGACCAACGGCACCACGGTCAACGGCTCGGAGGACCCCATCCAGCCCTTCGTGCCGGTCCCCCTCCAGGACGGCGACCGCGTGCACGTGGGCGCCTGGACGACGATCACGATCAGGCGCGGCTAGTGCTGTGACCGGAAAGGTTTGCCGGGAAGCTCGCGGCGTCCGGTGCTGGGGGTACCTCCCACGCCGTTCAGGCTGTGGGGGGGCATCGCAAGGCGGAACGTTGCCCGCGTACTGGATGTACTCGGGTGATACGACGACGCGGCGAGGTGCCGTGCCGGGCGCCGCGAGCCGGTGAACCTTGCCGGTCGCAGCACTGGGGCCTCTCGTCCGGAGCACGTCGGGACCGGAGGCCCAGGCCTGTCATCGGGCAGGTCTTAGGCCTCCGGTCCTCCGTCCGGCCGTCTGAGAGCATGGACGGGTGAATGAGATTCGGCGTGGCACGCTTCAGGAGCAGACCTTCTACGAGCAGGTCGGCGGCGAGGAGACCTTCCGCCGGCTGGTCCACCGTTTCTACGAGGGGGTGGCCGGGGATCCCGAGCTGCGGGCGATGTATCCCGAGGAGGATCTGGAACCGGCCGAGGAGCGGCTGCGGCTGTTCCTGATCCAGTACTGGGGCGGTCCGACGACGTACGGCGAGCGGCGCGGCCATCCGCGGCTGCGGATGCGGCACGCGCCCTTCCGGGTCGACCGGGCGGCGCACGACGCCTGGCTGCGGCACATGCGGGTGGCGGTCGACGAGCTCGGCCTGTCGCAGGAGCACGAGCAGACGCTGTGGAACTACCTGACGTACGCGGCGGCGTCGATGGTGAACACACCCGACTGAGCCGCCACGCAGGAACCCGAGTGCCGGATTCCGGTCATCCGGCGCCGGATTCCGATCACGATCCGGTCAAGCTCGACCCACAAACGCTTACCCGCGCCGCACCCCCTCTGACAACATCACCGAAAAGGTCTGGACAACGGCAGGGGGAGCCGGGTGGCGGGGTTCACGGGATTCGTCCTGATGCGTGCGCGGGCGCACCGGCTGCTGCTGGCCGCCGCGTTGCTCACGGTCCTGCTGACCACGGCGGTACTGGCGACACTCACCGCCTACTCCGGCGCGATCGGCGACGCGGCGTTGCGCCACTCCCTGCGGGACCCGCGCAACGCCGCCGACGCCACCTTGGTCGTCCGCGTCGACACACCGACCGAGAAGCGCGCCGCCGCCGACACCGCCGTACGCGAGCAGGCCCGCAAGGCCTTCGACGGGCTGCCGGTCACCGTGCGCACCCTGGTGCGCTCCGGCCCCTACGGCCTGCCCCTGTCCCTGCGGCCCCCGGCGGAGCGCTCGGGCGACCCGGACCTGACGTACCTCGCGGCGATGGACCCCACCCAGGTGCGGCTCGTCTCCGGACGCCTCCCCGGCGAGACGGCGACGGGTGACCTCGAGGTCGCGCTGCCGCAGATCGCCGCGCAGCGCCTCGGGCTGAAGCCCGGCGCCCGGCTCACCCTCACCGACCGCCTCGACGGCCGGAAGGCCCAGATTCGGATCACCGGGCTCTACCGCCCCGCCCACGCCGACGCGCCGTACTGGCGGCTGGACGATCTGGGCGGCCGCGGCGTCCGCAAGGTCGGCTTCACGATGTACGGGCCGCTGCTGACCGACCCCGCCGTCCTCACCGGCGGCAGGGTGAGCGCGGGACAGACCGCGTGGCAGGCGTCGGCGGACTTCTCCACGCTGACGACCGGACGGATCGGGGCGCTGCGCGACGCGGTGCGCGAGAGTGCCGCGTCCCTGCGCAAGTCCACGGCGGTGAGCGGCACACCGGAGGTCACGTCCTCGCTGCCCACCGTCCTGGACCGGATCGACCGCTCCCTGCTCGTGGCCCGCTCCACCCTGATGATCGCCGTGCTCCAGCTGGCGTTGCTCGCCGGCTACGCGCTGCTGCTGGTGGCCCGGCTGCTGAGCACCGAACGCGGCGGGGAGACCCGCCTGCTGCGGGCCCGCGGCGGCTCCCGCGCCCGGATCGCCGGCCTCGCCGCCACCGAGGCGCTGCTGCTCGCCGTGCCCGCCGTGGCCTGCGCGCCGCTGCTGGCGGGACCGCTGACCGGGCTGCTGGCCGGGCAGGGCGCCCTGGCCCGGATCGGACTGCACCCGGACGTCTCCGCGACCGGGCGGCCAGGGGTCTGGCTGGTGGCGGCGGCCGTGGCGCTGGGGTGCGCGATGGCGGTGACGCTGCCCGCGCTGACCTCGTCGTTCACGCCCGGCTCGCGGGCCCGTACGCTGCCGGCGCCGCTGCGCGCCGGCGCGGACCTGGGACTGCTGGCGGTGGCCGGTGTGGCGTACTGGCAGTTGAACGGGCAGCCCTCCGGCGCGGTCGGCGGCGACCTCACGGGCGCGCTCGGCATCGACCCCCTGCTGGTCGTTGCGCCCGCACTGGCCCTGCTGGCCGGAACGGTGCTGACCCTGCGGCTGCTGCCGCCGGTGGCCCGGCTGGCCGAGCGCCGCGCGACCGGCGGCCGCGGACTGCCGACCGCGCTGGCGGGCTGGCAGTTCAGCCGCCGCCCGATGCGCGGGGCCGGGCCGGTGCTGCTGCTCGTCCTCGCCATCGCGCTGGGCATGCTGGCGATCGGTCAGGGAGCTTCCTGGGACCGCTCGCAGGACGACCAGGCGGACTTCCGGGCGGGTGCGCCGGTGCGCGTACTGGCCGCCGGGGAGGGAGACCTCGGCCGCACCGAGCAGTACGCGGCCCTCCCGCACGTGAGCGCCGCCGCCCCCGCCGTCCGCACCACGCTGCCGCTGTCCGGCAACCGCGCCGCGACCGTGCTCGCGCTGGACACCGCGAACGCGGCGGACACGATGCTGATGCGCCCCGACCTGGCGTCCGATTCCGTACGGCCACTGCTGGCGGGGCTCGCGCCCAAGAGCCCGACGGCGGGGCTGAAGCTGCCCGCCGGGACGGCCCGCCTGCGGCTGACCGCAGACATCCACGGCTCCGGCACGAGGATGCCGGTGGACATGGGAGTCACCGTCGAGGACAGTCGCGGAGTCCCGTACCGCATGCCGCTGGGCACGCTGCCCGCCGACGGCCGCTCCCACCCCCTGGACCTGGCCCTCCCCGCGGACGCGGACCCCCTGACCCTGATCGGTCTCGATCTGTCCCTCAACCAGCCCGTCGACGTCGCCGAGCGGCACCGCCTCACCGTCTCCGAGGTGATCGCCACCGGCGCCGACGGGACGGTACGGCGACTGAGTGCGCCGACGGCCTGGAAGGCGACCTCGATCGGCAACAACATCGCCTCCACTCCCGACGGCGACGACGGCACCTCCCCGGCCAAGGCGGCCGTGACCTCCACCCGCCCGCTGACCGTCACCTACGGCACCGGCTACGTGCCGCACGACCAGCCCTGGGTGACGGGCTCGGTGACCGTGCGGCTCCAGGTGGCACAGCCCGCGCAGACGGAGGTCGCGGCCGTGGCGACCGACCGCTTCCTGGACTCCACGGGCGCACGCGAGGGACAGCGGGTGGACGTGACCTTCGGCGGCGAGAACGTTCCGGTCCGGATCGTGCGTTCGGTACGGGCGCTGCCGACCACGGGCACTGCCGATCAGGGCGGTTCCCCGGACGCCGCGCACGACGGCGGAGGTCTGCTGATGGACCTGCGGTCGGTCAACCGGCTGCTCCAGTCACAGTCCGGCGACCGGGCCGCGCCCACCGAGTGGTGGCTGCACGCCGACGCCCACCGGTCGGCGGCCGTGGCCGCGGCCCTGCGGGCCCTGCCCGACATCGACCCGACGCGAGTGATCGTGCGGGACGAGATCGCCGCCCAGCTGCACGACGACCCGTTCGGCGCCGGGCCCGCGGCCGCCTTCACCGCGGCTTCCGCGGCCGCGGCGGCGCTGGCCGCTGTCGGCTTCGTGGTCGGGGCTGTCGGGGCCCGCAGGGAGCGGGACGCCGAATTCGCCCTCCTGCGTGCCATGGGCGCCCCGCGCCGCCAACTGGCCCGGACGCTCGCGGCCGAGCAGGGCGTGCTGGTGGCCCTTGCGCTGGCGGTCGGCGTGGTTCTGGGCACCGTACTGGCCCGCACGGTGATCCCGCTGATCGTACTGACCGGGCAGGCCGCGAAACCGCTGCCGACCGTCCTGGTCGAACTGCCGGCCGCTCGGGTGGTCCTGCTGCTGGCGGCCGTCGCCGCCGCGCCGCTCGTCGTCACGACGGTACTGACCCTGCGCCGGCCCGACCCGGCGCTGTCCCTTCGAGACCGCGGAGGTGAGTGAGCTGAACGCCGTCACTCCCGCCTGGGTCCGGGTACGCCTGCGCACCGCGCCGGGTGCCGCGGCCGCCCTCGCCCTGCTGGTCGCGCTGACCGCGTGCCTTGCGGCCGCGTTCCCCCGCGCGCTCGACCGGTACGAGAACGCCGGTCTGGCCCAGGCCGTCGAGCGGGCCACCCCGCCACGCACCACCTTGACGGTTTACGCCCAGGTGCCCGACGCCTCGGACCAGCAGCGGGAACAGGCGCTGCTCCCGTCGACCCTGGGCCGGCAGCACACCAAGATCCTCGGCACCATCCCGCGCCCGCTCGTCGCCGACCCCGGCCAGTCGTCGTACGGGGTGGTGAACGGCACCGACCTCCCCGTGCCCGACCGCTGGATCCCCAGGCCCAGCGGGCTGCCCGCGAAAATTCGCCTGGTCGCACCCAGTGGACTGGCCGAGCACTCCTCGCTGCGCGCGGGCCGGATGCCGCGGGCGACCGGGCGGGTGACGGCCTCGACCCCGGACGTGGAGGCCGCCGTGAGCGCCGCGACGGCCAAGAGCCTGCACATCGAGGTCGGTTCGGTCATCCACGTACCCGCCGTGGCCGGCCCGGCGCTCGCGGTCCGCGTCACCGGCATCGTCACCCCGCGCGAGCCCGACGGCGCCTACTGGTCGACCGCGCCGCTGCTGCGCACCCCGGCCCTGGTGCAGGTGCCCTCTGACGAGCCCGAACCGCCGATGTACTGGCTCGGCGCACTGCTCCTGCCGTCCGAGGCCGCCCCCGCTCTGCTGGGCACCGTGGGGACCCCCATGCGCTACTGGCAGGTGGCTCCCGAGACCCGCTCCCTGCAGGCCCACGACCTCGAGGGTCTGAAGTCCGCGGTCGCCAACCTGAAGTCCGGGCCGGGCCTGGTACAAGTGCGCGCGGCCACCGCCCCGACCACGCAGGTGGACACCGACCTCGACGACATCCTCATCTCCTACGGCCGCCTGAGTTCCGACATCACCCCGCTGGTCGCGGTCGCCGCCTTCGGCAGCGGGACGGTCGCCGCGGTGGTCCTGCTGATGGCCGGTGGCCTGGCCGCCGACCGCCGCCGCTTCGAACTCACCCTGCTGCGCGCCCGCGGCGCCTCCCTGCCCGGTCTGGCCGGCCGGCTGCTCGCCGAGACGGCGGTGGTCGCCGTGCCCGCCGGCGCACTCGGACTCGGTGCGGCCCTGCTCGCGGTCCCCGAGGGCCGCCTGGGTTACGCGGTCCTCGCGGCCGCCGCGGTCACCGCCGTCGCCTGTGCCGCGCTGCCCGTGCGCGCGGTGGTCGCCCACCGCGCGGTCCGCGTCCACGGACCACGCGAGGACACGGCGTCCGTACGTCCCTCCCAGCGCCGCACGGTCGCCGAGTTGACGCTGCTGCTGATCGCGGCGGGAGCGGTGGAGGCGCTGCGGCGGTACGGAGTCTCGGGGCCGTCGGAGGATGCCGGTGCCTCGGGCGGGTCGGGGGACCAGCTGGTGTTCCTGGCCCCGGTGCTGGTTGGCGTGATCGCGGCGCTGCTGCTGGTCCGCCTGTACCCGTTGCCGCTGCGCTGGCTGATGCGTCCGGCCGGCCGGCTGCGCGGGGCGGTGGGTCATCTGTCCCTGGCCCGTGCGGGCCGTACGTCCGTCCCGGCGATGCTGCCCCTGCTGGCGCTGCTGACCGCGCTCACCACTGCCGCCTTCGGAGGCTCCGTACTGGCCGGGGTGGCCGGTGCCCGCGACCAAGCGGCTCTCCTCGCCGTCGGCGCCGAGGCCCGCGTCGAGGGAACCGAAGCGCTGCCGGCCGGACTGTCCGACCGGGTCCGTCGGACACCGGGTGTCCGGGAACTCGCCGAAGTGAGCACGGACTACCTGGCCAAGGCGGGAACGGACCTGACCCGGGTGCCCCTGGCGGGCGTCGACCCGGCGTCCTACGCGTCCCTGGCCAGGAGCACCGGGCTCGGCGCCTTCCCCGAGCGGCAGTTGCGGCGGCCGGCCGACGGCTCCCGGGACCCGCTGCCGGCGCTGGCCTCCCCCTCCATCGCCGAGACGTTCGGCAAGCAGCCCTTCAACGTGATGCTGGGCGACGGCACCGACGTCACGGTCCGGATCGTCACCGTCCGGGACCGGACCCCGGCCGTGATCGGCACCAGCTTCCTGGTCGTGGACCGAGCCGGGCTGAGCCGCGAAACGGCCCGTACGAACACGCTGCTCCTGACCGGCGGCCACCCGGACGCCGGCGCCCTGCGCCGGACGGTGGGCGAGTCGGCGTCCGTGCACCTGCGTTCCGAGGAACGGGCCCAGTACGTCGACTCGCCTCTCCAGTCCGGCGCCGAGCGCGTCTACGCGGTGGCGGTGGCCGCCGGCGCCGGCTACGCCGTCCTGGCCCTGCTGCTCGCCCTGCTGCGCACCGCGCCCGAGCGTGCCGCGCTCCTCGCCCGCCTGCGCACCATGGGCCTCACCCGCGCGCAGGGCCGCCGCCTGCTCGTCCTGGAGTCACTGCCCCAGGCACTGCTCGCCGCGGCGGGCGGAGCGCTGACGGGCTGGGCGACCGTCCTGCTGCTCTCCCCCGGTATCGACCTGACGGCCATCGCGCTGCCGTCGACGACGGTGGTCACCGATGGGAGCGCGCTGCGGACGGACCCGCTCTCGCTGGCCCTGCCGGCGGCGGCGGTGCTGCTGCTGACCGTGGGCATCGCCGTGAGCCAGGCGTGGTGGACGGGACGCAAAGGATCGGTACGGGAGTTGAGAGCGGGGGACGCGAGATGAACCGACCGGACCGCCACAGCCGCCGTAGCCGCCGCGCAGGAGAGCCCCGATGACGACGAACCCCACCCTGGCCGACCTGGCCGAGCGCGCCACCGCGAACCGCACCCGCCCGGCCTACGGCCACGACGCGCTGATCAGCTGCGACCGCCTGGTCCGCATCTTCACCGCCGACGGCGTGGAGGTCCAGGCCCTCCAGGGCCTGGACCTGCTGGTCCGCGAGGGCGAGCTGATGGCCCTCGTCGGCGCGTCCGGCAGCGGCAAGTCCACCCTGATGAACATCCTCGCCGGGCTGGACACCCCCACCGCCGGCGCGGCCCGGGTCGCGGATCACGACCTGCTCGCCATGACCGCGAAGGACCGCCTGCGCTACCGCCGCGAGGTCGTCGGCTTCGTCTGGCAGCAGACCTCCCGCAACCTGCTCCCCTATCTGACGGCGGCGCAGAACGTCGCCCTGCCCATGCAGCTGTCCGGCGTCCGTGGGCGCAGCCGCCGCGCCAAGGCCGAACGCGCCCTGGAACTACTGGAGTTGCTGGAGGTGGGCCACTGCCGGGACCACCGCCCGCACCAGATGTCGGGCGGCCAGCAGCAGCGCGTGGCGATCGCGGTGGCCCTCGCCAACAACCCCTCGGTACTGCTCGCCGACGAGCCCACCGGCGAACTGGACTCCCACACCGGCGAACAGGTCTTCGCCGCGTTCCGCACCGCCAACGAGCATCTGGGCACGACCATCGTCATCGTCACCCACGACCAGGCGGTCGCCGGCGAGGTCCGCCGCACGGTCGCCATCCGCGACGGCCGCACCTCCACCGAGGTGCTGCGCCGCAGCGAGGTGGACGCGGCGACCGGCGACGAGAAGCTGGTGAGCCGCGAGTACGCCATGCTCGACCGGGCCGGCCGTCTGCAACTGCCCGCCGAGTACACCCAGGCCCTGGGGATGCGCGACCGGGTGGCGCTGGAACTGGAGCCCGACCACATCGCGGTGCGGCCGGACGACAGCGAGCGAGGCTGAGCCGCCGCGTTCAGCGGACGCTGACGTCCAGGGAGCCGAGTCCGGCCTCCGCCCGCCGTACCGCGATCGAACCGTAGGGGGTCCGCAGCCGCAGCCACGTCCCCGACGACAGCAGCGCGAGGTCCTCATCGCCGGAGGCCGCCCTGGGCCTCGCGGAGTCCCCCTCGCCGACGGCGGCGGGGGGCCTGAGGAATCGCAGCGACTGTGCCGCGTGCACGGCACGCACGGGCAGCTGGGTCTCGCCGACCAGCCGGGACCAGATCTCCCGCCCGATCCGGTCGAGTTCGGCGCGCGTGCGGTGCTCCTGCGCCAACTCCCGCGTACGGGAGCGGAACTCGGCGACCGCGGCGGCCACCGTGGCGCCCAGGGCTCCGGCCGGGGGCAGCCCCGGCTCCGCCCGCCAGCCGCCGCGCGGCGGCAGCACGCCCGCCCACGGCGGTCCGGTCACGGCCGCCGGGACAGCGGCCGTGGCCGCCGACTCGTCGACGGACTCCAGCAGTTCACCGGCGGAGACGGTCACGTCGAGGGTGGCGTCGGGGTCGTTCCGGTACGGCTCGGCGAGTCGCACCGCGCGCACCGCCAGCACCTCGAAGGACGCCGGCCGTCCGAAGACGGCGAGCGCCGTGCCCGCCGCCTGGAGGCGCACCGCGGCGGAACGGTCGTAGTGCAGCAGCCGGGAGAGGAAGGCGGCGAGGTCGGCCGCCTCCGTCTCGTCGGCGAGGTGGAGGACCGTCATGCGGCGACGGCCTCCTCCTTGTCGCCCGCGTCCGCGGCGTCGTCACCGGTGCCGGCGTCGTCGGTGTACTCCTGGAGGAACTCGCGCTCCTCCGCGGTGATCCGGCGCGGACGCTGCGTCTCGAAGTCGAACGGCACGATCACCGTCGAGGCGCGGACGTAGACCTGGTCGCCGTCCTTGACCTCGTAGGCGAGGGTGAAGGACGCCGCCCTGATCTCGGTGACCCACAGCTCGACGTCCACCGGCGCGTGCCGGTGGACGAGCTGGCGCTTGTAGTCGATCTCGTGACGCGCCACCACGGACCCCTGCTTGAACTCCTTGTCCGGGCGGAACAGGAAATCGATGCGTGCCTCCTCCAGGTAGCGGAGGAACACCACGTTGTTGACGTGGCCGTACGCGTCCATGTCCGCCCAGCGCAGCGGGCAGCGGTAGATGTGGCGCATCTGCTTCGATCAGCCCCGGGTCAGCTTCTTGTAGGTGGCGCGGTGCGGCCGGGCGGCGTCCGGGCCGAGCCGCTCGATCTTGTTCTTCTCGTACGACTCGAAGTTGCCCTCGAACCAGAACCACTTGGACTCGCCCTCGTAGGCGAGGATGTGCGTCGCCACACGGTCCAGGAACCACCGGTCGTGGGAGACGACGACGGCGCAGCCGGGGAACTCCAGCAGCGCGTTCTCCAGGCTGGACAGGGTCTCGACGTCGAGGTCGTTGGTCGGCTCGTCGAGGAGCAGCAGGTTGCCGCCCTGCTTCAGGGTGAGCGCCAGGTTGAGGCGGTTGCGCTCACCGCCGGAGAGCACACCGGCGGGCTTCTGCTGGTCCGGGCCCTTGAAGCCGAACGCGGACACGTATGCCCGGGACGGCATCTCGACCTGGCCGACGTTGATGTAGTCCAGCTCGTCGGAGACGACGGCCCACAGCGTCTTCTTCGGGTCGATGTTCCCGCGGCTCTGGTCGACGTAGGAGATCTTGACCGTTTCGCCGACCTTGATGCTGCCGGAGTCCGGCTGTTCAAAGCCCTGGATCATCTTGAACAGCGTGGTCTTGCCCGCGCCGTTCGGACCGATGACGCCGACGATGCCGTTGCGGGGCAGCGTGAAGGAGAGGTCGTCGATGAGGACCTTCTCGCCGAAGGCCTTGCTGAGGTTGTTGACCTCGACAACGATGCTGCCCAGGCGCGGGCCCGGCGGGATCTGGATCTCCTCGAAGTCCAGCTTCCGCATCTTCTCGGCCTCGGCGGCCATCTCCTCGTAGCGGGCCAGACGCGCCTTGGACTTGGCCTGCCGTCCCTTGGCGTTGGACCGCACCCACTCCAGCTCGTCCTTGAGCCGCTTCTGCCGCTTGGCGTCCTTCTGGCCCTCGACCTTCAGACGGGCGGCCTTCGTCTCCAGGTACTTGGAGTAGTTGCCCTCGTAGCCGTGCAGCCGGCCGCGGTCCACCTCGCAGATCCAGCCGGCCACGTTGTCCAGGAAGTACCGGTCGTGGGTGACGGCCACGACGGTGCCCTCGTACTTGGCCAGGTGCTGCTCCAGCCAGTTCACCGACTCGGCGTCGAGGTGGTTGGTGGGCTCGTCGAGGAGCAGCAGGTCGGGCTGCTCGAGCAGCAGCTTGCACAGCGCGACACGGCGGCGCTCACCACCGGAGAGGGTGGTGACGGGCCAGTCGCCGGGCGGGCAGCCCAGGGCGTCCATGGCCTGCTCGAGCTGGGCGTCGAGGTCCCACGCGTTGGCGTGGTCGAGTTCCTCCTGGAGCTTGCCCATCTCCTCCAGCAGCGCGTCCGAGTAGTCGGTGGCCATCTGCTCGGCGATCTCGTTGAACCGGTCGAGCTTGCCCTTGATCTCGGCCACGCCCTCCTGGACGTTCTCCAGGACCGTCTTCCCCTCGGTCAGCGGGGGCTCCTGCAGCAGGATGCCGACGGTGTAGCCGGGCGACAGGTACGCGTCACCGTTGGACGGCTGCTCCAGCCCCGCCATGATCTTCAGCACGGTCGACTTACCGGCACCGTTCGGGCCGACGACGCCGATCTTGGCACCCGGCAGGAAGTTCAGGGTGACGTCGTCGAGAATCACCTTGTCGCCGTGCGCCTTGCGCGCCTTGCGCATGGTGTAAATGAACTCAGCCAAGAGAAACCGTCCGGCAGCTTGAAATCAGGCAGTGGGCAGATACACCCCATCTTGCCGTACCGCCACGCCTACGCGGAAACCCGTTAGGTCTGAGGGCCCTGACCTGGGGTTTCACTGCTGGCGGCCGGCGCTCGTCTGTCACTGCCGGTCGCCGTTGATCGGCCTCGGACGCCCTCGCACGGCCCACGGACGGCCCGGTGGCGATCACTTCGCCCGCCTGGCGCTGAGGCCCCGCGCCGACCGGCAAGGTCCGCGCTCGTCGACGTCAGGGGTTGATGCCAGGATCCGGCTCGGTGGACAGCGATCACATGGAGCCGAGCACCACCCAGCCCGAGACACCACGGCACCGCATCGCCCTGCACGCCGCTGGGTGGATCGCCGGCTCGCTGCTCGGGTCTGTGCGGGTACCTTCCGGTGGCGGCCGGCCTGGGGCCGACGGAGACGGTAGGCAGGGCGGTATCGGAGGCCCTGGCCGCAGTGGCGGTGTTCTTGGCCGCCGTACCTGGGGTGCCGGGGTGAGGGGTTGCCTTGGACATCGCGACCGCGCCCAGCTTGGTGAACGTCCCGCGTTCACTGGCACGCTCGAACCGTAGTGATCAGGGCTTCCCTGCCGAGTACGCACAGGTCACGGCCCTGATCACCATTCGGGCATCCGGCACGGGGTGCGCGTTCAGGCCTGTTCCAGGGCGTCGCCGAACTCGCGCAGGGTTTTGCCGCGGTGGCTGCGGGCCAGTTCGTGGCCGACGGCGATGGCGAGCGCGACCGGCCATTCGATGAGGTCGAAAGCCGTGAGGAGGCCGAGGCCCGCGAGGTAGGCGAGCTGGTCCCGCGGCGGGAGTTCGAAGCGGAGACCGCCCAGGGAGACGGTCACCGAATCGCCCGAGACGACCCGCTCGGCCGCGGCGCGGGCGCCGTGGGACTTCGTGGTCGGAGCCGGTGCGCCGGCAGCCGCCGCCGTACCGGGGTCCGTCCTGCTCGCTCGCACGGTCATGTCACACCCCGTTCAACGGCCGGTGCCGGGCATCCGCTCGATGTCCCCCCACCACGCTAGATCAGTTCCCGGCGCTCTTCCTCTTGTGGACGATGCTCAGGGCCGTGGCACCCAGAACCAGCAGGCTGAGGCCGGTCGCGGCGATCAGCGGGGTGGTGCTGGTGCCGCCGGTCTCGGCGAGGTTGGGGTTGGGCGAGGTGCCGCCGCCCGCCGTGACGGGGCTCGGTTCGCCGACGGTCTGGGTCACGGCGCCACCCGGGCTGCCCTGGGTCCGGCAGTCGAGGACGCCGGTGAAGCGCTCCGCGTGGCCGCCCGGGCCCCTGATCGTGAAGTCGTAGGCCTGGTCCTCCTGGAGCGGGATGGTGATCGTCTCGGACGCGCCCGCGGCGATGCCGTACCGGGTGTCCATCAGCTCGAAGGTGAACGGCTCGTCGCCCTTGTTGGCCGCGGTGATGTCCAGGGCGCCCTTGGCGCAGTTCTTCACCGCGGACAGGGCGGGTATCGCGCCTTCGGCGGCCCAGGTCGCGCCGCTGGTGGCGGCGACCGTGGACTCGCTGGACCCGGCCAGGATCTGGGTCTGGCTGCGGCTGTCGGAGGTGAGGGCACGTCCGACCGGCACGGAGGTGGAGGCCTGCGCGGTCAACGTCGCCGAGCCGTCCCCGGCGTCCTCGGGCACGTCGAAGAACACCTGGTTGCCGTCCCTGGCGGACGTGATCTCCTTGCCGTCCTTGCCGACGATCCGCACGCCGCTCGTGGCGGCGCCCGCGGGAGGTGTCAGGGTCACGCTGCTCGCGTTGGTGTGCACGGTCACCGGGCCGACCCGCTCGCCCGGACGACCGGAGACGGCGGGCGGGTCGAGGGTGAGCGAGGCCCGCGGCTCGGGCAGGTCGCGGGCGTTCTCCTCCAGGTAGTCCGCGAGCTTCTCGGCCCGTGGGTCGGCCGCGTCGACGTCCGCGCCGTCGGAGTAGCGCCATATGGCCACCTGGGTGCCGGCCGCCGCGTCCTGCTCGGTCAGGTTCCCGACGCCGGCCTTGGCGGCGAGCGCCGCGAGATCGTTGACCTGCGGGTAGGAGTTCTCCAGGATCCAGCGGATCTTCCCGGCGTTCCTGTTGGCGGCCAGTGAGGTGCCGCTCCAGGGCGTCTCCCGGTACTTGGCGTCCCGCTGCGTGGGGTTGTGCAGGTCGATGCAGTAGGTCTGCAGGGTCCCGCCGCCGTCGACGGACATCTCGAACAGGCCCGCGGAGACCTGGTGGTCACCGCCGTCGTCATGGATGACGGCGGTGCCGTAGGTCTTCAGGCCGCCGATGGTGGCGGTCGCGCCGCCCGGACTCTGCGGCATGCCGTCAGCGGCGGCCGGGCCGGCGGCGGCCAGCACACCGGCGGCGACGAATCCGGAGACCAGGGTGGCGGCGGCGAGCCGGGCCGCCCCCCGCCTGCGCGCGGACGGCGCAGAGTACCAAGCACACACAGAATTCCCCTTCGAGCAGGACCCGTTGACGTGGGGGTCTGGTCCCACCGGCAGAAACCTCAAAGCCCAGAGACAAGCCCAGAGAGCTGTGTCCGGCATCCTATGGATCCCGCACACCAGGACTTCGCTGTCGTATCGTCAGATCGCCGATCCGAATCGCAATCGTTATCGCCAAGATCACCGGGGCCCCTGTCAGCGGGGCTCGTCGAGGAGTCCCCTGGAGAGTTCCCGGGCGCATCCCGGGCGCGTGCGCCGATGAGCGGCGGTGACGCGCAGCAGTCCGGCCGGCGGCTCGGCACACTCCCTTCAGCACACGGCCGCGACCGGCTCCGGCTGTGGCTCCGGCTCCCGTGGGACCTCCGAGTCCGCGGCGGCCGTCTCCCACGTGGGCTCCGGCCGCGGCGGCGGACTCGCCGGCTGCGGCTCCGTCCTGACCGTGCGCCGGAAGGCCGACGTGCCCCGCGCCAGGTCGTGGCCGATCGCCAGGGCGTCGATGTCCGCCCAGGTCCGGCTGGTGCCGTCGCGGCTCTCGGTACGCACCTTCAGCCGGCCCTGCACGATGACGGGGTCGCCCACGGTCAGCGACGCCACCGCGTTGGCGGCGAGCTGGCGATTGGCCCACACCGTGAAGAAGTTGGTGTGTCCGTCCGTCCAGGCGCTCTTCTCCCGGTCCCAGTAGCGCGAGGTCACCGCCAGCCGGAACCGCGCCGAGGCGCCCGAGGGCAGCTCCCGGTGCACCGGCTGCGTCGCCACGTTGCCCACGGTGCAGACGATCGTCTCGTTCATCGTCGAATCCCCTCCCTAGCCCGGCCGCTCGGTCCGGGCGGACACGCGTACGGGCCCGTCCCGTACGGCTGCGTCTGCCGTGACGACCGCGTCCGTCGCGATCGCCGCGGAACCAGACTGCCTCCGTCCGGGCCGAGCCCGCCGAGCCCTGTGGACCACCGCCTGCCTGGGGAAAACTCCGTCACCCTCGCGGGCGATGACCGCCCGTCATCCGACCCCCGCTCCCCGCACCAGCGCGTACTGCTCCCGGACTTCCCGGTACCGCAAGAGTTCCGCGGCCACCGGATCCAGCACCCGGGCCCGGCCGCACCCCGAGGCCGCCTCCCGTAGTCGGCGCTCGGCATCCTGGCCGTACCGCCGTGCGGGTCCGCGCGCCGCGATCCGGCAGCTCCACTCCACGAGCGGCCCGCCCACGATGCCGGCCAGCATGAGCAGCACCGGCACCCCCAGGTTCGGCGCCGTCACCCCGACGATCTGGCCCACCAGCCACAGGCCGCCGGCGACCTGAAGGATCGTCATCGTCGCCTGCACGAGCACCGCGAGGGGCCACCAGACCGGGCGCGGGGGCCGCCCCGAGGGCAGCGCGGCCCGCGCCGCCAGCTGGTCCAGCGCCTCGGGCAACCCGTGCGCACCGCGTACGGCGGCCTCACGCACGGCCTGCGCCCACGGCCCCGGCATGCCTGCCGAGGCCTGGTCGGCCACCGTGCGCACCGCGTGTTCGACACGCTGCCGCGCGGTGGCCTCCTCGTCCTGCTGGTTGCGCAGCAGGAACCGTCCGGTGGGCGCCTCGCGCCGGATCCGGCACCAACGCCACAGCCGCAGCCAGGGCGTGCCGCAGGCCTTGTTGGCGTTGCGCAGCCAGGCCCGCTCGGCCGCCTCGCCGGCGGCGGTGGCGCCCACCGCGTCCGCGAGCCGGGCCGCGAACTCCTCGCGCGCCTCCTCGCTGAGCCCGGCGTTCGACCGGGCGGCGTAGACGGGCCGCAGGCGCTGCGCCGCGGCGTCCACGTCGGCCGAGATGCGCCGCACGGCGGCTCCACGCTCGGCCACGAACTGACCGAGCGCCTCGCGCAGTTCACCGACGCCGTGCCCGGTGAGCGCGGAGAGCGCGAGCACGGTCGCGCCCGGCTCGCCGTACTCTCCGAGGGCGATCCCGTCCTCGTCGAGCAGCCGTCGCAGATCGTCGAGGACCTGGTCGGCGGCCTCGCCGGGCAGCCGGTCGACCTGGTTGAGGACGACGAACATGACCTCCGCGTGGCCGGCCATGGGCCGCAGGTAGCGCTCGTGGAGGACGGCGTCGCCGTACTTCTCCGGGTCGACGACCCAGATGACGGCGTCGACGAGCCGCAGGATGCGGTCCACGTGCTCGCGGTGCTGCACGGCCGCCGAGTCGTGGTCGGGCAGGTCGACCAGAACCAGGCCACGCAGCTGCGGGTCGGCGTCCTGGGCCTGCACCGGGCGCCTGCGCAGCCGTCCCGGGATGCCGAGCCGGTCGATGAGGCTGGCCGCCCCGTCGCTCCAGCTGCATGCGATGGGCGCCGCGGTGGTCGGCCGCCGCACTCCGGTCTCCGAGATGGCGACGCCGGCGAGGGCGTTGAACAGCTGGGACTTGCCGCTTCCGGTGGCGCCGGCGATGGCGACGACGGTGTGCTGCCCGGAGAGCCGGCGCCGCGCCGCGGCCTCGTCGAGGACACGGCCCGCCTCCGCGAGGGTCTGGCTGTCGAGCCGGGTGCGGGACAGGCCCACCAGCTCGCGCAACGCGTCGAGCCGGGACCGCAGCGGTCCGTCGTACGCCAGCGGGGTCGCGCCCGGCTGCCGGGCGGTCCGGGGCTCCACGGGTACGGGTTCGGCGGTGGTGTCCGTCTCGGTGACACGGCGCGCGATCAGCCCGTCGTCCCAGGCGCCCTCGGCCTCCGTACGCCTCCATGTGCCGTCGTCCGTCCCGCGCGCGTCGCAGTCGTCGTGCTGCACGCGCGCGTGGGCGACGGCGGCCTCCTTCACCGTGGTGACCTGCCCGGTCACCAGGTGGTCTGCGGCGGCCGCCCCGGGGACCCGGTGGCCCTTGGTGTCCCCGGACGTCCCCGCGTCTCCGGCTTCGGGCACGCCGTCGGCGCCGTGGCCGCCCTCGGCCCTGGCGTCTGCCGCCCTGTCGCGCATCCAGGTCTCCCTGCTCGCCCTCTCCCCACCCGGCCCTCCGTCCGTCTCTCCGTCCCTGAGGTCGGTGCCCTGCGTCTGATCGGTGTGTTCCGTTCGGTCCTGGTCAGTGACGGCGGTCACCGGTCACCTCTCTTTCAGCAGTACGGACAGCGCGGCGATGAGTTCGGCCTGGGGCTCGGGTTGTACGTCGAGGGCGTCCAGCGGGGCCAGACGGCGCTCGCGCTCGGCGTGGATCACCCGGTCCAGGTGTTCGGTGAGCAGCCGCCCGGCGCGGTCGCGCAGCCGCAGTGCTCCGTGCGCGCCGATCCGTTCGGCGAGGCCCTCCCCCACCGAACGCGCCCGGCGGCCTCCCAGCAGCCCGGTGGCGGCCAGGGCGGCGACGACCTCGGCGTCCGGCGCGATGTTCCGGTCCAGCCGGCGCACCTCGTCCTCGGCGTACTCCTCCAGTTCCCGCCGCCAGCGCCGTACGGCCAGCCCGATGCGTTGCTCGGCGCTCTCCGAGGCGCGGTCGCGGTCGGTGAGCCCCGGCGCCGTGGCGGCCTGCTCGTGCCGCCAGGCGTCGTCCACGCGCTCGTCGGCGGCGGTGACCGCGCACAGCAGCAGGGAGCCCAGACTCTCCACGAGCGCGTCGAGCAGTTCCCCGGCGGAGCAGTCCAGGGGGAAGGCGCGCCACCTCTTCAGGGCGTCCCCGGCGAGCACCGCCCCGGCCTGGAGCCGTCCACGCACGCGCGTGTGCTCGCTGTCGTAGGCGGTCTCGACGGCCGAGGTGAGCCGCAGCGCGGCGGCGTACTGGGCGGCGGCTGCACTGGCCAGCTCGGGCATCCGGGACTTCAGCGAGTCAAGGAGCCCCTGGGCCGTGCGTGCCATGACGTACTGCCGGGCCGCGGAGTCCTGGGCATGGTGGACCAGCCAGGTGCGCAGCTGCGCGACGGCGCTGGCGGGCAGCAGGCCCCCGCCCCAGGCCGACTCGGGCAGCTCGGGCACGGTGAACCGCGGTACCTCGCCGAGTCCGGCCTTGGTGAGCAGTGCCCCGTACTGGCGGGAGACCTCGGAGGCGACCTGGTGCGGTACCCGGTCCAGCACGGTCACCAGCGTGGCGTCGTACTCCTTGGCCGTGCGCAGCAGGTGCCACGGGACCGCGTCGGCGTACCGGGCCGCCGTGGTGACCATGACCCAGATGTCGGCCGCGCAGATCAGCTCGGCGGCCAGGACGCGGTTGTCGGCGATCAGGGAGTCGACGTCGGGCGCGTCGAGGAGCGCGAGACCGGGGGGCAGGGTGTCGACGGTCTCCACGCGCAGCACCCGGGAGGGGGTGCTCTCCTGCACCAGCAGGTCGTCGCCGGCCCCGGGGTCGCCTCTGGGCACCCACACGCGTGTGAGGTCCGGCAGGACGCGCATCCCACTGAACCAGTGGTGGTCCTCCGGATGGCAGACCAGCACCGGGGTCCGTGTGGTCGGCCGCAGCACGCTCGCCTCGCTGACCCGCCGTCCGACGAGCGAGTTGACGAGGGTCGACTTCCCGGCGCCCGTCGATCCCCCGACGACCGCCAGCAACGGCGCATGGGGCCTTCTCAACCGGGGCACCAAGTAGTCGTCGAGCTGTGCGAGCAGTTCGTCGCGGTTGGCACGCGCGCGCGGAGCCCCCGCCAGGGGCAGCGGGAAGCGTGCGGCGGCGACACGGTCGCGCAGGGCGGAGAGTGCGTCGAGCAGCTGAGGCCGTACGTCCAAGGTCACCACATGCGAAGAATGCCCAATTTTAGGGGAATTCTGAAGCATATGAGCATGTCTGCGCGCCGATTGGACACAACGGACGGAAGGGACGACTGGGACGCCGGTGCGGTCCAGGCATAACGAGTGCACAACACCAGGTGCGCCGGACGTCAAAAGCGATGCACGATTCGTACCCGCCTGCGATTATCAGGACCGCTTCACCGAACCTCCACATTGAGCCACGGAGGCGAAGCAACCGGGACATGGATCCGGGAGCCCTATCCTTGTCCCCGGCGATGTCACGGATCAGCCCCCACCAGGGCACCGCGACAGAGGCCACCACACCAGGCCCCCGTAGCTCAGTGGATAGAGCAGGCGCCTTCTAAGCGCTTGGCCGCAGGTTCGAGTCCTGCCGGGGGCGCCTGTGACAGCCCTCCCCAGTGGGAGGGCTTTTCGCTGGTCAGGCCGGGTTTCACGATGCACGACGAAGCCCCGGGCACTCCCCCGACGATCATGGGAAGGCTCCGGGGCTGTCCGGCTGTCACCGGGTTTTCGCGGGTGGCCGTGTCGCACACGTGCCGAAGTTCCCGGCCGGACGATCAGCCGACGTCCGGCAGTTCCGGGAGATCCCCCGCGGCTTCGAGCCGCCTCTTGAGATCAGGAAGCTGCCCCTCGACACAGCGGGCGTACGTGGCCAGAAGCACCGGGACGCTGTTGCCGGCCCAGTCCACCACCTGAGCGGGCGGTATCCCGTCGTTGAGCCACTTCGTCAGGCGCGTGTGCCGGTTGTCGTACACGCGCTTCCCCGTGAGCGACCCTAAGACGTGGGGGCAGCACCTTTCGTGGATCTTCCCCGTGCCGGTCCACTGCCTGCCGACCTCCGGCGTCGCCGTGTGGATAAGAAGTTCACTCCACTGGTCCTCGTCACCAGAGGCGGGCAAAATCACATCTTTCACCCGAACGGCCACGGCTTCCCCGGGGCGCGGACCGCAGTAGTACAGCGTGGCGAAAAACGCGTGCAAGCGCCTGCCCCCACGCGGGCGACGCCGGATCCAGCCGAGGAGGGCCGCAGCCTGATCCGGACTTGGGGGCGGGGGGTTGGCCCGCAGGATGCGTCGCCGCATCGCATGCTTCATGACGACTCCCGTATCAGGGAAAGACGCTGGATCGTTGGGCGCGTGCCGCCTTACGGTGGCGCCATGAGCGATCACTCGGAAGCGCCTGTCGCGCCCGTCGAGGCCCATGAACCGCCCTACTACGTCGCTGTCTTCACTACGGTGCGAACCCAGGACCAGAGCGGCTACAGCGAGACCAACGCACGCATGGAAGACCTGGTGAAGGACATCCCCGGGTTCCTGGGGATGGACCACGCGCAGACTCCTGGCGGGCTGGGCATCACCGTCGGGTACTTCCGCGACGCCGACGCCCTCACTCAGTGGCGGAGCAACGCCGAGCACCGCGCGGCGCAGAAGCGCGGGCGAGCCGAGTGGTACCAGAGCTACACGCTGCATGTGGCGAAAGTGGAGCGGAGCCACGGGTTCACGCGAGCGTAGGTCCCGCAGAGCCCGAGAGTGAGTGTCGACGAAGCCCCGGGCGCTCCCCCGACGATCACGGGGAGGCTCCGGGGCTGTCGGGCTGTCATCGGGCCCTGCCCACCCCGTGCCTGGACCGGCGGACGACGAAGGACGGACGACGGACCGAGGATGCCGCCCGCCTCCGGCGTCGCCGCCGGGCGACGCCACTTCTCTCGCCCGAACGGCCACCGCTTCCTCCGCGTTCCGGCACACGCCCCGCCGGAATCCTCACGCCCCGGCGACGACAGGCCCGTGGCCGACGCCGGGCACCCGACACCCTCCGACACCTTCGGCTGAGGCCCACGGCGCCTTTCACGGGCGGGCGGGACATCGAATAGGCGACGGTCTCCCATTCCTTTTTTCCGGAGTCGACTCGTCGGCGCAATGGCCGAATGCGCCCGTTGTGAACTCCTCACTTGTGGTGAGATCGCCGCGTATTCGATGTCCCGCCCACCCATGGATTACAAAGACTGGTCACAGCGCCGGCAAATCCACCCCACAGTCGCCACTCATCGGGTTCGAAGACAGAAACGACACCCGGATTCGGCACCACACGGAGTGTCGGCGCAGCTCAGCGACGTGCGCACTCAAAGGAGACCGGCCGCCGCCCTCGACCCTTTGATCTTTGCTCTTTCAATTGCGCCTGACCACAGGCGCTTCGCACAGCCGCGTCACGCATTTCGCGAGGAGGTCTACCCGGTTACTTCAGCGTCACATCAGGCACATCGATGCACTGTTCCTTCAAACAAAATCCTCCTGCCCTCCCTGGAGTCAAGGATGCGGCGTAGGTAAAGTCCGCTGAAATTTGAAGGAAAACATCCGTACGCATCGGCTTCCGGCCCGCGGCCATCTGAGCGCGCAAGTCAGCAAGTCCGTGCTCAAGGATGGTGATCGGCCTGGAGCCCGCGAAGTTGTCAGCAATGCCCCCGCCCGCTCGGTTGCGCACCGCCGCCGCGCGCCTCCTCCTGCCCGCAGTGCTCGCCCTGTCGTTCGCCGCTCAGGCAGTGGGTGCCCTCCTCCCCGGCGTTCCCCTGCTCGTGGCCTCCACCGCTGCCGGGCTGGCGGCGGACATGGCCCTGCACCGGTGGCAGCGGAACGTGACCACCGCCCTCGGGAAGCTGCACGCGACCGTGACCGTGCGCCAAGTCCTCCGGGACCTTCTGCTGGTGACCGGCCTGATCCGCATCAGCAACGAGGACTACGAGACGAAATACCTGGCTCTGGTCTGCGGCCTGCTGCTCTTCTACAGTCTGCTTTTCGCATCCCAGGCGCTTGCGATCCTCGTACGCCGTACCCGCACCCTGCCCGTGGTGACCCGGAACATCGACGCCTCGCCGCTGCTGCTGAGCCCCGCTCCCCCGGCGCTGCTGACGCAGCGCTCCGGGCAGCGGCTCCTCGCGTTCGGTCTGCCCTCGGCCGCCGGACTGCTGGCCGCGGCGGTGGGCGGCTCGGTCTGGTGGGCCGTCTCGGGAATCGCCCTGTCCGCCGCCCTCGCCCTGGTGGCCATCGGCGTACTGCTGCTGCGGCTGCTCCCGGGACGCAGGCCGGTGACGAGCGAGCAGGCGCTGGAGTGGTTCGACGCCTGGCTCGCGGAGTACCGGCCGACGGTGGGCATGTACTTCTCCGGCGGCACGAGCTCGGCCTACCAGGCGAACATGTGGCTGGAGCCGCTGGCCCGGCTGGAGGGCCGCCCGCTGATCGTGCTGCGTGAGCGCTTCATGGTGAACCAGATCGCGTCCACCGACGTCCCGATCGTCTGTCTGCCGAAGGTCGCCGACCTGATGAGGCTGGAGCACTCGGCCCTGACGGTGATGATCCACCCGTCGAACTCCGGGAAGACCTCGCAGGTGTTGCGCATCCCCACCATCAAGCACGCGTTCGTCAACCACGGCGAGAGCGACAAGCTGTCCAGCTGCAACCCGTATGCGAAGGCGTACGACGAGGTGTGGGTGGCCGGTCCCGCGGCGCGCGAGCGGTACGCCCTGGCGAACGTGGGTGTCGACGACGGCGACGTCGTGGAGATCGGACGCCCGCAGCTGGACGCGATCGAGCCGTACGCCGGTGCGCCCGTGGGCCCGTACACCACGGTTCTCTACGCCCCCACGTGGGAGGGGTGGGACGGCAACCCGGGCAACACCTCGGTCGTCGAGGCCGGCGAGAACATCGTCCGCGCCCTCCTCACCGACCCCGGGGTCCGTCTCCTGTACAAGCCGCACCCGCTGACCGGCTCGGTCGATCCCCGGGCGGCAACCGCGAACACCCGGATCCAGGAGATGATCCGCGCCGCGAACACCCTCCGTGCCGCGGAACACTCCGATGAGCGGCCCACGCCCTCCGCGGCGGCGGAACTGGCCCGCCGGACCGCCGAACTCGACCGGCTGACCACGTCCACGTTCCGGGCGAGCGCGGACAGCGCGGAGCGGATGCTGCTCCAGACGGTCCCGGAATCCGGTCGGGCCGCGGCCGTGGCCGCCGCGACCGCCGCCTGGGAGAGCGCGTACTGGGCCTCGCTCCCCGCGTGGGAGCACCACATCATCACCGAGGCGCGGCCGACCGTCTACGCCTGCTTCAACGTGGCCGACCTGCTGGTCAGCGATGTCTCCAGCGTCATATCCGACTATCTGGCGAGCGAGAAGCCGTACGCCGTCGCCAACACCAGCGGCCTTCCGGAGCAGGAGTTCCGCGATACCTTCCCCACCGTCCGGGCAGGCGCCGTCCTCACTCCGGACGCCTCCGCCGTTCCGGCCCTGCTGGAGTCGGTGCGCCATCCCGAGAAGGACACCCACGCCGAGGCCCGCGCCGAGCTCAAGCGGCACCTGCTGGGCCCGTCCGATCCGCCGTCCGCCGTCCGCTTCAACGAGGCGGCGCGCGCGCTGTGCGCGGTGACCGACGGACACCGGGCGGGTGTGGCGGTGCGCGCGCTCGCCGCCATCCCGGCACAACGGGACACCAGGTCACCCCTGGACAGCAACCACGTCAGGCGCTGATACCGCAGGTGTGTGCGCCGGTGCCGCCCGTGGGGCGGACGTCCGGTGCCCGGCGGGCCGCGGACGGTCAGCGCCGTGTCACAGCGTGCCGTCGTCCCACTGGTCGAGCAGCTCGTCGTCCCCGGGGCCTTCGGCCGGTCCCGCCCCGCCGTGCAGGGGCTGCTCGGTCCAGATGACCTTGCCGGTGGGGGTGTACCGGGTTCCCCAGCGCTCGGCGTACCGGGCGACCAGGAACAGACCGCGTCCGCCCTCGTCCGTCGTCGCCGCGTACCGCAGGTGGGGCGAGGTGCTGCTGCCGTCGGAGACCTCGCAGATCAGCTTGCGGTCGCGCAGCAGGCGGACGTGGATGGGGGCGCTGCCGTAGCGGATGGCGTTGGTGACCAGTTCGCTGAGGAGGAGTTCGGTGGTGAAGCTCGCGTCCTCCAGACCCCAGTCCTTCAGCTGCCGGGCGACGTCGGCGCGGACGCGGGAGACGGCCGCGGGATCGGCCGGGACGTCCCAGTCGGCGACCAGATCGGGATCGAGTACGCGGGTACGGGCCACCAGCAGGGCGATGTCGTCGACGGCGTGGTCCGGGGGAAGGGCGTCGAGCACCGCCCGGCAGGTCTGCTCCGGGGGCCGGTCGGGATGGGCCAGCGCGGAACGCAGGAGTTCGATGCCGTCGCCGATGTCCCGGTCGCGGTCCTCGACGAGCCCGTCCGTGTAGAGGACCAGCTGGCTCCCCTCGGGCAGCCGCAGTTCGGTGGCCTCGAAGGGCAGGCCGCCCAGGCCGAGGGGCGGTCCCGCCGGGAGGTCGGGGAAGGCCACGCTGCCGTCCGGGCCGACGAGGGCGGGCGGCGGGTGGCCGGCCCGGGCCAGGGAGCAGGTGCCCGAGGACGGGTCGTAGACGGCGTACAGGCAGGTGGCCCCCGCGAGTCCCTCCTCACCGCCTGTGGCCGCGCCGTCCCGGTCGAGCCGGGCCACCAGGTCGTCCAGGCGGGCCAGCAGCTCGTCCGGGGCGAGGTCCAGGGAGGAGAAGTTGTGCACGGCGGTGCGCAGCCGTCCCATGGTGGCCGCCGCGTGCAGCCCGTGTCCCACCACGTCGCCGACCACCAGGGCCACCCGGGCTCCGGACAGTTCGATCACGTCGAACCAGTCCCCGCCCACCCCCGCCTGGGCCGGCAGATAGCGGTAGGCCACCTCCAGGGCGCTGTATTCGGGCAGGCCGCGGGGCAGCAGGCTGCGTTGCAGGGTGACCGCCATGGTGTGCTCGCGGGTGTAGCGGCGGGCGTTGTCGAGAGCGACGGCGGCCCGGGCGGCCAGTTCCTCGGCGAACGGTACGTCCTCCGCGTCGAAGGCCTCCTCGCGGCAGCGCCAGAAGTCCACCACCCCCAGTACCGTGCCGCGGGCGCGCAGCGGCACCGCGATCAGGGAGTGGATGCCGCGCTCCAGGATGCTCCGCGCGCGATCGGGATCCGCCACCTGCCACTCCCGGGCTTCCGTCAGCTCCGTCTCGAGCGCCCCCCGGCCGCTCTCCACGCACCGGGCCTGCGGTGAGCCGGGCGCGAAGCTGAGCCGTCGGCCCACGTCCACCAGCGGCTGGTACCCGGGACGGCCGCGCACCGCGGCCCGGCGCACCTCGCCGCTGATCGCCGCGGTCGGCTCCTGGCCGCGCAGGACCTCCTCGACCAGTTCGACGGTGACGACGTCGGCGAAGCGGGGAACGGCCACGTCCGCCAGTTCCTGCGCGGTGCGCGACACGTCCAGGGTGGTGCCGATCTTCATGCCCGCGTCGTAGAGGAGTTTCAGGCGCTCGCGCGCCACCTCGGCGCGTCCCGACAGAGCCCGCAGTTCCGTGGTGTCCCTGAGCGTCACCACGCTCCCCTCGTACCCGCCGTACGGGGCGGTGGGCCGCTTGTTGACCGCGAGGAGGCGGTCGGCCGTGAGGTGGACCTCGTCGCTGGCCGTGCGCTCCGACGTCAGCAGTTCGGCGATTCCGGCGTCCAGGGGCAGGTCGGTGACCTTGTGCCCCTCCACGTCCGGCGGCAGATCCAGCAGCCGCAGCGCCTCGTCGTTGGCGAGCAGCAGCTGTCCGTCGCCCCCGACGATCAGCACGCCCTCGCGCACCGCGTGCAGCACGGCGTCGTGGTGGTCGTACATCCGCGTCATCTCGGCCGGTCCCAGGCCGTGGGTCTGGCGCAGCAGCCGCCGGCTCACCAGCGCCGTGCCGGCCGCGGCCAGGACCAGCGCGCCGGCGGCCGTCCCCAGCAGGACCGGAAGCTGGCGGCCCGCCGTGGTCTGCACCTTCTGGACCGTGATCGCGACCGCGACGGTGCCGACGGCCCCGCCGCCCGGCTTGGTGACGGGGACGTACGCCACCGAGCGTCCCTGGGTGGTCTGGAGGGTCTGGGTGACGGGGGAGGACGGCGGCTTGCGGGCGCCGAAGACCGGTTTGCCGATGAAGGCCGGGTTGGGGTGGGTGTAGCGGATCCCGTCCTTCGAGTAGATGACGACGAGGTCGACGTCGGTCTCCTTCATGATCTTGTGCGCGACGGGCTGGAGCACCTTGCTGGGGTTGGGGCCGGTCATGGCCTTCAGCGTGTCCGGCGCGTACGCCAGCGTCTCGGCGATGCCCAGGGAGCGTTCCCGGGCGTCCTTGGTGCTGTCGTCCCCGGCCTGGAGCACGAGGGCGACCAGTGCGGCGGCGACGATCAGTACCGCGATGACCACTTGCAGCAGGAACACCTGGCCCGCGACGGTGCGCGGCCTGAACAGTGACCGCAGCCGCCCCGTGGGCGGCGTCGGCGAGTTGTCGCGCCCGCCGCGCCGGAGGGATCGGCGGGATTGTGCGATCACTCCTCCATTTTGCTCCCTGTGTCCCGGTCGGCATTCCGGCAAGGGCATGATGGAGCGCACCATGGCAGGCAATACGACGGACGAGATCCCCGACAACGGCGCGGCCGGCTCCGGGCGCGGTATGACCGTGCTGCGCAACGGCATCGGAGTGCTGCGCACCTTCAGCGTCGACGAGCCCGAGCTGGGCGTCACCGAGATCGCCACCCGGGTCGGACTGCACAAGTCCACCGTGTCCCGCATCCTCGCCACGCTGGAGCAGGACGGCCTGGTCGAGCGCGACCCGGGCTCCCGGCGGTTCCGGCTGGGGCTCGGCGTGATCGCGATGGCGGGTCCGCTGCTGGCCGACCTCGATGTGCGCCGGGCGGCGTATCCGGTGCTCCAGGAGCTGAGCCACCGCACCGGGGAGACCGCGGCGCTGCTGGTGTGGAACGGCGCCGAGGCCGTCTGCGTGGAGCAGGTGGCGAGCCGGCACGAGGTCAAGCACAGCACCCCGCTGGGGACCCGCTACCAGACGGCGGCGAGTTCCTCGGTGCAGGTGTTCCTCAGCCGGCTGCCCTCCGAGCGCGTACGGGCCCTGGTCACCAGCGGGGCCGTGGTCCACCCGGGGCTCAGCGACGCCGCGGTCGACGCCTATCTGCTCCGCCTCGCGGAGAGCGCCGAGCGCAGCTACGCCGTCAACTACGGCGAGACCTCGGTGGAGGAAGTGGGCGTCGCCGCCCCGGTCTTCGACCACCGCGGCGAGGCGGTCGCCTCGGTCCTGGTCTCCGCGCCCCGGTTCCGGGTCTCCCCCGAAGGGCTTCCGGTGCTGGGCGAGACGGTGCGCGAGTCCGCCGCCCGGGTCACCGCACGCCTCGGCGAACGCCGGCCCACGTCGGACGGCTGACGTCCCCGTCGCCGCTACAGGCCGGGACCGGCCGTCAGGTCGGCTCCCGGGGCGGTGCGCAGTACGGGGGCGAGGACGGACAGCTCCGGCTGCTTCAGGGTGGGCAGTTCGCCGGGGTTCGGGGCGGTCAGGGGGGCGTCCAGGGAGAGGCCCGGGGTCAGGGTCCGCACGTCGGAGGCGGGCAGGCCGACGCCGACGTGGTCGAAGCCGTCGTCGAGGGTGTGGGCCAGCGGGGCGCGCAGCTCCATGCCGGGCAGCCCGCCGTCGACCGGCAGCCGTGGCACGGCGCGCTCGGGCAGGAGCCGTCCATGGACGAAGCGCGGGGGCTCCGGCACGCCCGCCGCGGGCAGCGGCACCTGTCCGCCGACCTCGGGCAGTTCCGTGCCGAGGGCCGCCTCCGCGCCGCCCAGCGGGACGGGGACGGGAACCGTGCCGGCCGCGGCGGCGGGGGTCGCCGCCGCGCCCATGGCCGCGGCGACGCCCGTGATGAGGGCGGCGAGGGTTCCTCGAGTGGTCGACTTCATGTCAGGTACGGTCCCTTTCCGGGTTCGGGGCTCGACGTCCGTACCGCCCAACGATCCTGACGCCACCACCAGCACGGGATTCCCCCGAGTGCCGTAGTAGTACGACGGGTCCGGCCGGCACGGAGGCGCCGGGCTCACGCCTCACGCCTGACGCGGCTCAGCGCTGCAGCGCCAGGCCGCCGAGCAGGGGCTTGGGGGCGTTCAGGGTCTGGGTGGCGCCGTTCACCGTGTGGAGCAGCGAGTCCTGGTTCTCGGTGTTGAGGGCGTTGGACTGGTGCTGGAGCGGCATGACGTCGACGGGGCCCTTGGTGAGCGTGTTCACAGCGCCGTTGAGGCTGTTGGGCGTGAGGTCGGCGGCGTTCTGGGCGAACGCGGGCGCGGCGGCAGCGGTGAGGGCCAGGGATCCGGCGAGGACGGCGGCAGCCTTCAGGGACTTCATCGTCGTGTTTCCTTTCTTCGGCGACGTCGGTCACCGCGGGGGATTGCGTCGCCCTGCCCAACGAGCCCCGGCCGGACCGGAAACCCCGGTGGCCCGAATTCGCCGCGTTCTGATACGGGATCTGCGACACGGGGGATCTGCTACGCGGCCGGCCGCCGTCCCACGGCGGAACCCGGGGACGGCGGCCGGACGGAGGAACGCGCGCGGATGTCAGCCGTTGACGCAGGCGTTGCCGAACGTCGGGTTCAGCACGCCGACGACGTCGATGGTGTTGCCGCAGACGTTGACCGGGACGTGCACGGGAAGCTGGATGACGTTGCCCGACAGCACGCCCGGGGAGTTGGCGGCGCCGCCGGTCGCGCCGCTGCTGGCGGCGGCGATGCCGGCACCACCGGCGACGGCCGCGGCGGCGACGGAGGTAAGGACCAGGCCCTTGGCGATACGCGACATGGAGAAATGCTCCTTGGGTTGACGCAAAAACACCCGGGCGGGGATGCCCGGCGTTGTGTCAACGCGTGGCAGTCCCGCGAGTTGTGCCGCCAAAGGGGTGATCTCGAAGTCTCCTCGAACACGCCGGGCCGGTCCGCGCCCCGCCTCCGGGAGCGCACCGCGACCGAGTGCGGGCCGGGGGCGGGGACGGCGCACGACCGAGGGCCGGCCGGGGCGGGGACGCACCACGACCGAGGCCGACCGGGGGGCGGGGCGAGCCAGGACCGGGAGCAGGCCAGGACCGGGAACAGGCCAGAACCGGGGGCAGGCAGGGGCCAGGGGCAAGTCAGGACCGGAGGCAGGCCGGGGCCGGGGCGGCCGGCGACTGGGGGCAGGCCACTGCTAACGGCGAACCAGGACCGGGAGCGGGCCAGAACCGGAAGCGAACCAGGACCGGAGGCAGGCAGGAACTGGGAGCGAACCGGGACCGGCGGCGAGCAGGAACCGGCAGGCGGACCGGCGGCGAGCCAGGACCGGCAGCGGACTAGGGCCCAGCAGCAAGCCAGGACCCGCAGCGTTCGGGGCCGGCCAGAGGTAAGGCAGGGACCGGAGGTGGGCCAAGGCCGAAGCAGGCCGGGGACTGGGGGCAGGCGACGACCAGCGGCGAACCAGGACCAGCAGCAGACCTGACTGGAGGCGAACCGGGACCGACAGCGGACCAGGACCAGCAGCGGTCGGGGGCCGGGCGGCCAGGGCCGGCGGCGGACCAGGGCCGGCGCGGGGCCGAGACTGGCGGTCGGCGAGCCGCGGGCGGCCGCTTCGGGCGTCGGCAAGGCAAGTGCGCCCGGACGCCAGGCAGGCGAGCGCGCGGGCGTCGGCAAGACAAACGCGACGGCCGGCAGGAGGACGAGCCCGCCGGTGCCAGTCGGACAAGCCCGTCGGCCTTCAGGAGGACAAGCGCGAACCCGCCTGCCGCCAGAAGGACGAGCGCGACACCCGGCAGGAAGATGAGCCCTGGGCCCGCCGACGGTCAGCAAGACGCGCACGCCTGCCGTCAGGAAGGCGAACCCGGCGGCAGTCGGGAAGGCTTACGCGGCGGCCGGCGACAGGACGCGCTCGCCTGCCGTCAGGGAAGACAAGAACGGGTGCCGGACAGCATGTCCGGCACCCGTAGGGGGCCGCTTCGCCGGCCCGGGGATCCAGTCCTAGCGGTGCGTCGCCGCCCGGCCGCGGCGGTAGAGGATCACGCCGCCGGCGATCAGGGCCGCACTGGCGGCCGAGGACGCCAGCAGGGCGCCGGTGCCGGTCTCGGCCAGCTGCGGGGCCGCGTCAGGCGTGGCGTTCTCGAGGACCGCCGGAGCCGGCAGGGTCTGGGCATGCTGGGGCTCGGCCACCGCCTCGTCCACCACGCGCGGCGGGGTGTCCGTGGTCGACGTGCCGGAGTCCGGTGTGGGCGTCGGCGTGGACACGGGAGGCAGGGCCGTGGAGCCGTCGTCGGTCGACGGCGTGACACTGGGTGGTGCCGGCACCGTCACGGGCGTGGTCACCGGTGAGCCGTTGCCGCAGCTGTTGCCGAACGCCGGGTTGAGCACCGCCACCACGTCCACGGTGTTGCCGCAGACGTTCACCGGCACCGAGACCGGTGCCTGGATGGTGTTCCCGGACAGCACGCCGGGCGAGTTGGACGCGGCGCCCTCGGCCTGAGAGTCGGCCAGGGCGGAGCTGCCGCACAGCGTCAGCAAACTCGTCGCGGCGGCGGCCGCGAACACTCCCCTGCTCAGAGTCTGTCGCAATCTCGTTGTCTTCCTGCTTGCAGCCGCTCGGTCGATGCGGCTTGAAGATGTGGGAAGGCCGGCCTTGGGCGGGAGATCGATGTCCAAGGCCGGCCGTGACACAGCCGGTACGGCTGGGTGCGCCGGACGGTCAGCCGTTGGCGCAGGTGTTGCCGAACGTCGGGTTCAGCAGCGCGATGACGTTGACGGTGTTGCCGCAGGCGTTGACCGGAACGTGCACGGGAACCTGGATGACGTTGCCCGAGAGCACACCCGGGGAGTTCGCGGCGGTACCCGTGGCCCCGGAGTCGGCGAAGGCGGGGCCGGCCATGCCCAGGGCCACGAGGGCGCCGGTGACGACAGCAACGCTCTTCTTCATGAAATGTTCCCTTCTTGGGGACGACGCCCCGATGACGGTCAGAAACCGATTGAACACAACCGATACGGTCGTGATGCTGAACGAGGAATAGCCGTAATGGGAAAATGCGGAACGTGAGTCGCCGAGCACTTCACTCGATTGACCCTCGTGACCATACGATTCACCCTCGACTGCATTGCCGGAAAGAGTTCTTCGGAAAGGTACGGGCAGTCCTCGGCCGAATCGGCGAAGGACCATGGCCGTGCGAAAGCGCGGCGTCCCGCTCGGCCCAAGTGGAGGTGTCCGGGCACTGCTGGTCCTGCTGGTCCGAGTCGACGGACCGCAGCACGCCGGCGCTGGTGTCGCCCATGCCGAGGCACGGCTTGTCGAGCGCCCCCCGGGTCAGCGAGAACAGCGGACTCGTAGTGCCCGACAGAAGCGGCGGCCGCCGCGGCGACCTCTGCCCTTTTGAGCACTGCGCGTTCCTTTCCTCGTAGCGACGCAAGTCCTACGCCTTCATCAACCCGGAGCCGCATGTTTGGTTGCGGGGGTTCACCCGCTTGGACGCCACCGCATTCAAAACTCCGGAAAATCACGGAGTCCAAAAAACACACAAGCAGTCCGCGCCGTCGACCGGCGGGGTGAAGGGGAGAAACCAGGGTGCGGTCGCGCAGTTGACCAGAGCACTCCGGTGTGACGGGCTTCCTCGGAAAGCCAGGTGGCCGACGTCCAGAACGTGCCGATCCTGCCGATCCCGCCGGACCGGAAGAACCGGCAGAACCAACAGCACCGGCAGAACCGGCAGAACCGGCAGTGCGACAACGTCCGCGGTTACGACACCACGTCCTTGCGGGCGAACCCGCGGAAGGCCAGGGCGAACAGCACCAGCGCGTAGCTGACGGAGACCGCCGTGCCCTGGATCATCCCGGACCACTCGGGGTGCGGCTGCACGGCGTCGGCCCAGGCGTACTGCCAGTGCGCGGGCAGGAAGTCGCGCCAGTGCCCGAGGGCCGTGACGGCGTCCAGGACGTTGCCCACGATGGTCAGGCCGACCGCCCCGCCCACGGCGCCGAGCGGCGCGTCCGTCCTGGTGGACAGCCAGAACGCCAGTCCCGCGGTGACCAGTTGCGACACGAAGATGTACGCCACGACCACCAGCAGCCGCTGCGCTGCCGTCCCCGCGTCCAGCGCGCCGCCGGTGGGGATCTCCAGCGGGCCCCAGCCGTAGGCGGCCGTGCCGACGGCGAGCGCCACCAGCGGCAGCAGCAGCATCGCCGCCAGGCTGAGCCCGAGTCCGACGACGAGCTTGGACCACAGCAGCCGGGCCCGCGGCACGGGCGCGGCGAGCAGGTAGCGCAGGGAGGACCAGCTCGCCTCCGAGGCCACCGTGTCCCCGCAGAACAGCGCCACCGGGATCACCAGCAGGAAGCCCGCCGAGACGAACAGGTTCACCGCGGCGAAGTTGGCCGCGGACGCGGTGGCCGTGTCCATCAGCGTCACCCGGCCGCCGCGGCCGCCCGGACCGCCGCCGATCGCGAAGGCGACGGCCAGCACGAAGGGCAGCGCGGCCAGGATGCCGCCCATGACGAGCGTGCGGCGCCGCTTGAACTGCCGCACCAGCTCCACCCTCAGGGGCAGGGTGCGGGCCGCCCGGTAACCGGAGGCGACCTCGGCGCTCTCGGCGAGCGTGCTCATGCGGAACCTCCGATCAGGGTGAGGAAGGCGTCTTCGAGCCGGCGGTGGGGGCCGACCGAGACGACGGGCACCTCCAGCCGCACCAGCTCCACGACCAGGTCCCGCGCCGTGCCGCCGGTCTCCAGCCGGACCAGGAGGCCGTCCTCGGTCCGCAGTGCCGAGGCGACGCCCGGCAGGGCGGACACCTTCTCCACGACCGGGTCCTCCACCGGCGTGGCGGTGCCGACCAGGAGGGTGTCCCCGGAGCCGACGATCTCGCCGACCGGACCCGCCTGCACCAGCCGCCCCCGGTCCATCACGACCAGGTGCGTGCAGGACTGTTCGACCTCCGAGAGCAGGTGGCTGGAGACGATCACCGTGCGGCCGCCGGCCGCGTAACGGATCATCACCTCGCGCATCTCTCGGATCTGGGGCGGGTCGAGGCCGTTGGTGGGCTCGTCCAGGATCAGCAGGTCCGGCAGGCCCAGCATGGCCTGCGCGATCGCCAGGCGCTGGCGCATGCCCTGCGAGTAGGTGCGTACCGCGCGGGCCAGCGCGTCGCCGAGACCGGCGATCCGGAGGGCCTCGTCCAGGTGCGCGTCCTCGGCCGGGCGGCCGGTGGCCCGCCAGTACAGCTCCAGGTTCTCCCGGCCGGACAGATGGGGCAGGAAGCCGGCGCCCTCGACGAAGGCACCGACCCGCGACAGCACGGGCGCTCCGGGCCGGACGGCGTGGCCGAAGACGCGGATCTCGCCGGCGTCCGGCTGGATCAGGCCCATCAGCATGCGCAGGGTGGTCGTCTTGCCCGCGCCGTTCGGCCCGAGCAGGCCGAGGACCTGGCCCTTGTCCACCTGGAACGACAGGTCCCGTACCGCGTACCGGTCCGCCGACCTCGCGTAGCGCTTGCTCAGGCCCGTGATCCGCAGCGGGACGTCGGCCGACTCCGGGTCGGGAGCGGGCGCGGCGGTGCGGCGGCGGGAGGTCAGCAGCAGGGCGAGCGCGACCGCCGCGCCGGCCGCCGGCAGCCACCACACCCAACCGGGCAGCGGGGCCGCCGCGGTGGTCACGCCCGGCGCGGTCGGCACCTTCAGGTCGCTCTTCAGGCCGACGGTGTACGTCGCAGGGGCGGCCGGTGAGGCGTAGCCGAGGTCGGTGGAGGCGAGCACCAGGCGGAGCCGGTGGCCCTTCTGCACCTCGTGGTCGATCGCCGGGAGGGTGAGGGTGACGTCCTTGCCGGCCTTGGCGCCCTCGACACGCACGGGGGCCACCAGCTGGGCGGGCAGCACCGGCTGCTCCTTGCCCGGTCCGACGTCGTACAGCTTGGCGAAGAGCACCGCGTCGTCGGTGGTCGAGGTGACGTGGACGGTCACCGTGGGCGAGCCGGTGACGCGCAGGCCGCCGCCGAGCGGCGCGGAGTCGAACCGCGCGTACTGGCCGGGGAAGTCGAGGGACACCCCGACGCCGAGCGAGGACAGCTGGGCCAGACCGCCGGAGCCGCCGAGGCCCGGCAGGGAGGACACGGCGGGCGGGTTGGCCCCGGCGGGGTTCTCGAAGCGGCGCTCGCCTCCGCGCAGGGCGATGGACCGCTGCCCGCCCTCCAGCCCCGGATACGTGCTGCCGCTCGCGCCCCGCAGCAGGGCCCGGCCGTCGGTGGAGTCGACCCCGCCGGTGCGGGTGATGCGGAAGGCGGGGCCCGTGCCGGCGTTCTTGTCGCCCTTGAGGTACCGGTCGAACCAGTTCTTCACGCGTGCCTGGACCCGGCCGGTCTCCATGTCGCCGCCGTCGTGGCCGCCCGCGATCCAGTCGACGTCGACCGGGGCGCCGTTCGCCCGGATCGCCCTGGCGGCGGCGTCGGCCTGGCCGAGCGGGAAGAGGGAGTCGGTCTGGCCCTGCACCAGCAGGGTCGGCACCTTGATGCGGTCGGCGACGGCGGACGGCGAGCGCTCCTGGAGCAGTGCGCGCGCCTCCGCGTCCGGCTTGCCCGACTCGGCGACCCGCTCGTACATCCGGCACAGCGTGGGCTCGAACTCGGCGCATCCGCCGCCTGAGTTGATGAAGGCGCCCGCCCACAACTTCTTGAAGACGCCGCCCGGGAAGAGCGCGTCCGCGAGGTTCCAGTAGGTGATGGCCGGGGCGATGGCGTCCACCCTGCGGTCGTGTCCGGCGGCGAGCAGGGAGATCGCTCCGCCGTAGGAGGCTCCGGCCACGCCCACGCGCGGGTCGCCGGGCCCGTCGAGCCGCACCTCGGGCCGCCGCGCGAGCCAGTCGATCAGCTGGGAGACGTCGGCGACCTCGCCCTCGGGGTCGTTCAGCCCGATCTTGCCGGTGGATCTGCCGAAGCCGCGCGCCGACCAGGTCAGCACCGCGTATCCGTCCCTGGCGAGGTCCTGCGCCTGCCGCCGCACGTCGTCCTTGCTGCCCCCGAAGCCGTGCCCGAGCAGGACGGCGGGGTGGCGGCCGGACGTGGCCGGGGTGAAGTACGAGGTGTCGATCCGCACCCCGTCGCCCGTGGTCATCATCCGGTCGGTGCGGTGCACCGGGGGCGGGTCGTCGGAGGCGATCGCCTTCCACGTGCCGGCACCGGCCAGGACGACGACGGCGGCCCCGGCGGCCAGCAGGCGCCGGGGCCTCGGCGGCAGCCCGCGCAATCCGGGCAGTCGAAGATCCATGTCCTCCACGGTACGGTCCGCCGCCGGCGACCGAAGCCGCCGACGGACCGAACCTCCGCACCTACTCGGGGAGTACGGGGCCGCCGCGGCGTACCGCGGACGCGGTACGCCGCCCGTCGTCCTACGGCTGGGTGTCCTCCGGGATCGACACCAGCCAGCGGGTGTCGCGGCGGGGGCGGAGGTAGAACGCCCAGTAGAGGGTGGCGACCGCCATGATGCCGCCGGTCCACAGCAGGTAGGTGATCTCCTGCCGGCTGAGGATGTACGCCAGGAACGCGATGAGCAGCACGGGCACGGCCGGCCAGAGCGGCATCCGCCAGGCGGCCGTGTGCTTGTGGGAGCCGCGGCGGGACAGCAGCGCGGCGACCGCGACGAGCAGGTACATGCCGGTCACCGAGACGCCCGTGACGCCGTACAGGGTGTCCAGGTTGACGAAGCACAGCAGCGCGCCGGGGACGCCGACCGCCAGGGTGGCGACCCAGGGGGAGCCGAAGCGGCCGAGCCGGGAGAAGACGTTGTTCACCGCCGAGGGCCAGGCCTTGTCGCGGGCGGAGGCGAACAGCACGCGGGAGTTCTGGATGACCATGACGATGCCGGCGTTGATGATCGCCAGGGCCACGCAGAGGCTGACGAAGGTGCCGACCGCGGAGTTGGACCAGGCGATCACCATCGAGCTCAGGTTGCCGGCGGTCAGCTCCTTGATGTCGGAGGCGCCCATGGTGATGGCGACGACCGGCACGAGGATGATCACGGAGGAGATGGCGAGGGTGGCGAGCACCGTGCGGGCGACGTTGCGGCGCGGGTTCTCCAGCTCCTCGGAGAGGTAGACGGCGGTGGAGAAGCCCTGGGTGGCGAAGAGCGCGATGGCGAGCCCGGAGATGACGAGCATGGCCGTCACGGCGTCCGTGTGCCCGTCGGTGCCGGCCACCTGCATGGAGACCAGGCTGCCGACGCCCCGGTGGCTGTGCGCGAAGCCCAGCAGCGCGACCACGCCCGCCGCGATGACCTCCAGGACCAGGAAGATGCCGGTGATCCAGGCGTTGGCGCGCAGGTCCAGCAGACCGGCGAGGGTGGCCAGCAGCATCACGCCGGCGCCGGTCCAGGCCGGGTCGAGGTGCACGATCGGCGCCAGGTAGTCCGCGGTGCCCATCGCGATCACGGGCGGGACGATCATGACGACGAGCAGGGACAGCACGAAGACCAGCCAGCCCGCCAGCCGCCCGGCCATGGTCGACACCATGGCGTACTCGCCGCCCGCGCTGGGGATGAGGGTGCCCAGCTCCGAGTAGCAGAACGCCACGGCGATGCACAGCAGGGAGCCGATGGCGATGGTGAGGGCGGTGGCGGTGCCGAGCGTGCCGAGGAGGTCGGGCACGACCACGAACAGCGTGGAGGCGGGGGTCACGCACGAGAGGGTGAGGAGGGTGCCGCCGACGACCCCGATGGAGCGCTTGAGCTTGGTGGGGCTGTCCGTCGCCTCTGTGGGACTGCCGGCCACTTCGGGGACGGCGTTCTCGACAGAGCGGAGCATGTCGGTCATGCAGCGGTTCCGATCGACTTGTGCAACAGGTGAGGGGCCGGGGAGCGCGCTATCGCCTCCGGCGGTTCGCGGTCGTAAGCACTCTCGTCCGCTCCCGGCCCGGATATCGAACATCAACGAAAACCGCTGAGTCAATGGTCGTTAACCTACGGAATTCGCGGCGGAACAGCGATCTACAACTGATTCACTCGTCGAACGGTCCCATTGTTCGGGCCCTTACGGGCGTGCGGGAACCGTAGCGCGCACCCGAAAAAAGATGAGGCCGTCCGCATAGCGGACGGCCTCGTCATCGCCTGCGGCGACGGTCGGGGGTCGGTGATCAGTGGTTGCGCGGGAACCCGAGGTCCACGCCCGCCGGGGCCTCGGACGGGTCCGGCCAACGGGTGGTGACGACCTTGCCGCGGGTGTAGAAGTGCGTGCCGTCGTTGCCGTAGATGTGGTGGTCGCCGAAGAGCGAGTCCTTCCAGCCACCGAAGGAGTGGTAGCCCACCGGCACCGGGATCGGCACGTTGACGCCCACCATGCCGGCCTCGATCTCCAGCTGGAAGCGGCGGGCGGCGCCGCCGTCCCGGGTGAAGATCGCGGTGCCGTTGCCGAACGGCGAGGCGTTGATGAGCGCCACGCCCTCGTCGTAGCTGTCCACGCGCAGCACGCACAGCACCGGGCCGAAGATCTCGTCCTGGTAGGCCTTGGCGCTGGTCGGCACCCTGTCCAGCAGCGAGATGCCGACCCAGTGGCCGTCCTCGAAGCCCTCGACCGTGTAGCCGGTGCCGTCCAGGACGACCTCGGCGCCCTCGCCCGCGGCGTTCTCCACGTACGAGGCCACCTTGTCGCGGTGCGCCTTGGTGATCAGCGGGCCCATCTCGGAGGACGGGTCGTTGCCCGGACCGATCTTGATCTTCTCGGCGCGCTCGCGGATCTTCTCCACCAGTTCGTCGCCGATCGCGCCGACCGCGACGACGGCCGAGATGGCCATGCAGCGCTCGCCCGCCGAGCCGTACGCGGCCGAGACGGCGGCGTCGGCGGCCGCGTCCAGGTCGGCGTCCGGCAGCACCAGCATGTGGTTCTTGGCGCCGCCGAGGGCCTGCACGCGCTTGCCGTTCGCGGAGGCGGTGGTGTGGATGTAGCGGGCGATCGGGGTGGAGCCGACGAAGGAGACCGCCTTGACGTCGGGGTGCTCCAGGAGGCGGTCCACGGCCACCTTGTCGCCGTGGACGACGTTGAAGACGCCGTCGGGCAGCCCGGCCTCGGCCAGCAGCTCGGCGATCTTCAGGGACGCCGACGGGTCCTTCTCGCTCGGCTTCAGCACGAAGGTGTTGCCGCACGCGATGGCGATGGGGAACATCCACATCGGGACCATCGCCGGGAAGTTGAACGGCGTGATGCCGGCGACCACGCCGAGCGGCTGCCGGATCGCGGCCACGTCGACGCGGGTGGCGACCTGGGTGGACAGCTCGCCCTTGAGCTGGACGTTGATGCCGCAGGCCAGGTCGACGATCTCCAGGCCGCGCGCGACCTCGCCGAGCGCGTCGGAGTGCACCTTGCCGTGCTCGGCGGTGATCAGCTCGGCGATCTCGTCGCGGTGCGCGTCCAACAGCGCGCGGAACTTGAACAGGATCGAGGTCCGCTGGGCCAGCGAGGACTGGCCCCAGGTCAGGTACGCGTCCTTGGCGGCGGCGACCGCGGCGTCCACCTCCTCCACGGAGGCGAACGCGACCTTCGTGGTGACCTCGCCGGTCGCCGGGTCCGTGACCGGCCCGTACGTCCCCGAGGCGCCTTCGACGGTCTTCCCGCCGATCCAGTGGTTGACGATCTTCGTCATGCCCGGTTACTCCTTCACAGATGGCGGCGACGGGTCGAAACGTGCCGTTCGTTGAGCTCGTGTGCCGTGACCGGCGACGGGCGCGTCGCGGTCCCGGCCACAGGTACATCCCACCAGGCACGCGCTCAGGACGCGCCCGACACTGTGTCTGCGGTTTCCGTCTCCACGTAGACACATGTGGGAGTGTCCGCCGCACGCGCCCCGCCGAGGACTGCATGCGGATTCCGCGGTCGGGCGGAGTGCGGGCGGCCGCCGCCCCGCGGTGGGTTGTCGGGACCTCCGGCGCGGGGCCGTAGCGGGCGGGGAGTCGACGCTCGCACTTCGCTCCTGCCAGGGCGAAGCGGCGTCCCGCGCCGGAGGCGTTCTGTGCCGGAGGCGTTCAGCGCCGGGCGCCACGGGGCGCGTGCGGGTCCGCACCCGGCGTACCCCCGCCGCTCGGGTGGGGAAACTCTTGGCCGGACGGACCGTCCCGGGCGCGCCGGCGAGTACGGCCCCGCGGTGATCAGGTCGCACGCCATCGGCTGCCCTCGGCTTCCCTTCGCCTCGACTCCCCCGGTTCCCCCGGTTCTAGTGCCGGGCACGGACCCCTGTCAATGGTTTGTCCGGACATACGGACGAGAGGGTCCGCCATCGGTCGCGTAAACCCCCGGGCGGGTAAGTCGCTTGCTTCAGCTCTGTCACAAAAACCTCCGCCGTGTCACGCATGTCGCGGGTACGCGGCCCCCCGGTCACACCCGGCCGACAGCCGCTTGCCGGTGCGTACTCCGGGTCGTTCACCGATCACAGGCTTGGAGATCGCCAGCGCGGCGCCCGGCTCCCCCGACGGCCTCTCCGGCCGCCGCCGTGGTGCGCGCGGGGAGGTGCACGTCATGACCGACCGAAGGCTCTGGTCGTACAAGGAGATCGCGGCACACATCCGGGTGCAGCCGGACACCGTGCGGTCCTACCGCAAGCACGGTCTGCTGCCGCCACCCGACCACGTGGAGAGCGGCAGGCCCTACTGGTACGCCGACACCGTCCGCGCCTGGGTCGCCGCCCGGCCCGGCAACCGCGGCCGCAGAGCCGACTGAAACGCCGCCGGGCCGCGGGCCCGGCCCCCGTGACTGACGGTGCCCCACGCGAGGTGGGGCACCGTCATGTCAGCTCCACGGCTCGATGACCGTGACCCCGGATCCCGGTGCCGTGCCCATCGCCGCGAGCGCGTCCGGGACGGCCGCCAGCGGGATGACCGACGTCACCAGCAGGTCGGGGCGCAGCACGCCGGCCCGTACCAGCTCCAGCATCTCCGGATAGGCGTGCGCGGCCATGCCGTGGCTGCCCAGGAGTTCGAGTTCCAGGGCGATCGCGCGCGCCATGGGCACGGGGGTGGTGCCCGTCGCGGAGGGCAGCAGACCGACCTGGACGTGACGGCCCCGTCGGCGCAGGCCGTTCACCGAGGCCGCGCAGGTGGCGGGCGAGCCGAGCGCGTCGAGCGAGAGATGGGCGCCGCCGCCGGTCAGCTCGCGCACCCGCTCCGCCGTGTCCTCGACGTCCGACGCGTCCACGCACTGCGCGGCGCCGAACCTCCGCGCCAGGTCCAGGGCCCGGGCGGACACGTCCACCGCGACCACCCTCGCCCCCGCGGCCGCCGCGATCATCACCGCCGACAGCCCCACGCCCCCGCAGCCGTGCACGGCGACCCAGTCGCCGGCGGCGGCGCGGCCCTGCTGGACCACCGCGCGGTACGCCGTGGCGAACCGGCAGCCGAGCGAGGCCGCCGTGGCGAAGGACAGGCCCTCGGGAACGGCGACCAGGTTCACGTCGGCGTGGTCGAGCGCCACGTACTGGGCGAAGGAGCCCCAGTGCGTGAAGCCCGGCTGGGTCTGCCGCTCGCACACCTGCTGGTCGCCCGCCGCACAGGCGGGGCAGGTGCCGCAGGCGCAGACGAAGGGGACGGTCACCCGGTCGCCGGGCCGCCAGCGGGTCACCCGGGGGCCCACCTCCTCGACGGTCCCGGCGAGTTCGTGCCCCGGCACGTGCGGCAGCGCGACGTCGGGGTCGTGGCCCTGCCAGCCGTGCCAGTCGCTGCGGCACAGGCCGGTCGCCTCGACGCGGACCACGACCCCGTGTTCCGCGGGCCTCGGGTCGGCCACCTCGCGCACCTCGGCCGGCTCCCCGTACCGCTCGAACACCACAGCCCGCATTCCGCCGCCTCGCCTTCCGTCCGGTTCACCGCGGCCCACCGCCGCCGGCGAAACCGTAGTACGCGGGCACAACCCGGGCACGGGCGGCCTGGAGGGTGATCCGCACCGACCCGGCTTCGGTCATCGGCCGTGGTTCCTTGGTCAATACCCCCTAGGGGTATAGTCTGAGAAATGGCGGGCCACCGTGGCCCCCTGTGCCCCACCCACCACGACGAGGAGAACGACATGACTGCCCAGACCGGCACCCCGGACACCGTCACCACCGTCTACAAGGTGAGCGGGATGAGCTGCGGACACTGCGAGGGTTCCGTGTCCGCCGAGATCTCCGGGCTGCCCGGCGTCAGCTCGGTGAAGGCCGTCGCCTCCACCGGCGAGGTCACCGTGGTCTCCGCCTCCCCGCTGGAGACGGAGGCGCTGCGCGCCGCCGTGGACGAGGCCGGCTTCGAACTCGTCGGCGAGGCCTGACGAGGGCCGGTCCACCCGCCCGTATGTCGTCTGGAGTCCCGAGGATGAACACCCACGCCGCCCCGCAGACGCCCACGGCCGACCGGCCGGGCGCCGCCGAGGTCGAGCTGCTCATCGGGGGAATGACCTGCGCCTCCTGCGCGGCCCGCGTCGAGAAGAAGCTCAACCGCATGGACGGCGTCACCGCGACGGTCAACTTCGCCACGGAGAAGGCCAGGGTCTCCCACCCCGCCGGGGTATCGGTCGCCGATCTGGTCGCCACCGTGGTCAAGACCGGTTACACGGCGGAGGAGCCCCCGCCGCCGGCACCCGAACCGGCGGCGGACGCGGAGTCCCGGCCGGACGCGGAGCGGCCGCCCCGGGACTCCGAAGCGGCCTCCCTGCGCGGGCGGCTGATCGTCTCCGCGCTCCTCGCCGCCCCCGTCGTGGCGCTCGCGATGGTGCCGGCCCTTCAGTTCACGTACTGGCAGTGGCTCTCGCTCACCCTCGCCGCGCCGGTCGTCGTCTGGGGCGGACTGCCGTTCCACCGGGCGGCCCTGACCAACGCCCGGCACGGCGCGGCCACCATGGACACCCTCGTCTCGATCGGCACCCTGGCCGCGTTCGGCTGGTCGCTGTGGGCGCTGTTCCTGGGCGACGCGGGCATGCCCGGTATGCGCCACGAGTTCCGCCTCACCGTCTCCCGGGTGGACGCGGCCTCCACGATCTACCTGGAGGTCGCCGCCGGGGTCGTCGCGTTCATCCTGCTCGGCCGCTATCTGGAGGCCCGCTCCAAGCGACGGGCGGGCGCGGCGCTGCGGGCGCTGCTGGAACTGGGCGCGAAGGACGTCTCCGTAGTGCGGGGCGGAGTGGAGACGAGGATCCCGGTGACCGCGCTGGCGGTCGGGGACCGGTTCGTCGTACGGCCCGGTGAGAAGATCGCCACCGACGGCACGGTCGTCGAGGGCGGCTCGGCGGTCGACGCCTCGATGCTCACCGGCGAGTCGGCGCCGGTGGACATCGGTCCCGGCGACACGGTCACCGGCGCCACGGTCAACGCGGGCGGTCGGCTGGTCGTCGAGGCCACCCGGATCGGCGCGGACACGCAGCTCGCGCGGATGGCGCGGCTCGTCGAGGACGCGCAGAGCGGCAAGGCCGAGGTGCAGCGGCTGGCCGACCGCATATCGGCGGTCTTCGTGCCGGTCGTCCTGCTCATCGCCGTCGGCACCCTGCTCGTCTGGCTGTTCGCCACCGGCGAGGTGACCGCCGCGTTCACCGCGGCCGTCGCGGTGCTGATCATCGCCTGCCCGTGCGCGCTGGGCCTGGCCACGCCGACCGCGCTGATGGTCGGCACCGGCCGGGGCGCCCAGCTCGGCATCCTCATCAAGGGTCCCGAGGTGCTGGAGTCCACCCGCCGCGTGGACACCGTCGTCCTGGACAAGACCGGAACGGTCACCACGGGCCGGATGACCCTTCAGGAGGTGTACGCCGCCGAGGGCACCGACGAGAAGCAGCTGCTGCGCCTCGCGGGCGCCCTGGAGCACGCCTCCGAGCACCCGATCGCGCGTGCCGTGGCCGCCGGAGCCGAGGAGCGGGTGGGACCGCTGCCCCCGGTCGAGCACTTCGAGAACGTCCCCGGACGCGGCGTACGCGGACGCGTGGAGGGCCACGACGTGGCCGTGGGACGGCTCGTCGAGCTCACCGCCGAACTGCCGGAGGAGGTGGCCCGCGCCCGGCGCGAGGCGGAGAGCGAGGGCCGTACGGCGGTCGTCGTCGGCTGGGACGGGGCGGCACGCGGTGTCATCGCCGTCGGGGACGCGGTCAAGGAGACCAGCGCGCGGGCGGTCGCGCAGCTGCGCGCGCTGGGGCTGCGGCCGGTCCTGCTGACCGGCGACAACCGCGCCGTCGCCGAGGCCGTGGCGCGGACCGTCGGGATCGACCCGCAGGACGTGGTCGCCGAGGCGCTGCCCGAGGAGAAGGTCGAGGCCGTCAGGCGGCTGCGGGCCGAGGGGCGCACGGTGGCGATGGTCGGCGACGGGGTCAACGACGCCGCCGCGCTCGCCACCGCCGACCTGGGTCTGGCCATGGGAACCGGGACGGACGCCGCCATCGAGGCGGGCGATCTGACCCTGGTGCGCGGGGACCTCCGGGTGGCCGCGGACGCCATCCGCCTGTCCCGGCGGACGCTGGCCGTCATCAAGGGCAACCTCGTGTGGGCCTTCGGCTACAACGTGGCCGCGCTGCCGCTGGCCGCCGCCGGACTGCTCAACCCGATGATCGCGGGAGCGGCTATGGCGTTCTCGTCGGTGTTCGTGGTGACGAACAGTCTGCGGCTGCGCACGTTCCGCTGAATGAAAAGCAGTCGAGACCGAAGTAAGAGTCCCTCTAGAGTCCAACGCGCGCCTCACATAAGCTCTTCACAAGGCTCGCGCATCATCCTTACGCTTGGGTTCCTGTCGCCATACTTGGGCTCTTGCGTACCTAACGGACATATGCAAGAGACGCAGATCACAGTGATGTGAACGTAACCATCGAAGGGGTTCGAAGGTCTAAGTTGGCGATGTCGGGCAGCGTCTTGGGGGGCGCTGACCGGCATCTGGGGATGTCTTGGGGGACTTCCTCAGAGGTGCGTTGCCGGGGCACGTACACCGGGGAGCTTTGAGCGGCCCTCCCGCGCGTGCGCGTCCCGGCAGACCGCACGAGCACCAGGTGCGACGAGTTCTGCTCGTTGTGCTCACAGCGATTCAGGCGCTGGTCCTTGAACGCCCGGCCGGATCCCGTGGGGGGAATCCGCACCGGGACATGGGAAGGCGCCCTGGTCGTCGGCCCGTGGGGGGACCGGCGCGCCGGGGCGCCTTCCGCTTCTTTCGCGGCGTTGCTTCTGCGGCCCTCCTCCGGGCCGCGTTTCCTCTGCGGTCCGTTCCCGTAACCGGTACGCCTACGGGGGGCTCCGCACAGCACGAGGCCCCGCACCCGCGAACTCGCGCGGGATACGGGGCCGGTGACGCTATTCGGCCGGTGACGCCGCCGGGAGGCTCAGCGCTCCTCGACCGGGACGAAGTCGCGCTCGACCACGCCCGTGTAGATCTGACGCGGGCGGCCGATGCGCGAGCCCGGCTCCTTGATCATCTCGTGCCACTGGGCGATCCAGCCCGGCAGCCGGCCGAGGGCGAACAGGACCGTGAACATCTCGGTCGGGAAGCCCATGGCCCGGTAGATCAGGCCGGTATAGAAGTCGACGTTCGGGTAGAGCTTGCGCTCGACGAAGTAGTCGTCGGACAGGGCGTGCTCCTCCAGCTTCAGGGCGATGTCGAGGAGCTCGTCCTCCTTGCCCAGCGCGGAGAGCACGTCGTGCGCGGCGGCCTTGATGATCTTGGCGCGGGGGTCGAAGTTCTTGTAGACCCGGTGGCCGAAGCCCATCAGGCGGACGCCGTCCTCCTTGTTCTTCACCTTGCGGATGAAGGTGTCGACGTCGTTGCCCGAGTCGCGGATGCCCTCGAGCATCTCCAGGACGGACTGGTTGGCGCCGCCGTGCAGCGGACCCCAGAGGGCGCTGATGCCGGCCGAGATCGAGGCGAACATGTTGGCCTGCGAGGAGCCGACCAGGCGGACCGTCGACGTCGAGCAGTTCTGCTCGTGGTCGGCGTGCAGGATCAGCAGCTTGTCCAGCGCGGCGGCCACGACCGGGTCCGGCTCGAACTCCTGTGCGGGCACCGAGAAGGTCATGCGCAGGAAGTTCTCGACGTAACCGAGATCGTTGCGCGGGTAGACGAACGGGTGACCGATCGACTTCTTGTACGCGTACGCCGCGATCGTCGGGAGCTTGGCGAGCAGGCGGATCGTGGAGAGGTTGCGCTGCTTCTCGTCGAACGGGTTGTGGCTGTCCTGGTAGAAGGTCGACAGCGCCGAGACGACCGACGACAGCATCGCCATCGGGTGGGCGTCGCGCGGGAAGCCCGTGTAGAAGTTCTTGACGTCCTCGTGCAGCAGGGTGTGCTGCGTGACCTCGTTCTTGAACGAGGTGAGCTCGTCGACGGTCGGCAGCTCACCGTTGATCAGCAGGTAGGCCACCTCCAGGAAGGTGGAGCGCTCGGCCAGCTGCTCGATCGGGTAGCCGCGGTACCGGAGGATGCCCTGCTCACCGTCGAGATAGGTGATGGCGGATTTGTAGGCGGCTGTGTTGCCGTATCCGCTGTCCAAGGTCACGAGACCGGTCTGGGCGCGCAGCTTCCCGATGTCGAAGCCCTTGTCGCCGACGGTGCTGTCGACCACCGGGTAGGTGTACTCGCCGCCGTCGTACCGCAGAACTACAGAGTTGTCGCTCACGTCTTCCCTCACCGACGTAGTGCCTCATCTTCGAGGTGCCCTGACTGTCTCTACCATCCCCCATTTGGCTCAGGAGAGTGCACTCGGGGTCGACCATTGGGCCCATTGACGGCACTCAGTGCCGTCAACCTGTTCATCCTGCCCCCTCGCTCCGGCCACGGGAAGTGCTGTGTGACCTTTACGACTCATTTGATCGATCATTTTTTGTGACGTAGTGTCAGACGGTGGCTTCCGGCCCACCGGGCGGCGGTTTTCAGCCGCCGCCGAGGCGGAAGTCCAGCGCCGTGCAGCGCCGCCCCGCCGACACCGTGCGCACCGCCTGGCCGATCGCCCTGCGCGAGCCGACGAGGACGACCAGCTTCTTGGCCCGGGTCACCGCCGTGTAGAGCAGGTTGCGCTGGAGCATCATCCACGCGCCGGTGGTGACCGGGATCACCACGGCCGGATACTCGCTGCCCTGCGAGCGGTGGATGGTCACCGCGTACGCGTGCGCCAGTTCGTCCAGTTCGTCGAACTCGTACGGCACCTCCTCGTCCTCGTCCGTCAGCACCGTCAGGCGCTGGTCGACCGGGTCGAGCGAGGTGACCACGCCCACGGTGCCGTTGAAGACGCCGTTCTTCCCCTTCTCGTAATTGTTGCGAATCTGGGTGACCTTGTCTCCGACGCGGAAGACCCGGCCGCCGAACCGCTTCTCCGGCAGGTCGGGCCGGCCCGGGGTGACCGCCTGCTGGAGCAGGCCGTTCAGCGTGCCGGCGCCCGCCGGGCCCCGGTGCATGGGCGCGAGGACCTGCACGTCCCGGCGCGGGTCGAGCCCGAACCGGGCCGGGATCCGGCGCGCCGCCACGTCCACGGTGAGCCGGCCGGCCTCCTCGGTGTCGTCCTCGACGAAGAGGAAGAAGTCCTTCGTGCCGTCGGTGAGCGGATGCTGCCCGGCGTTGATCCGGTGCGCGTTGGTCACCACACCCGACTGCTGGGCCTGGCGGAAGACGCGCGTGAGGCGGACGGCGGGCACCGGGCTGCCGTCGGCCAGCAGGTCGCGCAGCACCTCGCCGGCGCCCACGCTGGGGAGCTGGTCCACGTCCCCGACGAACAGCAGGTGCGCGCCCGGGGGCACGGCCTTGACCAGCTTGTTGGCCAGCAGCAGGTCCAGCATGGACGCCTCGTCCACGACCACCAGGTCGGCGTCCAGCGGGCGGTCCCGGTCGTAGGCCGCGTCCCCGCCGGGCCTGAGCTCCAGCAGGCGGTGCACGGTGGAGGCCTCGGCGCCGGTGAGCTCCGAGAGGCGCTTGGCGGCCCGGCCGGTGGGCGCGGCCAGCACCACCTTGGCCTTCTTGGCCCGCGCCAGCTCCACGATCGAGCGCACCGTGAAGGACTTGCCGCAGCCGGGGCCGCCGGTCAGCACGGCCACCTTCTCGGTCAGCGCCAGCCTGACCGCCGCCTCCTGCTCGGGGGCGAGGTCGGCCCCCGTACGGCCCTTCAGCCAGGTCAGCGCCTTGTCCCAGGCGACGTCCCGGAAGTCGGGCATCCGGTCGGCGTCGGCGCGCAGCAGGCGCAGCAGCTGGGCGGACAGGGACAGCTCGGCCCGGTGGAAGGGCACGAGGTAGATCGCCGTCACCGCCTCGCCGCCGTCCGGGCCGGGCACCTTCTCCCGTACGACACCGGGGTCGGCGTCGTCCTCGGGGGGCTCGGCCAGTGCGGCGAGGCACTCGATGACGAGCCCGGTGTCCACCTGGAGGAGCTTGACCGCGTCCGTGATCAGCCGCTCCTCGGGCAGGAAGCAGTGGCCCTGGTCGGTGGACTGCGACAGCGCGTACTGGAGGCCCGCCTTGACCCGCTCCGGGCTGTCGTGCGGGATGCCGACGGACTGCGCGATCTTGTCGGCGGTCAGGAAGCCGATGCCCCAGACGTCGGCGGCCAGCCGGTACGGCTGGTTCTTCACCACCGAGATCGACGCGTCGCCGTACTTCTTGTAGATGCGCACCGCGATCGAGGTGGAGACCTCGACGGTCTGGAGGAAGAGCATGACCTCCTTGATCGCCTTCTGCTCCTCCCAGGCGTCGGCGATCTTCCTGGTCCGCTTGGGGCCGAGGCCGGGCACCTCGATCAGGCGCTTGGGCTCCTCCTCGATGACCTTCAGAGTGTCCAGGCCGAAGTGCTGGGTGATGCGGTCGGCGAAGACCGGTCCGATGCCCTTGACCAGGCCGGAGCCGAGATAGCGGCGGATGCCCTGGACGGTGGCCGGGAGCACGGTGGTGTAGTTGTCCACCTGGAACTGCTTGCCGTACTGCGGGTGGGAGCCCCAGCGGCCCTCCATCCGCAGCGACTCGCCGACCTGGGCTCCGAGCAGCGCGCCGACGACCGTGAGGAGGTCACCGGCGCCCCGTCCGGTGTCGACGCGGGCCACCGTGTAGCCGTTCTCCTCGTTGGCGTACGTGATCCGCTCGAGCACGCCCTCCAGCACGGCCGGACGCCGCTCGCCGGCACCGGCCTGCCCGCTCCGACTCGCCTCCGTGGTCATGACCCGACGGTACCGCCGGGCTGTGACAGCCCCGGCGCGCGAGCCGGGGCGGTCCGGCTCCGCGCCGCCCGGGCCGCCGGCGGAGCCCGCCGCTCAGCCGGCCTCGCCCTCGGCGAGGGTGTGGGCCACCAGGGCGTTCGCGTGGCCGTGCCCCAGGCCGTGCTCGGACTTGAGCCAGTTGACCAGTTCCATGTGCTTGGTCAGCGGCGAGGAGCGGATGAGGCCCTTCCACTCGGCGATCGGCCGGCCGGACTTCTTCTCGATGGAGGGGAAGTAGCTCGCGGGGCCCTTGGCGGCGGCGGTCATGGCGGATGCCTTCCTGTGACGGACGTTGTCGTAGGTGGTGACTGACGCCGGAGGGCGGACTCATCGCCCGGGCGGGGACGATTTCGCGCCGCTTCCGGGCCTCGAAGGGCAACGATCCGGCAACGAGCCCTTGCGGCCGCGTGTGTAATCGTTTCCAATCCTAGGGTGTAATCGATTCCACGAGGAGGTGGAACGGCGATGGCGAGCATCAAGGACGTCGCCGCCGCGGCAGGCGTGTCCGTCGCCACGGTCTCGCGCGTCCTGAACGAGCACCCGTCGGTCAGCGCCGACGCACGCACACGCGTGCTGGCCTCCGTCGAGGCACTGGGCTACCGCCCGAACGCCGTCGCCCGGTCCCTGCGCACCCACCGGACCCGCACCCTCGGCCTGGTCATCAGCGACGTGCTCAACCCGTACTTCACCGCGCTGGCCCGCTCCGTCGAGGAGGAGGCACGCGCCCTCGGCTACAGCGTCGTCATCGGCAACGCGGACGAGCGGCCCGGCCTCCAGGACCACCACGTACGGACCCTGCTCGACCGCCGTATCGACGGTCTCCTGGTCTCCCCCACCGACGGCGGCTCCCCGCTGATGCTGGAGGCCGCACGCGCGGGCACGCCGATGGTGTTCGTGGACCGGTGGATCGAGGGCGTGGACGTGCCCGTGGTCCGCTCGGACGGGCGGGCGGCGGTACGGGATCTCGTCGCGCACCTGTACGGCCTCGGCCACCGGCGGCTCGCGATCATCGCGGGCCCCGCGGCCACCACCACCGGCCGCGAGCGCGTCGAGGCGTTCCGCGAGGCGCTGGCCGCCCACGGCCTCCCGCTCCCGGACGCGTACGTCGGCCAGGGCGACTTCAGGGCCGGGAGCGGCCGGCGGGTCACCGAGGGCTTCCTCGGGCTGCCCGAGCCCCCCGAGGCGGTCTTCGCCGCCGACAACCTGATGGCGCTCGGCGCGCTGGACGCCATCCGCGCGCGCGGACTGCGGGTGCCCGACGACATCGCGCTGGCCGCGTTCGACGACATCCCGTGGTTCCCGCACACCGACCCGCCGATCACCGCGATCGCCCAGCCCACCGACGAGCTGGGGCGGGCCGCCGTACGCGCCCTGGTCGACCGGACAGCGGGTCGGCCCGCGCGGTCCGTCACCCTCCCCGCCCGGCTGGTCGTACGCCGCTCCTGCGGCGAGCCGGGGGGCGGCGACGTGCCGGGCGGCCCGGCGCCGGCGACCTGACCACCACCGGCGGCGCCCGACACGGCCCGGTTCCGCCGGTTGACCCCCGGCCGGCCCACCCTCGTGAATCACCTCTGTAAGGAGAAAGCGCACATGTACGACTACGACCTCCTGGTCGTGGGGTCGGCCAACGCCGACCTGGTGATCGGTGTGGAACGGCGGCCCGCCGCCGGGGAGACGGTGCTCGGTTCCGATCTGAGCGTCCATCCCGGCGGCAAGGGCGCCAACCAGGCCGCGGCCGCCGCCCGGCTCGGGGCCAGGACGGCCCTGCTGGCCCGGGTCGGCGACGACGCCCACGGCCGGCTGCTGCTCGACGCCCAGCGCGCGGCCGGGGTCGACCCGGCGGGCGTGCTGGTCGGCGGGGCGCCGACCGGGGTCGCGCTGATCACGGTGGACCCGTCCGGGGACAACAGCATCGTGGTCTCGCCGGGCGCCAACGGCCGGCTCACGCCCGAGGACGTCCGCGCGGCCGGCGACCTCCTGCGCGCCTCCCGGGTGGTCTCGGCGCAGCTGGAGATCCCGCTGGAGACGGTCGTGGAGGCGGTGCGGAACCTGGCGCCGGGCAGCCGCTTCGTGCTGAACCCGTCGCCGCCGCGCCCCCTGCCGCAGGAACTCCTGAAGGCCTGCGACCCGCTGATCGTGAACGAGCACGAGGCGAAGGTGATCCTGGGCGGCGCCGAGGCGGGCGACACCCCCGAGAGCTGGGCGCGGGACCTGCTCGCCCTCGGCCCGAGCTCGGTCGTGATCACTCTGGGCGGCGAGGGCGCGCTGGTGGCGTCCGCCGACGGGGTCGCCCGGGTCCCGTCCGTGAAGGTGGACGCCGTGGACACCACGGGCGCGGGCGACGCGTTCACCGCGGCGCTGGCCTGGCGGCTGGGCGCGGGCGCGTCCCTGGAGGAGGCGGCGGCCTACGCGGCCCGGGTCGGCGCGGTCGCCGTCACCCGGCGGGGCGCGCAGGAGTCCTACCCCACGGCGGCGGAGGTCGACGCCTTGTGAGCGGGGGGCGTTCGGCTTGAGCGGGGGCGGGGCGTTGGGCTTGAGCGGGGCGC